>NZ_CALMAW010000063.1:10191-64715 GCF_937859915.1 uncultured Sphingomonas sp. | reverse complement strand
CCACGGCGACCTGCCGATCCTGTAGCGCGAGTTCGAGCGCCATGACGTCCTGTTTCTTGGTGAAGCGCGTGGTGATCAGATCGACGAAGGCGGCCTCGTCGATCGCGGAAGCGCTGCGCGCCGCGATGGCGCGCGCCGCGGCCTGGCGCGCCATCGGCAGGTCGCGCCGCGCGACGGCGAGTTGGCGGCCGAGCTGCTCGATCTCGGTGAGCGCCGCGCCGACCTCGCCCGCGGTCGCCGCAAGCCTTGCGGCATAGTCGGCGCGGAGCTGTTCGCGGGTCGCGCGGGCGATCGCGATGTTGCCCTGGTTGCGATCGAAGATCGGCAGCCCGACGGTGACGTTGGGGCCGGCGTTGATCACGCGGCTGTTGTCGCTCGACGCCGCGCCGCCGAAGATGAGATCGGGGAATTGCGACAGGATCGCCTGGCGTACCGTCTCCTCCTGCGCGGCATAGCCGAGCCGCAGCGCGAGCAGATCGGGGCGGCGACCGGGCAAGGTCGCGAGGCTTGCGCGCGCCGCGGCGATGTCGAGCGGCGGCAGCGCGACCGTCGGCACCAGAGCGAGCGGCGCATCAGGCGCCAGCCCCAGCAACGCGTTCAGCTGGTGACGCAGCGTCAGGATCCGCTGGTCGATGCCGTTGAGCGTGGTCCGTGCGGTCTGGAAGGCGAGGCGCGACGGCGCCGCGATGACCAGCGTCGAATTGCCCGCCGCCAGCGCCGCCTCGACGGCCTGGTTGCGCGCCGACAGAATGTCGTAGGCTTGGGCGGCGACCGGGCGGGCACGCTGCGTCTCGATCAGGTCTACCACGAGCTGCCTGGCCTGCCCCGCGACCTGCCATTCCTGCCACAGCAGATCGGCATAGACCTGCTGCGCGGCGTAGCGGCCCGCCTCGCGTCGCGAGCGATAGGTGATCAGCGCCTTGATGTCCTGCGACAGCCCGGCGGTCCAGGCCGGCACCGAGCCGACGCCCGAGATCAGCGGCAGGAACGCGCCCGACAGCGAGGGATTGGGCAGGATACCGGTCTGCAGCAGCTGGCCCTGCGCGACGCCCCGCTTGGCCCGCGCGGCAACGAGATCGGGATCGTTGGCAAGCGCCAGCCGCACGACGTCGCCGACGGTCAGCGGACCCGCCGGCATGCCGACGAGATCGGCGGCGGCCGGCCGCAAAGGTACCGCGCGCGGCAGCGGGGCGGGCGCATAATGCTGGCAGGCGGACGGCAGCAGCAGCAACGCGCACAGGCCGAGCTTGCGGATCATCGGCGTGCCGCTCCGAACGTCAGGGTGGCGACCAGACCGGGTCGGGCATCGCCGAGGACGAGCGACGTCGCGTGGATGCGCGCCACCGCCGCCACCAGGCTGAGCCCCAGCCCATAGCCGGGCCGCGTCCGGCTGGCCTCGAGACGCGCGAAGCGCTGCACCACGCGGTCGCGGTCCGCCTCGGGAATGCCCGGGCCGTCGTCGGCGACAGTCAGCACCGTCCCGCCCCCACCCACCGCCAGGCCGAGCCGCACCGTCGTTCCCACCGGCGTGTGCGCCAGCGCATTGTCGAGCAGGTTGATCACCGCTTGCGCGAGCAGCTCGCGGTCGCCGATGACCGGCGGGACGGTCTCGACATGCGCCGCCAATGTCCGGCCCGCTGCCTCCATCGCCGGCGCGTAGCTTTCCGCCAGATCGCGCACCAGCGCGGCGAGATCGACCGGCGCGAACGCCTGCCGCAGCCCGCCCGCCTCGATCTCGGACAGCCGCAGAATCGCGGAGAACAGGCTGAGCACCTGGTCGCTCTGCTCGATCGCGCGCTCGATCACGGCGGGGCCGGGATCGGTGCGCAGCCCCTCCTCGAGCCCGTTACGCAGCCGCGACAGAGGCGTGCGCAGGTCGTGCGCGACGTCGCTCGAGACCTGGCGGAGCGTGTCGAGCAGCTCGCCGATCCGATCGAGCATCGCGTTGAGCGCGGCGGACAGCCGATCGAATTCGTCGCCGCGCGGCCCGACCCGCGCGCGTGTGCCGAGATCGCCGGCGATGATCCCTTCCGCCGCGCCGCTGATCCCCGACAGTCGATGACGCAGATAGGCGCCGAGCAGGACGGCGCCGATGCCGCCGATGATCAGTTCGACCAGGAAGGCGACGCCGAGGATGGTCAGGATCAGCCGATCCGCCGCCTCCAGCTCGTCCCAATCGGCGGCAACCGCCAGCCGCTCGCCCCCGTCGAGCCGCACCGCGAACGACCGCGCGACATCGCTTGCGTCCTCGCGATCGACGAATCCGATCGTCGACCAGCCGAGCGCGGGCCTGCGCGCGCTCAGTGTCCCGGCGACGCGGTGCCCGGCCGGATCATACAGCGCATAGCCGAGATCGTTGGTCGCCCGCGCCAGCTCGCGCCGGCTGATCACCAGCTTGAGGCTGGTCAGCCCCTCGCTGCGATATTCGCTGACCAGCGAGCTCATCTCGGCGGCGATGCGGTCGTCGAGCTGGGTCTGCAGCGCGACATGCGCCGCATAATAGACCGCGACGCCGAGCACGAGCGTCGCGATGACGAAGGCGGCGGAATAGATCGTCGCGATCCGATAGGCGGCGCTGCGCATCATCTCAGGCGTCGGCGACCATTCGGTAGCCGGCGCCGCGCACCGTCTCGATCACCGCAGGCGCGCCGCCGGCGGCGAGCTTGGCGCGCAGATGGCTCATATGGGTTTCGACCAGATTGGTCTGCGGCTCGAAATGGAAGTTCCACACGCTCTCCAGCAGCATCGTGCGCGTCACCACGCGCCCGGCGTTGCGGACCAACTCTTCGAGCAGGCGGAATTCGCGCGGCTGGAGCGGCACCAGCCGGCCGGCGATGCGCGTCTCGCGGTGCAGCAGGTCGAGCACGATCGACCCGGCGGTCAGCGTCGTCACCACGTCGCCGGTCTGCCGCCGCCGGCTGATCGCATTGAGCCTGGCGACCAGCTCGGACATCGCGAAGGGCTTGACCAGATAATCGTCGGCGCCGGCCTCAAGCCCGTCGACCCGGTCCTCGATCCGCCCCAGCGCGGTCAGCATCAGCGCGGGCGTGACGATGCCGCCGCGCCGTGCCCCGCGGATCACCGAGAGCCCGTCAAGTCCGGGCAGCATCCGGTCCAACACGGCGATGTCAAAGCTGCCGGACTGCAGCGCGGCGAGCGCCTCGGCGCCCGTCTCCACATGGTGGACCTGATGGCCCGCGTCCCCCAATCCGCGACACAGAAACGCCGCCGTTTCGGGATCATCTTCTGCGACGAGAATGTTCATGCGCTGCCGTCGCTGTCCACTGGGAGGTGCAGCGGCCGCCCTAGCGGAGATCGGCGCCGAGCCAAAAATAAGAAACCTCAATGTTGCCTCGATCAGCAACACCGGCGGCGGGAAAGCGTCGGCCTCAAAGTCCAAGACGCCGGGCACCGCGAAAGCGGCGAGTCCGTCCGTTCACGAGCCGGGTTCACCTCCGACCCATGGCGATCGCGATCAGCATCAGTCCAGGCGGCCGCCGCCTTTGCGTCGCGGTCGGGTCGCGTCTGGCCGATGGCTGGCACGTGGCTGCCGGCGGCTATGCTCTCGTCGACGGGCCGACATTGTCATCACCCAGTCCGGCCGCGTATCGCGCTGCCATCATCGGCCATCAGAATGGATTGCAGACATGGCAGAGCCAAGCGTTCGATTTGAGCCCGGAGATGCCGAATGGGTCGCGGAACGAGACAGCGTCGGCTTCGCCGGCCTGACGGCTTTGGGGCCGGTCGATTTTCTAATCACGCGCGACGCGCTTGCCTATCTCCTGAACCCGGATCTCGACGAGATCGATAGCGAGACGGCGATGGAGACATTTTTCGAGTTCGAAACCGACGTTCACCACATTGCCCGGCTGGAATTCGTGAAGCGCCTTGGTGGTGAGCCGCCAGTCCTGCTCACCGTGTCCGACATCGAGGCCGCTGGCCCTCTCTCACGGAAAGGCGAGGAGTACGAGGACGAGGAGGAGGACGATCTCGATGGCTACGCATGATGTCGCGCGGAGAGTCCGAGCTGCGGCCGGATCGTCGGCAATGCCGAGCGTGATCCGCCGCCTCCGACGCACCGACGTCCATCCGACCTGCCGTGCATGGTTTGATCGACCGTCACGACCCGCCCGCAAATGTGTCGTCGAAGAAGCGGAGCATCACCTCCCAGGATTGTACGTCGGCAATCCGGTCGTAGGCCATGCGCGGATCGCCGCGTGAATCGACTTGGTCGTTGGTGAAGCTGTGCAGCGCGCGACCAAAGACGAGCAGCTGCCAGTCGGCGTCCGCGTCGGTCATCTCCTGCTGGAAGGCGGCGATGTCGGCGGGGGGCACGAGCGGATCACGCGCGCCGGTGCACGCCAGAACGCGCGCGGAGACGACACCCGCGCGCGCCGGCAGCGCCGTGGTCAGCGAGCCGTGGAAGCTCGCCACGGCGGCGATCGGCGCGCCGCTTCTCGCGAGTTCGAGCACCGCTGCGCCGCCAAAGCAGTAGCCGACAGCCGCGCTGCGTTCGCCCGCGACGCCCGGGAGCATGGCCATCGCATCGAAGCCGGCACGGACGCGGTGTCGAAACAGCGCCGGGTCGTCCCGAAACGCCGCGATCGCGGACGCCACCGCCTCACCCTCGAGCACACGGCCATCGCCATGAAGGTCGGCGGCCGCTGCCAGATAGCCGCGCTCGGCAAGCATCGCGCAGTGCCGCCGGACATTGCCGCCGATCCCGTCCGCTTCGTGCACGACCAACACCGACCGCCCGTTGGGATGGCCGACCGGCCGGTAGATCTCGCCGCGCAACGCAACGTCGCCGTCCTTATAGTGCCAGATCTCGCCCGTCATCGTGCCGTCCCGCTGCCTGCTCGTTCCTACGGACCTACTCGCGAACGGGCCCTTCGCTCCATCCGATCCGCTCCCGGCGCTGGAACAACAGCTTGGCAATCGCCGCGTCGATATGGACGGTCGTCGTGGCCTGGGTCCCGCGTGGGTGAATGCGACGAATGACAAAAGCGTAACTCGACCCGCCCCTCGACCGCCGCCCAAGCTTCCCCCCAATCCTCGAGGAGCCGACATGTTCGACAACCAGATCGCGATCGTCACCGGCGGTGAATCCGGCATCGGAGCCGCCTGCGCGAAAGCGCTCGGCGATGCCGGCGCCCGTGTCGTCATCACCTTCTTCAAGGATGCCGATGCGGCGCAGGCGGTCTGCCGGTCGATCGGCGACGAGACGCGGGCCATCGCCGTCCAGACCAATGTCGGCGACGAGGGCGAGGTCGAACGCTTGTTCGCCACAGCGGAGACGACGTTCGGCACCGTCAGCCTGCTGGTCAATTCGGCGGGCCTCAACATGACCGGCGTCGATCTCGTCGACATGGAGCTCGCGCAGTTCGATCGCGTGATCCGCTCGGATCTCTATGGTCCGTTTCTCACCTGCCGCCGGCTGGTGCGCGCGCTCGAGGCGAAGGCGATGAAGGGGCGCATCGTCAACATCTCCTCGATCCACGAGAAGGCACCGCGTCCCGGCGGCGTCGACTATGATTCCGCCAAGGGCGGGCTTTCGCAGCTCACCGCGACGCTGGCGCTCGAGCTCGCGCCCAAGGGCATCGCGGTGAACGGCGTGGCGCCCGGCATGATCCTGACCCCGATGAATCAGTCCGCGCTGAACGATCCGGCGGAGCTCAAGGCCAAGGAGGCGGCGATCCCCTGGCGCCGCGCCGGCCGGCCCGACGAGGTGGCGACGCTGGTCAACTTCCTGCTGTCGCCGCAGGCCGACTATATCACCGGCACGACCGTCACGATCGACGGCGCGCTGTCGCTGACCGTCGCGCAAGGCGCCTGATCATGGCCGCGCTCGTGGATTTCAACGTCGAGCAGATCGATCCGATCGCCATGGTCGGCAACGAGCAGGTCTCGCGACGCGACCTGATGAGCCCCTATGTCTGGCGGACGCCCGACGGCCTCTATGCCATGCTGGTCCGCGCGGTGCCGCGTCCCGGCGAGACCGGCGATACCGGCACGATCTGGTATGCGACCAGCACCGACGGCCTGCGCTTCACCGCGACCGACACGCCGGTGCTGTCGCCGGGTCCCGGCGCCGACGATATCGGCGGCTGCGAGGATCCGACCCCGGTGTTCCGGCCCGACGGCAGCGTCGTGATCTATTATACCGGCGTCGATGCGACACGCAGCCACGGTGAGATGCTCTACGCGGTCGGCCCTTCGATCGACCGGCTCGAGAAGCGGGGCGTGGCGATGCCGAACACGCCGTCGCAGGGCAATATCAAGGAGGCCACAGTCGACCGGACCGAGACCGGTGGGTGGCGCATGTTCTACGAGTTCGCCCGCCACGAGGCATCGCTGGTCGGTCTTGCGGTCAGCGACGACATCGCCGGCCCCTGGACCGACGAACGGGATCCGTTCGCGCCGCGGACCGACGGCTGGGACAGCTGGCATCTGTCGACCGGCCCCCTGCTCACCACCGACAAGGACATGCCGGTAATGTTCTACAACGGCGCGACGCAGGACGCGCGCTGGCGGATCGGCTGGATCGCCTTCGACAGCCAATATGGCAAGGTCGTCGCGCGCTGCATCGAGCCGCTCATCATCCCGCCGCCCGCGCTGCAACGGACCGCGACCGACATTGCCTTCGCCGCCTCCGTGGTCGTCGTCGGAGACCAGATCTGGCTCTATTATTCGCTGTCCGACACGCATCTCTACCGGGCGATCGTCCGGCGCAGCTAGCTTTATCGCGAGACATGGGCCGTCCGACCGAAGATAGCTGAGGAGCGGCCCTATCGCCGCCGCAGACGGCGGAGCAGGCCGCCGCCGGCGATCGGTTCGAACACCTCTTCGGGGCTTTCCGGATCCAGAACCTCATGGTCGGCGAGCCACTGCGTCGCCGCAGTCAATTCGGGCAGCTGATAGGGGCTGAGCGAATGGCCCGGTCCGCGCAGGCGCTCGATCACCGCGATCAGCGACCCGGTCTGCTCGAGCAGCGCACCGACCTGCTCGACCGGGACAGCCAGATGTTCGGCGAGCAGGCCATTGCGAATGCCGGCGATCGCCGGCTCGAGCGCCGCATCGGGATCGCGGGCGGCATCGACCGAGACGTCGCATTCGGTGTCGAGCCGCATCGACCGGTTGTTGAGGTTCGCCGAGCCGATGCGAAGCTGGGCGTCGTCGACGATCGTGATCTTGGCGTGCACATAGATGGGGGCACCGCCGGCAGTGAACGGATGATAGAGCGCGAGCCGGCCCTGGCGATCCCGCGCCTGCAGGGCGCGCACCAGCCGCGCGCGGGCGCTGTCCATCGCGATCGGCTGCAACCAACCCTCGGCGGTCTGCGGGTTGATAATGACGATCTCCGGCCCGTCGGGCTCGTCCAGCCGCCTGGCGATCGCCTCGGCGACGCGGCGCGACGCGAAATACTGGCTCTCGCAATAGAGCCACCGCCTGGCGGCCGCGATCTGTTCGAGGAACAGCGCCTCGATTTCGTAGACCGGTTCCTGATCGTCCATTTTCGGGTGGGTGCGCGCGATCGCGACGTCGACCGCGGTGAAGGTCGGCGTCAGCCCCTTCGGCCAGCATTCCGCTTCCCCCTCGACGGGCTCCAGCGTTTCGCCGGTCGCGCGCTGCCAGCGATCGCGACAGCTTCGCGCCAGCGCTTTGGCGACCGGGCCGCTCAGCGCCGACGTCGCGTCATGCCAGGGCTTGTAGGGCTTGCCGCCGGCGTTGGTGCGCGCGGGGTCCTCGTCATGGTGCGCGCGCGTGTCCCAGCGCGCGTCGGTCATGTCGATGCCGCCGCAGAAGGCGAAGCAATCGTCGATCGATACGATCTTCTGATGGTGCGACGAGGCGGTCGGATGATGGCCGTCCAGTTTCAGATGAATGCGGGGATGCCGCATCCATTTGAGCAGGCGAAACGCCGTCGACGCGCGAAACAGGCCCTTGAGCGCACCCGTGTCCCACCGCAGCAGATAGAGATGCAGGTCCGGGTTGCGATCGACCAGCCAGGAGAGCAGCTCGCCGATCTGCGCAGGCTCGCCCGGCAGCCGCGCCGCGACGTGGAGGTCGACGCGGGAATCGAAGTCCCAGCCGACCAGCATGATGCGACGACGCGCCTGGAGAAGCGCCTGTCGAGCCGTCGCGAAATAGTCTTCCGCATCGATGATGACGGCCATCTGGTCCGCGCGCTCGATCCGCCAGCTGCTCTCGCGCGCTTCGCTCACACATGCCCCTTCGTTGTGGCCTGTCGATTAGCATCGACTGCGTGACGATCAAGGCAGGTCAGTATCCTCGGATACACGACATGATCATGACGAAAAAGCGGCCTTCGCTCTGTCGCAGCTTTGGGTTAGGTGACGGCGATGACATCGGCAATCGATCGCGCGTTTCAGCTGGCTCAGTCGGGGCGGTGTCGTAGTGTTTCGGAAGTGATCCGCCACCTCGCGGCGGGCGATCGAGTGGTCGTTGCAGCCCATCTCGAAAGGCCTGCGGCTAGGCGAGAACTCATTCTGATGTGCAGCGCAGCTTGGCTTGCGGCCGATTAGCGATACCGGCGGCCAGACCGGTTTACCGAACCGGTCTGCCGACGCTATCGCGACGCACGATCCCATTGCTCATGGCGCCGGTCGGGCCGCAGTCGCGAATCCGGATCTCTTCAATCAGCATGGGGAGCGCACGCGACCGTCTCTGTACGAGCGTGCATCCGTAGCGGCTACCTAGCCGCTCTTGAACCAGGCTGCGCCGGATCCGCTTCCCTAACCCCGCCAGCTGTGTTAGCCGAATAGCACAGCAGAGCGCAGGGGGACCACGATGCGGATGTGGAGGGTGGCAGCAATGATCGCTGCCGTTGCTTGTGCCTCCGTCGCAGCGGCGCAAACCTATCATCCCTTTGATACGGGCCGCTTCAAAGGGCCGCATTCGGGGCCTCATAATCAGTTGCTCGTCATCGGCAGTCCCCATCTTTCCGGCATGCCCGCACAATTCGAGCCCGAACAGCTGCGGCCGGTACTCGACAAGCTTGCAGCATGGCACCCACAGGCCATCGCCATCGAGGCGGTGTCCGGCATCCAGTGCGACTTCATGCGCCACTATCCCGATCGCTATAAGGACAGCGTTGCGGCCTATTGCTGGGATCCGGCGCCTGCCGCCAAGGCGACCGGGCTCGACGTGCCGGCCGCGACCGCTGCCTGGGGCCGGCTGCTGGCGACGTGGCCGGCGCAACCCTTGGCCGCTGACCGTCGTCGCCTTTCGGCGCTGTTTCTCGCCGGAGGCGAGAGCGCTTCCGCGCTGGTCCAATGGCTGCGCCTTCCCGAAGGTGAACGCCATGTCGGCGACGGGCTTGATGACGCTCTCGTCGCGCGGCTCGACAAGCTGCGTACGAGACACGACGAGAGCCTGCTGATCGCAGCCGCCCTCGCCGCGCGGCTCGGCCTCGACCGCCTATACGCCATGGACGACCATACCGCCGATGCGCCGGTCCTCGACGAGACCGCCTATGACGCCGCGATCGCGAAGGCGTGGGATAATCCCGCCACCGCCAAGCGCAAGGCGATGGACATGGCGCTCGATGCGACGCTCGGTCAGCCCGGCGCCATGCTGACGCTTTATCGGGCCTACAACGACCCCGATCAGCCCAAACTGATTTTCGACAGCGATTTCGGCGCCGCTCTGGAGGAGCCGTCGGCAGCCCGCTTCGGCCGTGCCTATCTCGGCGGCTGGGAGACACGTAACCTTCGCATGGCATCGAACATCCGCGACATGTTCGCCGCGCAACCTGGCGTTCGCGGACTGGTCGTGGTCGGCGCCTCGCACAAGCCCTACCTGGAAAGCTATCTCAACGGGATGCATGACATGACGGTCGTCGATGCCGAGGATGTGCTGCGCTGACCCAAGGCTAGCGCGCGACGCGTTAGCCCCAGAAAAGGCCATTCGCGTAGCGTCCCCGGTTTGCTTGTCCTGTCGTTTGTTCATGCCTGACCGCAGCTTTCCTTCCTTGAAGGCGCTTGGGCTGCTGACGACAAACGGATCCTAGGTTGTCTTTGGACGGGCGTCGCGCATCATGATGGCGGACGAAGACCCACGGTGCGTCGGATCGGTACGCACGACCTAAGCCGAGCGGGTCAGCCGAACGTCAGGTTCCAGGCGGAAAAGTCGATCGTGCCGGACTTCTACGAACCCCTGCGGCGGGGTTCTTGGCGGAGAGGGTGTCCTTAGAATTGCGGAATATTTTGAGCCCTTACGGAATGTCCTGAGAAGACGTATCCCGTTGTTTTAAGGCCGGTCTTTCTTCCATTATCCATCAACGGCCAGTTCACGAAGTGCCAGACATCCTCTCCGAAGCGCATCACAAAGTGGGCATGGAAGTGGGCATGGAAGTGGGCTATAGGGGTTCGACGGACGATGGAGCAGCCCGTGTCGAGAGCCCTCAGTCGGATGACCGCCCGCAAGGTCGCTTCGCTCAAAGAACCGGGCCGTCATGCCGACGGCGGAGGGCTCTATCTCAGGATCACACCAAGCGGTGCTCGGTCTTGGGTCTTCATGACAACCAACGCCGGCAAACGCGCCGAAATTGGCCTCGGCGCGGAGACCTCCGTCCCGCTATCGACAGCACGAAAGCTCGCGTCCGATATGCGGGAGGCCGTCGCCACCGGTATCGATCCTCGCGCAGTCATCGCGCCCAAACCCATCGAGGCGCCGCCCGATATCGTTACTTTCGGCACATTCGCTGAGACATACATATCCAGCATCGAGGAAGGCTGGCGGAATGATGTCCACCGTCAGCAATGGCGCAACTCGCTGCGAGACCACGCAGCGTCGTTGAGCAACAAGCGGATCGAAGACATCGGCACCGAGGACGTGCTTGCCGTCCTGCAGCCGATCTGGCTGACAAAATCGGAGACGGCAAGTCGTGTCCGTGGCCGGATCGAGAAGATCCTGGCGGCTGCCAAAGCTCGGGGGCTACGCCCACTCGATGCAGCCAATCCGGCACTTTGGAAGGGGCACCTCGACGTCCTGCTCCCACGTCGCCCCAAGCTCACCCGAGGGCATCACGAAGCGCTTCCGTGGCGCGATGCGCCATCCTTCATGGTTCAATTGCTTAAGCGCCCCGCATTAGCAGCCAGAGCCTTGGAGTTCACTATTCTGACTGCCGCCCGATCCGGCGAGGTGCTCGGCGCGGCATGGGGTGAGATTGATCTCGACCAGAAACTGTGGACTGTTCCGCCCACGCGAATGAAAGCCGGCGCCGAACATGTCGTGCCCCTTTCAGACGCGGCGGTAGCAATTCTGAATGAATTGAAGCCCGAAGATTACAGACCCAAGGATCTGATCTTCGCCGTCGGAGGTGCAGCGCGCTCCAACATGGCGATGGCGATGCTCCTACGCCGAATGGGCTACCGCATCACTACCCACGGAATGCGGAGCACCTTCCGGGACTGGGCCGGTGACGCGACCGAGTTCCCGCGCGACCTCATCGAGCAAGCCCTGGCGCATACTATCAGCGATAAGGTAGAGCGTGCGTATCGCCGCGGAACGGCAATCGAGCGCAGGCGCGTACTTATGAAAAAGTGGGCGGAATATCTCCTTCCGCCAGATCAAGCGGCCCCAGAATGACGCGCGCCCTGATGCGTCGCAAAAATCTGCCTAAGCCGCGTGCGCCATTGAACGATCGTCGCGGTATGATTTTGTGCCCAAATCGCCGATGACCGAGCCACCCACGTCTGATGGTCGCCTACAAGGGACTTTGGAACTCAGAACTTGATCACGGTCGCGAAGCCATGCAGCTCCTTTCGACCAACTCAAGCCATTCCCGGCCCAGAGCGTGAACGGCGGCTCATGCTGAAACTTGCCATCCCGTTCCATTGAGCGGTCGGGCCGCAGGGCGCGACTTCTCTGCCGTTAAACGAAGAGAGCGAGTTTCCGAGAACCCGACGTTTTCTGCTTCGCTAAATGTTGCAGCGACGGTGCAATCGCGCGTGTCGACAAACCCTAAAACGTAGATTGTTGTACATTGCAGCAAAGCGACAGCGTTTGTCGCACAGCTTTCCGAGTCAACAAACATGATATGACAGGCGCTCAAGATATGCGCGAAAAACGTGTCTTTTGCGTCGCCAAAAGAGCGTAGCTGTCATTCCCATAACTCCGCCGAGATGACGCCATTTCGGGAAAACGTCTTGAGAACGGTTTTTGGGAAAGCGGCTCGCAGCGGGGGCAGTTCACTCGTCACTGTTGCCCGCCGGCCCGGTGCCGGGTTCCCTTTCGAGAAAGAGCTAACCACCAATGGCCGCGTCGAGTGCTTGTGCAATCCGATCCATGCCGGCCTGGTTGGGATGATACGCGACGGGGCTCGGCCAATTCGGTGTGCGCGGCGCGTGATAGCCGGCGATGTAGGGACTAGCCGAACAGGCATCATGGCCGGTGCCGATCTCGGAAGATCGCACCACGCCAACATGATTGCGCGCTGCGGCGCCCCCGATCGCTTGCGCGAGCCGGATCGCCACACCGCGTATCCGGCCAATATCGGCAATTGACAAGGGCAGCGCCGCGCAGCCGGCGCCGTTTGCAGGCACGGCAGGTAGGTAGCCGACAAGCACGATACGAGCTGCGGGAGCCCGGCGACGTACCTCCGCCACAACCTGATCGAGACGAGCGGGAAGGGCCGCCAGCTTGCTTTCGATGCTGGCGGGATCGGCTACATGACAATTGGTGCCGCCCGTGTCGCGGCACGACAGGCCGCCTAGGTTGCCGACATAGTCGATGTCGTTGCCGCCGATCAGGATCGAGACGAGCTTCGTGTCCGGCGTCACTGCCTCGATCTGGGCTGAGAATCCATGCTGGCCGTGTACGAGGATATTATCGGTCGTGGCACCCGAGCAGGATACATCGGTCAGCGTGAGGTGGCGGCCGCTCGCGACCTGGCGCGCGAAGTTGGACATCGAGCGAGCGCATTGACCGCTGGCACTGTCGGGCGTCCCAACGCCGGGCCCGGCGGAATAGGAGCTCCCCATCGCCACATAGCGGCTGCCGGCCGGAACTTGGGCCAACCCGGTTCCCGCCAGCGCGACACCAGCTAAGATTATCAGGGCCTTCATGTCGTTCCTCATGCGGTTCGCGAGGGACCGCTTTACCCAAAACGAGGCGGAGCGCACGAGAAGATGCCGCGCAGGCAATTGCCAGTGATGCTGGATCTTCTCTAAAATCGGTGTGTGAGCTTCGCGAAGCCATGTGCCTTCCCGTGGCCGCATGCTTTTAGGAACGCTCCGGCTGTCTCGACCGCCGTTTCTTGTAGAAAATTCAGTCGGCAGCACACTTATTGGTGATCGATGTTTCGGCTGCGTCACGGATCGGCTGCCAGCGCGTCGCTCTCGCGCCGTCAAAATGCCGGGCTGAATTACTAAGGTGTTCGCGCAAAGCAATGCTCGGTCGCCCAGCTTGCGTCCTTAACGGTACCGTCTGCCCCGAACAGAAGCGGCCGCCTCGCCATCGGTCCGCTCTGACCCGGCGTCGCTGCCGTATAGTGGGGCGTATCCCAGACGCCCCAGGTCAGGACCGATGAGACCGCACCCGTTCCCGGTACCCGGCCGAGGTAGCGCTTGTAGACGCCCGCGACCATCCCGTCGCTGCTGCCAGGGTTGAGCCTGCTGTCGTCGACGTCGAGTTCGGTGATGTAGACCGCGAGCCCCATCGCCTTCACATCGAGGATGAACTGCGCCAGCCCCGGCGAAGCCATCGGTCGCCCCGGCGCTCAGGTGAGACTGGATGCCAAGAGCACCGATCGGAACGCCTCGCTCACGCAGGCCAGCAAGCAAGGCGAGCACCGCAGCGCGCTTGCGGCGCCCACTGTCCCCATCGCCCTCGAGCCCATAGTCGTTGTAGCACAGGATGGCGGCCGGATCGGCTTCCCGCGCGGCGTGGAAGGCAATGTCGACATAGCCCGGGCCCAGCGCCCGATACCAGAACGAGTCCCGCCAGCCACCCGGCAGGCCATCGACGAGGTTGATGACCTCGTTCGCGACATCCCATGACTGGATCCTGCCCTTGTAGCGGCCGGCAACCTGCCGGACATGGTCGACGAGAACCGCTTCGGCGTTCTGCCTCGTCACCGTTTGTGTGACCCAGGGCGGCAGGGCACGATGCCAGCAGAAGGTATGGCCGCGCATCGCGATGCCGTGGGTTCCCGAGAAGGTCGCGATGGCATCTGCCTGCGCGAAATCGAAGCGGTCGGGGGACGGATGGACGGTCGCCCATTTCAGCGCGTTCTCCGGCACGACCAGCGTAGCTTGCTCGGCGACGAACGCGGCGTAGCGTGGATCGCCGTTCAGGCGCCGGGTATCGAGCGCGAACCCAAACCGCACGTTGCGTCCGGCGGCGACGCGACCGAGCCCGGAACGAAGCCGTTGCTCCCTGGCGTGGCCAAGACCGGATTTGCATGAAGCCCGGCGGCGAGTGTGACACCAGCCGCGGCGAGGAAAGCGCGACGGTCAAGCGGTGCTTCAGCCATGCGCGTCCATCCACTTGCCGATCGCCGCCACCACTTGTCCCTCGATGCCGAAATAGCCGTGAGGTGTGAGCGAGCCGCAATCCTTCGGGGAACGAGTGGTGCCGCCCGACACGGTGAGGACGCGCACGTTCTGGCTACCGGTCATGGCGGCGGCGATCCGCTGCGCGGCCTGCGGGGGCGCCACGTTGCAGCGATCATCGCGATTGGCGACGATCAGTGCCGGGGCGCGCACCCGCTGCGGCTCGGCATCGAACACCGTCTCGCCGCTACCGCCCATGACCGAAACGGATTCAGTAAGCACAACCCCGGCGATGCTGCCCGGCGCGGCGTGCGCGGCACCGTTCATGGCGGCGATCGATCCCTGGCTCGTCCCGAGAAGGAAGACGGGACCAGCGATTTGGCGATGCGCAAAGTCGACCAGGCCGCTCACAAGCCTAGCGTAGGCGCGTGAGCTGCGCAGACCGCGGAGATTGGCGCGATCGACCGTGTCCGGGATCAGCACCGCATAGCCATGGCTGTTCCACAGCGCACGCGTCCGAACGACGAAATTTTCGTCATGCTGAACGTCGCCACGGCGTCCAAGGCCAACATCGCCGGCGCCGCCGGGAAGCATCACGATCGTTCCACGCGGACGCGCTGGCGCCGAGAACAGGACCCGCTGATGATCTCCCCCGCGTAGCGGAAGGTCGATCACCCGCTCGCCGGCTCCCACGCTAGTTGGCAGCGAGGCATGCGGACGGATGTCCCTCGATGCCTGTGCCGACGCGGTGCCGGTGATGAGCGCTGCTCCCAGAGTGAGAGAGACGACGCGCCTGAGGTTCCGTCCTGTCACCATAATGTTAATCCTTGTCGTGGGCTTTGATCGAGCCTGCGTAGGACGATCAACCTGAACCTCATGCAGTCACAAGGTGCAGCGGCCGTTCAGGCACGAAATGAACCGCCCCGGGTTTGCCGGAAGCTCCAACTCCTCACATGAGGGTTTTGGGGTCAAGGGGTCATTAGGTTGGTCTATCCTTTCTTGTTCGGCATCCAAGGTCTGAACCCGATCGCATAGTGCCGGTCCGGTATCCAAGCCTGCACAACCTCACATCCGGTCGCCGCTCGGAACGGCTGCACCAATATCCCGCTTTCGACGGGCAAGGGCTCAGGAGAACGGGACCATTCTGAGAAGCGGCTTTTGAAGCCATAGGAGTTGGCGGTCCGTCCACCTGGATCCGTCAGGACTGATCAGGTCCTGGGGATTCAAAATTTGCTAGGAATATCAGCTAATAGTTTTCATGGCGGCGCCTTCGATAACGACGCCGGACGTCACGAATTTCCAAAGCGCGACCAGCAGCTTGCGGGCGAGTGCCACGATCATCGCCTTTTTGAGGCGGCCACCATTGCGTATCACGCGATCCTGGAACCAACGGGCTAGCGTCGAGTCCGGTTGGTGACGCAGCCACAGCCACGCGAGCTGAACCATCGTCGTACGCAGCCTGGGATTTCCGGCCTTCGAGACACCCTGCTCACGATCGATCGATCCGCTCTGCCACGGAGAGGGTGCCAGCCCCGCATAGGCGGCGACCTGCCTTCGATTGTCGAAGTGGCGGAAAAGGCCTTCCGAGTAGAGGATCGCAGCAAACTTCGGACCAATCCCTTTGAGGCCAAGGAGCATTGCCATGGGCGCGGGGGTGCCGATGACGGCTGGGATTGCCATAGCATCCCGCTCGCCTTCCACCGCCTTGATCTGATCGAGCAACAACTCGAGGCGGTCGAGCTCACGGCAGACCTGCGCCCTGATATTCCCAGGGAGCTCGCGGCCATCGCCGGTTCGCAGCTCATCCAGGCGCTTGCGACGATCACGATTAAGCGGCTCATAGTCCCGGATGCCTCGGCTGAAGAGTAATCCTTTCATGCGATTGACGTGAAGGATTCGCTCGGCGACCAGCGCCTTTCGCTCCCGACCGATCCGGCGGCGATCTTCTTCCTCAGGCGTCGGTATCCGGACCATCGAGCAGACACGCGGTTCTCCCCGCGTGTAGGCCATCAGCGTGCGGAGCAGCATCTCGCCATCGATGCGATCAGTCTTTGCGCGACGGTGGCGACGCGACACCGCGATTGACGTGGCGTCGACAACATGGCTTTCGATCCAGCTTTCTCGGCCCAGCACGCGGTCGATCCAAAAGCCGTCAAGGCCCGCTTTCTGGATCACCACCAAGGGGTAAAGCTTGCCCTGCCGTTCCTGCGCCTTTGTCCGAAGTTGGGCAAAGCAGGCAAACAGGCCGTCGATATCGCCGCCGGCGATCGTCCGGCGCGACATCTTGTCGCTACCCGGTGCTAGTGAGGTGACCAGCCAGGTCGATTTACTGAGCTCCAACGAGACAAAAATGAGCCGAGATCTACGCGGAACGCGGCAGGTCCATCGAATCCGTCAGCTATCGCATTCATGATTTGTCTCCAGCAATTTGGTGACCAACTCTGTCACAGCGCGAGCCGGTCTCCACTCCTCATGGGATCTGAGAAGGTGGAGCCTGTATGAGTAAGACAACGAACAAGTTTGCGCCGGAAGTTCGCGGACGCGCGGTACGGATGGTTCTCGACCACGAGCGGGATCACCCCTCGCGATGGGCAGCGGTGGTGTCAATTGCGAGAAGATCGGCTGCGTTCCGCAGCGCAACATCGCCGCCGGCAAGGTGGATCGGGTCGACAAATATATAGACGCGGCCAACACCTCGGCCCAGCGGGCGGCCGCGCTCACGGCCCGCCGGCTGGCCTTCGGCCGGCGGCAATCGCTCGATCTGAAATCGACCGACATTAACGCCCTTGTCCACGGCATGGAGGATCTGCTCCACGGCACGCTGGGCGAGCAGGTCGCGCTCGAGACCGCGCTGACCGGCGATCTGTGGATCGCCAGTATGCCCCCGTTCTCGGCGTAGCCCGACACTAGAAGCACCGAGGTGTCGGGCCTCGTGGATCGAATTGCCGCCGCGAGCTCAGTCCCGGTCATCCCGGGCATGAGGTGGTCGGTGACCTCGATCCCTCGGCCTCGACTGAGCAGCGCTCAACTCAAGCGCAACGGTGCCGTCTCAGGCCAACCTCGCCACGCACGATGCTCCCGCGCAGCGGGTCCGTGCATCGGCCACAAGCAGGCGTAAGTCTGAGCCGAACAAAGGCCGCAGTTCGATTGCCATGCCCACGCCCGCTATGCGGTGCGTGCGGCGATCCAGCGATCGAACAGCGCGGGCCACAGGCTGCCCGGGTTGGCCGGCGGCAACCCCGTGCCGAAGCCGTGGCCGCCGCGCTCGATCAGATGCGCCTCGACGGGCACCCCCGCCGCGCGGCACGCCGCCAGCCAGTCGAGGCTGCACGCCGGGGGGACGATAGTGTCGTCGAGCGCGTGGAGCAGGAAGCTTGGCGGGGTGCGCGCGTCGACGTGAAGCACCGGCGAGCGCCGGTCGACCAGCGCCGACGATGGATCGGGCCCCAGCAGATGGTCGCGCGAGCCTTGGTGCGTCTCCGGCGCGCGCAGCGTTGTGACCGCGTAGAGCAGCCCCGCGAAATCGGGCCGCACCGGAAGGCGGTCGGCGTCGTCGACGGGCGCGTAGACGCGCTCGCCGGCGCCCACCGCGAGGCTCGCCGCGACATGGCCGCCCGCCGAGAAACCGACGATGCCGACGCGGCCCGGATCGATGCCATAGTCCACCGCGCCCGCGCGGATCAGCCGGATCGCGCGCTGCGCACCCTGCAGCGGCACGTCGGCGCGGTCCGCCCAGCCTTCGGCGGGAAGCCGGTAGATCAGCACGAAGACGGTATAGCCCAGCGCGCGAAGCGTCTCGGCGACGTGCAACCCCTCGTTCGACGCCGCAAGAAATTCATAGCCGCCGCCGGGCGCGGCCAGCAGCGCGACGCCACTGGGCCTGGCAGGGCGAAAGACGTAGAGCATCGGCGTCGCGACGCCGCGCAGTTGGATTTCGCGGCGCCCCGGATCGCCGCGCATCTCAGAATCGGGGCGCGGCGGCGGCGACGCGACGCCGGGGGGATCGCCCGGCCACAGCATCACCCGCTCGCGCGGCGGCCACGCTACCGCATCGGAGCCGAGCGCGACATCTGCGGCCGGCTCGGCGGCGACCGACGCGGGCAAAAGCCCCGCCGCGAGCGTCGTCCCAGCAGCGTGCGCCGATCGATCGCCATCGCGCGGCTCAGCTCAGCGCGACGGGCCAGCCGTCAGCATCCCAGCGCAGCTCGGCGAGGCGCAGTGTCGGGGTGGCGTCGTGCTCGGCGTCATAGGCGTGGTAGACGATCAGGTCGCGCGCGCCGTCGTGCATCAGCCCGCAATGGCCGGGGCCGCGCCAGCGCGTGCCGCCCCATGGCCGCTCGATCAGCACGGTCTTGGCGCGGCCCTCCATCATCGGCTGGCCGTCTTTGTCGACATAGGGGCCGGTGATGCTCTTCGAGCGGCCGCACGCGACGAAATAATTGGAGGCGAGCTTGCGGCAGCAATAGTCGTAGCTGGCGAAGAGATAATAATAAGCGCCGTGGCGGAACAGGAAGCCGCCCTCGATCGGATTGTCAGCGCCCTCGGGGGCGGGACGATAGGCGAGCGACCAGATGCGCGTGTCCCCGGGCGCGCGCTTGCCGGTGTGCCGATCGAGCTTGATGAGCTTGAGCCCGCCCCAATAGCTGCCGAATTCGAGCCAGTCCTCGCCCTGCTCGTCGCGGATGAAGTTGGAATCGATCGCGTTGTAGCCCGAGCCGGGGTGCGTCTCGATCACCAGCCCGTGATCGGTCCAGCCATAATGCGGCGCGGCGCGGTCGAGCGTCGGCGTGGTCGCGAAGCCGGTGACCGAGCGCATGCTCCCCCCGGTCGAGACCGAATAATAGAGGCGGTAGAACCCGTCGACATAATGGATGTCGGGCGCCCACACGCTGGTCGCGGTCGGGATCGCGGCGTGCGCCCAATCGGGGATGCCGAAGGGCGAGCCGTTGTCGGTCCAGCTCTTGAGATCCTTCGAGGTGCGCCAGCTCGGCCCTGGACGCCCTTCCCAGCCCCCCGAGCCGAAGACGTGATAGGTGTCGCGCTCGCGGATGATGACGGGATCGTGCAGCCCGACGAGATAGCCCGTCAGATGCGCGTTGAGCGTGTCGGGCGCGGCGTCGGCGGTCGCCGAACGCGGAAGCATCGCGGTGGCGGAGAGCGTCAACGCGCCCTTGATGAGGCCGCGGCGGTCGGTTCCGGTCATCGGTCAGGCTCCTGGCAGGTCGAGGGGGGCAGAGGCGAGGCGGGCGGCGCGGCGTCGGTCATCTCGATCGGCAGGATGCGGCCGTCGGGGCCGTAGCGGACCGCGTCGATCGCGACCTGACGATCGCCCTTATACGGGCCGGGGCCTGGTCCGCGCTCCCAGCGATGATAGGCGATATACCATTGATGCGTCGCGGGATTTTCGGCGAACCCGTGGTGACCGGGGCCCTGGTGCGTCGCGTCGGCGCGG
The DNA here is from genome assembly GCF_937859915.1 of uncultured Sphingomonas sp. Taxonomy (GTDB): domain Bacteria; phylum Pseudomonadota; class Alphaproteobacteria; order Sphingomonadales; family Sphingomonadaceae; genus Solisphingomonas. The sequence continues at coordinate 44,744 of NZ_CALMAW010000063.1, read as the reverse complement.
AGGACCGCGCCGCGATAGGTCCACGGACCGACCGGGGTCGACGAGGTCGCATAGTGGACCGAATAATCCGGACCGTTCCAGCGGCCGTGGCTGTAGGAGAGATAATAGATGCCGCCGCGCTCGTGGACGAAGGCACCCTCGGTGAAGTTGGGGGGGGTCTCGACGGGGATTTCGCGCGCTATCTCGGTCATGTCGGACTTGAGTTCGAAGATGCGCAGCATCGCGCCCGCGCTGCCGCCCGCATAGAGATAGGGCGTACCGCTCTTCGGATCGACGAACACCATCGGGTCGATCGCCTCGAAGCCGTCCCCGCCGGTCAGCAGCGGATGACCGCTGTCGACGAAAGGGCCATCGGGCCGGTCGCCGATCGCGACGCCCAGCCGGCTCGGCGTCGGATTCTGTGGGCCGACGGCATAATAGAGATAATAGCGGCCGATCGCCGCGGTTAGGCTCGGCGCCCACAGCCCGTGGTTGGCCGCACCGTCGGCGGCGATCCAGGGAATATCCGCCATGCGCAGCAACGGGGTCGAGCGCGTCCAATGCTGGAGATCGGGCGAGGACCAGGCGGTGAGGCGCGTCGCGGCCGCCACCGACGGCGGATCGCCCGGATCCGTCGGATAGACCCACCAGCGCCCGCACGCAGCCACCATGTCGGGATCGGCGCCGGCGAACAGCGGGTTACTCGTCGCGGCGGGCGATGCGGGCGGCGGTGCCGCGGCCAGGCTCGCGAGCGCCGCGACGAGGACGGTGAGCCGCATCATGTCCTCCTTGCGCGGGTGCGGTGGAAGAAAAGGCCGGACGCACGAACACGTCCGGCCAGTTGGGACATCAGAAGCGGAAACGCGCGCCGATCGAATAGGTGCTGTCATCGAAGCGGATATCGTGCGGGTTCAGCCCGTAATAATAGAAGCTCTCATATTTGGCGTGCGTGATGTTGGTGCCATCCGCGGTCAGCGTCAGATGGGGCGTCACGTCGTAGTTGAGGCTGAAATCGAGCCGACCGTTGGCGCGCACCCCGTTGAGGAACACGGCTTGATCAGTAGGCCTGAGATTGACCGAGGTGGTGTTGTCGCCGTCATAATATTTGGAGCGATGCGTATAGACCATGCGCGCCGAGACGCTGTATTTCTCGAAGATCAGCCCGGCATTGTAGTTATACTTCGACACGCCGAGCAGCTGATAGCCGTAGAGCGGATCGCTACGGCTAGTCACCTTGCTGTCGGCGATCGTGTAGTTGCCGAACACGCCGAAGCCCGAAAGCGCACCGGGCAAGAAATCGAAGAAATATTGCGTCCCCGCCTCGACGCCGCGCAGGCGCGCCGCGCCAAGGTTGCGCGGCTCCGAGATCAGATAGTTGATGCCGCCGATCGCGGTCAGCACGCCGTCGGTGATGATGCGGTTGGTGATGTCCTTCTGGTAGATACCGACCGAGATGTAGTTGGACTTGCCGAAGTAGAATTCGGCGGTGGCGTCATATTCGTTGGCCTTCTCGGGCTTGAGATCCGGATTGCCCTGCGAGCCGCCGTTCTGGATGTTGGCGTTGGTCGACACCGCATAGTTGAGGCCGGGGTTGAGCGAGGCGAAGTCGGGGCGCGCCAGCGTCTTGGCGTAGCTCGCGCGCAGCTGGAGGCCGCCGCCGAGCTTGAGCCGGGCGCTGGCGTTGGGCAGGAAGTCGGTGTCGCTGGTGTGGCGGCTGACCGGGACCAGCGTCGTCGTTTGGTCGGGGTTGGCGACCGCACCCGTGCCCGAAATGTCGCGGCTGGTGTTGGTGATGCGCACGCCGAACAGGCCGTCGAGCTCGATCGGGCCGTGGATCTCGATGCCGTACTTGCCCTGCACATAGCCGGAGTAGGTGTTTTCCTTGGCGGCGAAGCTGCGCTGCGGCTGGTAGGGCTGGTCGCCCTGCGCGATGCCGAAGATCTGGCGCAGGCGATTCTCAACCGCCTCGTCCAGTAGCTGGTCGATTCCCGGCTGGAGCCACGGCGTGCCGCCATAGATGCGCGGAACGCCGGGGACGGGCTGGAGGAAGTCGGCAGGAAGCCCCTGCCCGTCGATGGGCGTGGCATAGGCGCCGCCCGGCGCCGCGGGGTTGACGATCACCTCCTCATATTTGCCGGTGCGGCGGGCGTAGCGGCCGCCGAACTGAATTTCCTTGAGAAGGCCGCCGACGTCGTACTTGCCGTCGAGTGCGGTCGCGAACAGCGTGCCGCTCGACTTGAGCCGGTCGTCGTCGAGTCCGTTGGTGAAGTAGAAGCCCGACGCCTGGCTGAGCGGGTTGCCCGGCGCGGTGAAGTTGACGCCATTATTGTCGTTGGTAGTGATGTTGACCGTCGGCAGCGTCTTGCCGATGTCGATGATGAAGGTCTTGCTGTAATAGGTCGACTTCTCACCCGACACGTCGAGATCGAGGTGGAGGCGGTCATGGTCGTATTTGACGCCGCCGCCGTAGATATAGTCGTTGGTGCGCTGCTGGTGCGCCTGATCGCTGGTGAAGCCGCGGCCGTTATTGGCGGTGTAGGATTGCGTGTTGCACAGATTTTCGATGTGCGAGCTGGGGTCGGTGGTCGATCCCGCGAAGCCCGCGCCGTTGACGAGATAATTGTTGCAGCTGTTGCCGGTCACGACATTGCTGATGTTGGTGCCCGAAAAGGCGTCGTTGATGATGAACGCGGTCGACGACTTGTTGCGATAGCCCGCCCACAGCGCGTCGCCGTAGAATTGGAGATCGGGCGACGCCTGCCACTGCACCGAGGCGTTAAGCTGCGGGCGCGAATAGGTGCCGAACTGGTCGAGCCCGCCGACGCCGGTGGGCAGCAGCGCGCCCGCCGCACCCGGGGGACCCTCGTTGCCCGAGCGCATCAGATCGTCGAACGCCACCGGGCGGTCGAACTTGGTCCTGGCGTAGGAGCCGCTGACGAGGATACCGATCTCGCCGATGCCCGTGTCGAAGCGGTCCGAGATGAGCAGATTGGCCGAGGGATACGATTTGTTGAGGTTGGTCGACAGCGTGTTCTCGGCGCCGCCCGAGACGGTGAAGCCCTTGAAGTCGAACGGGCGGTGCAAATCCATGTTGATCGTGCCCGCGACGCCACCCTCGAGCATGTTGGCGCTGTTGTTCTTGTAGACCTGCGCGCCGGCGAGCGCCTGCGCGGGAAGATCCTGGAAGGAGAAGCCGCGGCCCTCGCCGGTGAACACCTCGCGCCCGTTGAGCGTCGTCTCGATGTCGGCGAGGCCGCGGATCAGCGGGTTCTCGATCTCGTTATTGTCGCCGACGACGACCTGCACGCCCGGCACGCGCTGCAGCGCGGAGGCGACCGTGGGATCGGGGAACTTGCCGATGTCCTGCGCGACGATCGCGTCGACGATCTGGTCCGAATTGCGCTTGATCGTCTCGGCGGCCTTGAGGCTGCCGCGGATGCCGGTGACGACGATGTCGGGGGCCTGCGCGGCGGGCGCGGTGTCCGAGGCGGCGGGGGCCTGGCCGGCGGTCTCGTTGGTCGACGCCTGGCCGGCTTCGGCGGGCGTCGGGGCCGGGGCGCTCTGCGCGTGGGCGGTGCCGCCCAGCAGAATCGCGGCGGTGGACGCCGAACACAGCAACAGCTTCTTCTTGATCATCAGGACCTCCCCAAGTTTTTCCGGACGTTGCCGGCTGCTTCGATTCATTGCGGATCTGCGATCCGAGTAAGTCGCATTTATCTGACAAATGAAGCGATGGCTACCGCTTTGTCATCTTCGGCAATATTTTTTCAGAGGGAGTCGCGGGGCGCCCGCGCGGGAGGGGCGCCCCGTGCGACGGTCAGTGGCTGTCGCGGGGGACGCCGAAGCGCTCGTCGATGCGCTGGTAGCGCTCCGCGCCCTCGAGGATCGCGCCGGTGCCGAGCTGACCGACGGTGCGGCGCTGGATTTCCTGCCACGGCGTCTGCGAGCGCGGATAGGCATAGCCGCCCGCCGCCTCGAGCGCCTCGCGGCGCCGCGCCATCTCGTCGTCGGGCAGCAGCACGTCGACGCGGCGCTTGGCGAGATCGATGCGCAGCCGGTCGTAGCTGGCGAGCAGCGAGAGATTGCCCCCCGCCGCGGCCTCGGGCGAGGCGTTGAGGATCGAGGGCGAGCCGCTGGTGCCCGACTGGCGCCCGTCGCCGATGCACGGCAGCTCGGCGATGCCGTCCTTCACCAGATAGGTGGGCGGGCGCATGTTGACGACCTCGGCGGCGCCCGGATAGCCGACCGGACCGCAGCCGCGGATCACGAGGATGTCGGTCTCGACGATCCCCAGCGCGGGGTCGTCGATGCGGCGGTGATAATCTTCGGGGCCGTCGAACACGATCGCCCTGCCCTCGAACGCCTCGGGATCGTCGGGGTTGGCGAGGAAGCGCGCGCGAAAGCTCGGCGAGATCACGCTGGTCTTCATGATCGCGCTGTCGAACAGATTGCCGCTGAGCACGACGAAGCCGGCGTGCTCCTTGAGCGGCTGGTCGAAGGGGCGGATCACCTCGGGAAGCTGCGTCGTCGCGTCGCGGCAATTGTCGCCGATGCTGCGGCCGTTGGCGGTGATCGCATCCTCGTGGATCAGCCCCTGGCGGATCAGCTCGCCGACCACCGCGGGAACGCCGCCTGCATGATAATAATCCTCGCCGAGATAATCGCCCGCGGGCTGGAGATTGACGAGCAGCGGCACGTCGTGCCCGCTCTCCTGCCAGTCCGCCAGCGACAGCTCTACGCCGACGTGGCGCGCGATCGCGGCGAGGTGGATCGGCGCGTTGGTCGATCCGCCGATCGCCGAATTGACGACGATCGCGTTGAGGAAGGCGTCGCGCGTCATGATCTTCGATGGGCGCAGATCCTCGCGCACCATGTCGACGATGCGCTTGCCCGTATAATAGGAGATTTCGGCGCGCTGACGGTAGGGCGCGGGGATCGCCGCCGAACCGGGGAGCTGCATCCCCAGCGCCTCGGCGAGGCTGTTCATCGTCGTCGCGGTGCCCATCGTGTTGCAATAGCCCGTCGACGGCGCCGACGAGGCGACCAGATCGACGAAGCCGGTATAGTCGATCTCCCCCGCCGCGAGCATCTGCCGCGCCTTCCACACGATCGTCCCCGATCCGGTGCGCTGACCCTTGTGCCAGCCGTTGAGCATAGGCCCGACCGACAGCGCGATCGCGGGGATGTCGACCGTCGCCGCCGCCATCAGGCAGGCTGGCGTGGTCTTGTCGCAGCCGATCGTCAGCACGACGCCGTCGATCGGATAGCCGTAGAGCGTCTCGACGAGGCTCAGATAGGCGAGGTTGCGATCGAGCCCCGCGGTCGGGCGCTTGCCCGTCTCCTGGATCGGGTGGACGGGAAATTCGATTGGGATTCCGCCCGCCTCGCGGATGCCGTCGCGGACGCGTTCGGCGAGGACGAGATGGTGACGGTTGCACGGGCTGAGGTCGCTGCCCGTCTGCGCGATGCCGATGATCGGGCGATCCGACTGGAGCTCTTCGCGGCTGATCCCGTAATTGAGATAGCGCTCGAGATAGAGCGCGGTCATGTCGGGATGTTCGGGATCGTTGAACCACGCTCGCGAACGCAGTCCGCGCGGCGTAACGTCGTCTGACACTGTCGTCACTCCCCTTCGCCGCCGCTGTGCCGGACGGCTATCGCTCTTCTAATTGTCTGATATATACGATCCCATATTTAAGCAAGGGTATCCGCGTGAAGCCTCCCCATAGCATCGCAATCATCGGCGCGGGCAAGATCGCGCAGGATCAGCATCTTCCCGCGATCGCCGCGAGCGACGCCTTTTCGCTCGCCGCGGTGGTCGATCCGGCGCTGCCCGATCTGGGCGTCCCCGCCTTCGCCACGCTCGCCGAGCTGATCGCGCGGGGCCCCGCGGTCGATGCGGTCGCGGTCTGCACGCCGCCGCTGCCGCGCACCGCGATCGTGCGCGAGGCGATCGCCGCGGGGCTGCACGTGCTGATGGAGAAGCCGCCCGCCGCGACGCTGTCCGAGGTCGCCGCGATCGAGGCCGCGGTGCGGCCCGACCGCACCGTCTATGCGAGCTGGCATTCGCGCCACGCGCCGATGGTCGCCGAGGCGCGCGCCTGGCTCGCGGGCCGGACGATCCGCGCGGGGCGGCTGGTGTGGCGCGAGGACGCGCATCGCTGGCATCCGGGGCAGCATTGGCTGTGGCAGCCGGGCGGCATGGGGGTGTTCGATCCCACCATCAACGCCTTCTCGATCCTCACCGAAATCACCGACGCGCCCTGGTCGATCGCGCGCGCCGATTTCCAGGTGCCCGCGGGGCTGCACGCGCCGATTTCCGCGCAGCTCGCGATGCGCGTCGGCGACGCGCCGGTCGCGGCGGACCTCCATTTCCACGACGACGACACGCCCGAATGGACGATCGCGCTCGAGACCGACGACGGCGCCGCGATCGAGTTGCGCGACGGCGGCTCGACGATCGCGATCGACGGCGCGCCGCCGCGCACGCGGGAGCGGATCGAATATCCCGGGGTCTACGCCGAGTTCGCGGCGCTGGTCGCGCAGGGGCGGTCGGCGATCGACGTCCGCCCGCTGCGCCTCGTCGCCGACGCGTTCCTGCTCGCGCGGGTCAGCGCGGCCGAGCCGTTCGCGCCCTGACCCGGCTCACCACCAGGTCGCGTAAAGCGCGACGAGGATCAGGCACACCGCGAGCGCGCCGACGTTGAAGCCGGTGCCCGTGGCGTAGAGCACGTCGCCCGTCTCGATCGTGTCGGTGCCCTGCTTGGCGGGGGTGACCAGCGAGACGATCACCGCGAGCGCGAGCGCGATCAGGAAGACGACGCCCATCCGGTTCATGAAGGGCAGCGACGCCCATTCGGCCTTGAACAGCCACGACAGCAGCACCGAGGCGACCGCCGCGGCGATCGCGCCCGCCTCGCTCGCGCGCTTCCAGAACAGGCCGAGCAGGAAGATCACGGTGATCCCCGGGGTGAAGAAGCCGGTGAACTCCTGGATGAACTGGAACGCCTGCTCGGACGCGCCGACCAGCGGCTTGGCGGTGAGGATCGCGATGATGATCGCGACCACCGCGGCGATCCGGCCGACCATGACGAGATGGCGCTCGTGCGTGCCGTCGCCGGCGCCGTTCTCGGCCGCGCTCTGCTGGCGCTTGAACTTGGCGTAGACGTCGAGCGTGAAGATCGTCGCGATCGAATTGATCTTGGACGCGGTCGACGCGATGATCGCCGCGATCAGCGCCGCGAAGACAAGCCCGAGCAGCCCGGTCGGCAGCAGCCGCATCATCGTCGGATAGGCCTCGTCGGGCTTGGCGAGCGCCGGCGCGAGCATCACTGCGGCGATGCCGGGCAGCACGATGATGATCGGCATCAGCAGCTTGAGGAAGCTCGCGAAGATGATGCCCCTCTGCGCCTCGTCGATGTTCTTCGCCGCCAGCGCGCGCTGGATGATATATTGGTTGAAGCCCCAATAGCTGAGGTTGGCAATCCACATGCCGCCGATCAGCACCGACAGGCCGGGCAGATCGGCATAATGCGGATCGCCCTTCTTGAGGATCATGTGGAAATGCTCGGGGATGCCCGTGGTCAGCTTGTGCCAGCCGCCGAGCACGTCGCCGCCGCCGAGCTTGCCCAGCGTCAGCCACGCGATGATGAGCCCGCCCATCACCAGCAGCGTCACCTGCACGATGTCGGTCAGCGCGACCGCCTTCAGCCCGCCGCGGATCTGGTAGAGCAGCGCGAAGGCGCCCAGGATCACCAGCGCGAGCATCTGGTCGATCCCCGCCACCTTGGTGACCGCGATCGAGCCCAGCCAGATGATCGAGGTGAGGTTCACGAAGACGTAGAGCGCGAGCCAGAAAATCGCCATCAGCGTGCGGATGTTCTTGCCGTACCGCCGCTCGAGGAACTGCGGCATCGTGTAGATCTCGTTGCGCAGGAAGATCGGAAGGAAGAATTTGCCGACGATCAGCAGCGTCAGCGCCGCCATCCATTCATAGGAGGCGATGGCGAGCCCGATCGCATAGCCCGATCCCGCCATGCCGACGATCTGCTCGGCCGAGATGTTGGCCGCGATCAGCGAGGCGCCGATCGCCCACCAGGGGAGATTCTTCGAAGCGAGGAAATAGTCGGTGGTGTTCTTCGCCCCCACCCCCGCCTTGTCGCGGCTCACCCATTGCGCCAGCCCGAAGATGGCGATGGCGTAGACGACGATGACGGCGATATCGATGGGAGCGAGCGACACGGGATTTCCTCTCTGATCGCGCCTTGGGCGCGCCGGGCATCTTGGCCTTGCCGGCTCCATTTATATGATTATTACGCATTGGCAACCGGCGTTGGAACGACGCCCGAAGGGAGAGACGATGGACTGCATCTGGCCGTTGGAAGCGACGCTCGGCGAGGGTCCGCTGTGGGATGCGGCCGCGCAGGCGCTGTGGTTCGTCGATATCAAGCAGGGCCGCATCCACCGCTGCGACGCGCGCGGCGGCGATCGACGCACCATCGAGGTCGGCGGATCGCCGAGCTTCATCCTGCCACGCGAAGGCGGCAATTTCGTCGTCGGCAACGGCCATCTGCTCCAGCGCTTCGACGGCGAGGCCGTGACGGGCGAGATCGCGCACGTCGCGATGCGCCCGGAGAATCGCTTCAACGACGCCACCACCGATCGCCACGGCCGGCTCTGGTTCGGATCGATGGACAATGAGGAGCAGGCCGTCACCGGCGCGGTCCACCTCCATGTCGACGGCGAGATTTCGGTGGCGGGCGGCGAGAGCATGATCACCAACGGCCCCGCGGTGAGCGCCGACGGCCGCTGGCTCTACCATGTCGACACGGTCGAGCGGACGATCTGGCGCTTCGACGTCAGCGACGCCGAGCGGCTCGACCATGGCGAGGTCTTCGTCCGCATCGAGGAGAGCGCGGGCAATCCTGACGGCGTGACGATCGATTCGGAGGGCCATCTCTGGGTCGGGCTGTGGGGCGGCTGGGCAGCGCGGCGCTACGCCCCCGACGGCACGCTCGTGCAGACCGTGCGCTTCCCCTGCGCCAACATCACCAAGGTCGCGTTCGGCGGCCCCGACTTGAAGACCGCCTTCGCGACCAGCGCGCGCGCGGGGCTCGACGAGGCGGCGCTCGCCGCGCAGCCGCTCGCGGGCGGGCTGTTCGCCTTCGCGGTCGACGTCGCCGGCGTCGTCGCCACGCCCGCGAAGATCGACGCATGACGATCCTCGGCGATTGGGGGACGACGCGGCTCCGCCTGTTCCGCCTCCGCGACGGCGCGATCGCCGAGCGGCTCGACGGCCCCGGGATCGGCCAGCTCGCCGCCTCGCCCGCGGAGACGCTCGCCGCTGCGCTCGCGCCGTGGCGCGACGCCGCGCGCGACGAGGGCGTTCTGCTCTGCGGCATGGCGGGATCGCGCAACGGACTGGTCGAAGTGCCCTACGCGCCCTGCCCCGCCGACGCCGATGCGTGGCGCGCGCGGCTCGCCACCGTCACCGTCGACGGCATCGCGGTGTCGGTCGCGCCGGGGCTGAGCGGCGCCAATTTCACGGGACACGCCGACGTGATGCGCGGCGAGGAGACGCAGATTTTTGGCGCGACCGCGGTCGATCCCTCGCTCGCCCGGGGGCGCGCGCTGGTCGTTCTGCCCGGCACGCACAGCAAATGGGCCGAGCTGATCGACGGCCGCGTCGAGCGATTCCACACCTTTCCCACCGGCGAGCTCTTCGCCCTGCTGCGCGACCATTCGACGCTGACGCGCGCGGGCGCCGACACCGCGGGGCGCGAACAGGGTTTCGCCGACGGGCTCGCGCGCGCCGGCACCGGGCTTATCGCGGGGCTGTTCGAGGCGCGCGCCGCGCAGCTCGTCGAGGGGCGCAGCCACGGCTGGGCGCTCGGGTTGCTTTCGGGGCTGCTGATCGGCGGCGAGTTCGCCGAGGCGATCGCGCTCGCAGGCGGCGCGCCGAGCCCGATCGTGCTGATCGGCGATCCCGCGCTCTCCGCGCTCTACACGCAGACGGCGGAGCGTTTCGGGCTCGCCGTGACGCATCTCGACGGCGACGCCTGCGCGATCGCCGGACTCGCCCTGCTCTACCAAGGACCGACGCGATGACGATCGACGACATTCTCAGCGACGGCGCGCCGCCCGTCGTGGCGATCCTGCGCGGGGTCAAGCCCGACGAGGTGGTGGCGATCGCTGATGCGCTGGTCGCGGGCGGTATCCGGCTGATCGAGGTGCCGCTCAACTCGCCCGATCCGATCACCAGCATCCGCCTGCTCGTCGAGGCGATGGGGCCGCGCGCGCTGTGCGGCGCGGGCACCGTGCTCGACCCCGACAGCGTCGACGCGGTCGCCGGGGTCGGCGGCAAGCTGCTCGTCACCCCCAACGTCAACGCCGCGGTGATCGCGCGCGGAGTCGCGCTGGGCATGGAGCCGATGCCCGGCTTCGCCACCCCCACCGAAGCTTTCACCGCGGTCGCGGCGGGCGCGAAGCGGCTCAAGCTCTTCCCCGCGAGCGGCTTCGGCACCGCCTATCTCAAGGCGATCCGCGAGGTGCTCCCCGCGGGCACGCGGACCTGGGCGGTGGGCGGCACCGGCGTCGCCAATTTCGGCGAATGGCTGGCGGCGGGCGCCGAGGGCATCGGCGTCGGCGGCGCGCTCTACAAGGCGGGCGACGACGCCGCCACCGTCGGTGCGCGCGCGCAAGCGTTGCTCGAGGCATGGCAGGCGCGCCGAGTGCGAATTATCATATAATTCTGGACATTGCCGGGGAGCCGCCTCACAATCGCGGCATTCGGGAGAGGAGATAGCGACATGATCGCACATTGGGGGACCGCGCTGGTCCTCGCCACGACGCTGGCCGGGGCGGCCTCGGCGAGCAGCGTCGAACGCAAGCCGTTCGGCACGTTGCCCGACGGCACCGCGGTCGAGGCGGTGACGCTCGCCGACGGCCACGGCATGACCGCGACGATCCTGACGCTGGGCGCGGCGGTGCAATCGGTGATCGTCCCCGATCGCGCGGGGAAAGCCGGCGACGTCGTGCTCGGCTATGACGATCTCGCGGGCTATGTCGCCAAGCCCAATTATTTCGGCGCCACCGTCGGCCGCGTCGCCAACCGCATCGCTAAGGGCCGCTTCACGCTCGACGGCAAGAGCTATCAAACCCCCGTTAACGACGGCCCCAACGCGCTGCACGGTGGCGCCAAGGGCTTCGACAAGCGCGTCTGGACGATCGTTTCGACCAAGGGTGGCCCTACGCCGAGCGTGACGCTGCGCCTCGTCAGCGCCGACGGCGACCAGGGCTATCCCGGCACGCTGACCGCGACCGCCACCTATGCGCTCGACGGCCATGGCGGCCTCGCGGTCGATTATGGCGCGACCACCGACCGGCCGACCGTCGTCAACCTGTCCAACCACACCTATTGGAACATCGACGGCGAAGGCTCGGTCGCGGGCGCGATGGGTCTGCGGATGACGATCCCCGCCGACGCCTATACGCCGACCGACGCGACCGCGATCCCGACCGGCGAATTCCGCCCCGTCGCCGGAACCCCGTTCGATTTCCGCACCCCCACGCCGATCGGCCTGCGCGTCCGCGACGGGCGCGACGAGCAGCTGCGCTTCGGCCGCGGCTACGATCATAATTGGGTGGTGAGCCGCACCAGGCCCAAGGCGATGCAGCTGATGGCACGCGTCGAGGATCCGCTGTCGGGGCGCGTGATGGAGCTGCTGTCCGACCAGCCTGGGCTGCAATTCTATTCGGGCAATTTCCTCGACGGCACGATCACGGGCAAGGCGGGGCACATCTACCGCGAGGGCGACGCGATCGTGCTCGAACCGCAGATGTTTCCCGACACGCCCAATCGTCCGGCGTTCGGATCGGTGCGGCTCGATCCGGGCCAGACCTATGCCAACCACATGATCTTCCGCTTCTCGGCGCGGTAAAGACTCACAATTTCAGGGAGTGAGACTGATGAAGACCGCGATCCTCGCGCTGCTCGCCGGCGCGACCCTGGTGGCGAGCCCCGCCGCCGCGCGCGAGCGCTGGACACCCGCGCAGGCCAATGCGTGGTACGGCCAGCAGCGCTGGCTGGTCGGCTCCAACTATCTGCCCGCCAACGCGATCAACCAGCTCGAAATGTGGCAGGCGGGCAGCTTCGATCCCGCGCGGATCGATCTCGAGCTCGGCTGGGCGCAGAAGATGGGGATGAACACGATGCGCGTGTTCCTCCACGACCAGCTCTGGGAGCAGGACCCCAAGGGTTTTTCCAAGCGCATCGACACGTTTCTGACGATCGCGCACAAACACGGCATCAAGCCGCTGTTCGTGCTGTTCGACAGCTGCTGGGATCCCAACCCCAAGCTCGGCCTGCAGCATCCGCCGATCCCGGGCGTCCACAATTCGGGCTGGGTGCAGTCGCCGGGCACCGCCGCGCTGCAGGATCCCAAACAATATCCGCGGCTCGAAGCCTATGTGAAGGGGGTGATCGGCACCTTCGCGCACGACGACCGTATCCTCGGCTGGGACGTGTGGAACGAGCCCGACAACCCCTCCGATCAGTATAAGAATCAGCCAGCCGACAAGACCGAACTCGTCACCAAGCTGCTGCCGCAGGTCTTCGCCTGGGCGCGCAGCGTCGATCCCAGCCAGCCGCTCACCAGCGGCGTGTGGCTGGGCGATGCGTGGGGGCCGACCGACAAGCATCGCCCGATCGAGACCGTCCAGCTCGGCCAGGCCGACGTGCTTACCTTCCACGATTATGGCTGGCCCGAATCGATGGAGAAAAGGATCACGCTTCTCGAGGCCTATGGCCGCCCGGTGATCTGCACCGAATATATGGCGCGCGGCGCAGGCTCGACCTTCGACGGATCGCTGCCGATCGGCAAGGCGCACCATGTTGGCATGATCAACTGGGGCTTCGTCGAGGGCAAGGAGCAGACTTGGCTGCCGTGGGACAGCTGGCAGCACCCCTATGTGCTCGAGCAGCCGACGGTCTGGTTCCACGACGTGCTGCACACCGACGGCGCGCCCTATCGGCAGGCCGAGGTCGATCTCATCACCAGGCTGACCTCGACCACCAACTGAGGGGGGGAAGGCGGTGGTAGGCGCGGATCAGCCCTCCACCGCGCCCTGGCGCTCGGCCTCGGCGATCAGCAGCATCACCTCGCGGATGATGAGGCTCATTGCGGTGTGCGCGCCCGCGCTGTCGTGCGCCTCGATCGCGTCCTTAACCGCCTTGTGCGCGGGCAGGCTCGCGGCGCGGCCCTTGAAGCGGTTTGTGAAGCGGATCGAGGTGCGCAGTGCGGTCTCCACCACGTCGCGGAACTGCGCGTAGAAGGGGTTTCCCGACGCGGTCAGCACCGCGACGTGGAAGGCGATGTCGGCGTCGAGCGTGTCGTCCTTACCCGCTTCGGCGGCGACCATGCGTTGATAGCCCGCCGCGATCAGCCCGAAGCTCTCGGGCGTGCCGGTGCGCGCGGCGAGTTCGGCCGCGGCGGGCTCGATCGAGACGCGCAGCTCGCTAAACTGGCGCAGCAGGCTGATCGAGAATTTACGCTCGAGCAGCCAGCGCAGCACGTCGGCGTCGAAGAGGTTCCACGACACCTCAGGCTGGACGATCGTCCCCTGCCGCGGGCGTGCGCTGAGCAGCCCCTTCGCAGTGAGCATCTTGACCGCCTCGCGTGTCACCGACCGGCTGACCGCATAGCGCTCGGTCAGCTCGGCCTCGGTCGGGAAGATCTTGGCGGTATACTCCCCCGTCACGATCGAGCGGCCGAGTGCGTCGAGCATCCCATAGGTTAGATTGCGCCCCAACGAGGAGCGGATGCTCGAGCGTTCGTCGTCCATAATGCTGCGTCGTCGCCGATCTCGCGCCGCTTAGCAATGCGCAAGCGCGCCGATTGGCCGGCGCGCCCCGATGGTGCCACCATTGGCAGGTCAATATAACTCTGGTCGGGACCCGACACCGTCACCTGCGTCGCCGCGACATAGTCGACGGGCTTGGCGACGAAGACGTTGGGATCGAAGCTCAGCGGTTTGCGGTCGTAGAGCGGGAACCAGTTCTACCGGACCTACACTGTGGATAGGCGCAAGCAGGAGCCCATCACTGCGGGGCACACACGCATGAAAATACAGGGGAAATGATTTTGCTAAGGGGGCACAATCGGCGTCGATCGGCTTCTCTGATCCAGGGTTTTATTCGCTTTTACCGACGTTTAGCGCGCTTCTGGCAGAGTCCGGCTTCGACGCTTAACCACAGTCAGCCAACCGCAGACGCTGCTCACAAGCATTCTTCCCTCATTGAGCGAGGCTTGCCGTTCGGAGGGGCAGGCGAAACCCTTCGAAAGTCCGCTCATTGCCAGAACCTGCCCTGCTTTGTCGGGCTCGCGACGACGGCTTCATCCCACTTGCTGTCTTTTGAGAAGAGCTAGCGTATTATAGGAATGTGCCTAGATCACCCGACTACGATGGTGCTGATCAGATAGCCAGCTAGGCTTTCGGGCCGCTCACGACGATCGAGCAATCGACGGGGGACCCGTGCTTCGCCCGCCGTGCTCGGCAGGCATCGATAGCGGCTTCGTTGCCCTGAACGAGCAGATGATCCTGGATGAGTGCATGCCAACCCGCCGGATCGGACAACTGCAAAAGATGCTGCCCGGCCTCGTTGGCCGACATGCCCAGATCATCCAGAGCCCGCTCCTCCGGCCATCGCCAGCTGGTCGGCGCCGCCCGATCAATCATCGGCAGCACGGCATCGCCGACGATCGCGCCCATCAAGAGGCACACGCCCGCCGCGCCAGCCAGCCAATAGCATTGTTTGCGCAGGTCGATCTTTCCGGCGATCATCCGATCGAGCGTGCGCGTCGAGGCGTCGATCTGACGCTGCGCGCTCGCGAGGGCGTCATGATCCGCAATTCTCGCCGTTCGCCCCGCCTCGGTGATGCTGGCGGCAATCCCCTCGACAGTCGTCTGTAGCCCGGGCCGCGCGTTCAGCTTCAGCAAGGCGTCACGGACCTGCGAGAACCGCCGGTCGATCTTCTCGATCACCGGTCCCGTATCACGTGCCTCGATCGCCTCCTGGCGCAACGCGAAGCTCTCGACCGCAGCGGTCAGACTGGCCATGCGCCGCCCCAGTCGATCGAAGGCTGCGGCTGCGGCGTCCTGTCCGTCACGAGGGTCCAGCGCGAAGCCCAATGCGTCACCGTCGTTCATAAACCGACTCCTCTGCCGCGACCGAGTTCGTGGGTGAGCGCGGCACCAATGGCCCGCGCCTTGATGAGGTCGCCGACCTCACGCCCCATCCCGCCATCGGGAGAGTGACGCGACCATTCGGGCGACCATTGCCGGCTCAAGCCCAATTCGTGGGCGCGTTTGGACAGCGCGCTGCCCATTGCCGGATCCTTGTCTATTCCCTTGGCCATCGCCCGAAGTTGGCCGTCGATCCGCTCACGCGCGTCGGCGTTGCGCCACCCATCCAACTCGTCGCGGCGTGCGCGCAATTGTTGCCACGTCTGTACGAAGCGATCGGCGCGAAGCTCGGGATTGGCGCGAAGCTCCGCCTCCATCTGCATCGCACGGATCGCAGACGCCGGCCGACCGCCGGCAGCGCTCTCCACCAGCTCGGGATGACCGGCGAAGGCAGCATCCAGATCGTGCGCCGCCCCCGGCCGGATCTGATCGAGCGCTTTGGCGGCGGTCAGTCGCGCCGCCTTCCGGGATTCGAGCTCGGAGGCTTCGTGGTCGATCATGCGCTGCCCCTCTTGGTAGGCGCGCGCATAGCGACCAACCGCGGATTCGAGACCGAGTGGCCCACGATCCGGCACCGGCATTTGCGCCGCCCTGGCGACCAGACCATCGAACATGCCGCGCGCCGGCGCGCGTGCCGGCCTGGCACGCCCCTCGTCGGCAAGGGCCAGCCGCAGCCCATCGAACACGCCCGGACGCCGGGCCGACGGCTCGACCGCGGGCGTCCGTTCCGCAGGCTCGCCGCGGCGAATAATCTGCCGTCGCTCGGCGAAGTGCTGCGGATAGTCGGATGCCATGTCCTTCGACCGGTCGCGCGACAGCGTGGCGACGAGCCGGTCCTGTGTCTCGAAGTCGTCGCGACCATAATGGAGCTCGACGCCGTCGCGGTGGCGGGAGAGCGCGACATAGGCAGAATGGCGATCGAGCCCGGGTGTCGCCAGCACATGGGCGCGCTCCACGGTGACGCCCTGCGTCTTGTGGATGGTTGCCGCATAGCCGTGGGTGACGTCGGCATAGGTTTTCGTATCGAAGCGAACCTCGCGACCGTCGTCGAGGCGCACTGCCATGCGCCTGGGATCGACATGCTCGATGGTAGCCAGAGTGCCATTCTTCACACCCAGATCGCGCTCGTTGCGAAGGAACGTGATACGGTCGCCGGCGCTGAACAAGAGGCGGCCACGCGTCGTTTCCACAGCAATTTCAGTGCTCAAGCCGCCACTGCGGCGCAGGGCATCCCGTGCCATCCCATTCAGTTCGTCGCATTCTGCATTGGTGTGGGTGAGGATCATCGTCGACGAGACGCCCTGGGACAGGCGATCCTCGTCCCACCGCTGGATGAGCGCTCGCCGCGCCGAGTCGCGCGTGTCCGCGGCATGGACGTGACCGGCGTCGTCATAGGCCCGGATCGCCTCGGCAGTCCGCCCCGTCGCCAGCGCCCGGGTGGCATCGCGCTGCCAATCCTCGCGCTGGCGGCGCACCTCCATGATCTCGACGCCGCCGTGGCGTTCGGCAACCGAGCGGAACGCCGCGCCCGCTTCGATCGCCTGGAGCTGTTCGGGGTCGCCGACGAGCACCAACTTGGCACCTTGCTTATCGACTTCGCGCACCACCCGTTCGAGCTGGCGCGTGCCGATCATGCCGGCCTCGTCGACAACGACGATGTCTTGGCGAGAGATCAGCTCTCTTCCCTGTCCCCACTGATGTTCGAGGCTCGCGATCGTGCGCGACGCGATGCCCGATCCGCTCTCAAGATTCTCGGCAGCGATGCCGGACAATGCCAAGCCGGTGACGCGGTAGCCAGCGCTCTCCCAGGCATCGCGCGCAACACCCAGCATCGCCGACTTGCCAGTACCGGCATAGCCAATGACGACGCCGAGATCCTTGGGGTCTGTGACATGGTCGAACGCGTCGCGCTGCTCGGACGAAAGCACCATTCCACGCTGCGCGGCACGCGATAGCGCGGCGCCGCGCTCGAGTTCGCCGACTCCATGGCGAGAGCGATCGGCCATCGCGATCGTCGCGCGTTCGAGACGCTGTTCGGTCTCGATCATGTCGCGGCTGGTGAAGCGCTCCTCGCCGCGTCCGTCCCGGCCCAGCGCGACGAGATCGGGCGACGCGCGCACCGCCGCGATCACCTGGTCGTACTGTTCCTTTCCCTCACTGTGGCGATGCACGAACTTCGCGAGGTCGCGGGCGGTGAAGGTGGCTTGGCTCCGCGTGATCGCATCGAGTGCGATACCGGGATTGGCGATGATCTTCTCGCCATTGCTCCGCGCGATCTCGACATGCTCGGCTAGGCGCTCGGATTCCAGCCCCTGCCCGGCCATCCGCGACGCCGCGGGCCCGATCTTGTGCTGCGGTTCGAGGTCGATCCCCTGGGCTTCGAGCGAGCGATGATCGACGCGCGCATCGATATCGAGCTCGGCGAGCCTGGCATTAACGTGCCCCGCCCAGCGCTCGCGCCATTGCTCCAGCAGTGCGGTCGCATTCCAGTCGCGAACCTTGGGACCGAACCCCTCCTCGACGATCGACCGCGTCGTCAGCATGACATGCGCGTGCGGTTTGGTAAGACCATCTGCGCCGATATCCCAATGCACGTTGAGGTCGGCGATCATGCCCTTGTCGACGAACTCGGCTTTGACAAACTCACGCGCCAGCCGAATGCCCTCGGCATGGTCCAGCTCACGCGGGATCGCGAACTCGATCTCGCGAGCAAGCTGCGCATCCTTGCGAACCTCGACTGCCTCAACGGCATTCCACAGCTTCTCGCGGTGGGCGAGCTGTTCGGGCGCGCCGTCCGGCAGCATCACCTCGGAGTGGACGACACCGACCTTGTTCGCGAAGTCGTGATGGCGATCGAGCCGCTGGTCGTGCAGCCGCGAGGCCGAGCGATAGGCGGCCGCCGCCAAGGCGCTGGAGCCGTTGGCCCGCGAAATCATCTTAGCCGAGAAGTGGTAGATCGCCATGACGGCAATCCATCTACACCTCGGAAGCGACGTCGGCACGATGTATAAGCGCGCCCTCAAATGATTTCATCAATTTCGGGACTGCGTCGTTTCACACTATCTCATTGCGTTTACACTAATCGACCGCGCCACTTACTCTTGGTTCACGAACGCTGCGTCGACGTGATCAACGGCGTCAGTCGTTCGACGAATCGCGCTTTCCGAACGTGCCGGTCGCGCAACTTCGCCACGCGCTCCACAAAAGCGGCTATCGAGCCCTGCTCACCAGCCAGCACGCGAAGATCCGTGAGCAGGCTCATAGCGTTGTCGTAGCCAGCCGCATTCCGGCGCTCGACTTCGTTCTCGATCTCGCTCCAGACCGCATTGCCCCGCTGGAGCAGACCATTGAGTCTGACACGCTGCGCCTTCGCCGCTTCCTTCTCCCGTCGATCGCGCTCTGCAGCAGCCTTGGCGGCCGCCGCGCGCTGACGATCACCGAGAATCGTCCGAGCCCGGGCGCGCAGCACGCCCGCAGTCCGAAGACCATCCGTACTCGTTGGAGAAGTCGGGCTCAGTTGCTTGCGCACGAGCGTCCGCAGTTCGCTGGCGACATGCGGATCGCCGTCGATCAGCCGGACGAGAAGCACATTCTTCCGATCCTCGGGCAATCCCTCGACAACCGCGCGCACGGCGTCCGGCGACGACGGCTCCATCGCTGTACCGGCCCTTTCGCCAGCGGCGGCGACAAGGTCGGGATCGATGCCGAAAAATTCCGCAAAGGCTTCGAGCGCGCCCGTCATCGGTCCCAATCCCGGCAATGGCTCGGGTTCGTCCGCCTCGACGGCACAGGCTTCCACCGCCATCAGCCAGACAAGGTAAAACAACCGCAGATCGCCCGCGAACACGTCAGCCCGAAGCTGAGCGAGCGCGGTCAGCCAACCGGAGCCGTCATCCCAATCGTCTCCCGGCTCCATCTCGTCACGCATGATGGTGAGGATCAGATTCTCGCCGGTGACCTTGAGCTGGGCATGTTCGTTCCCCCGCAGCAGAGCGGCGATGCGCTTTCGGTCGACCAGGCGCGCCGGCAAGCGCATCTTGAACTCGCGCGTTCCCCAATTCGCCAGATAGAGATGGAGATCGAACCACCGTTCCATCAGCGTCGCGGGATCGCCCTTGAAGTCGCCCCATTCGTACGAATTGGTGAAGCTCGTGGCGGTGATCCGGGCACGCGTCGACAGCGCACGCAGCGCTTCCCGATCGGCTGCATCGAGCGGACGGTCGAGAGCCTGGAACTCGTAATATTGATATTCGCTCATCGGCGCTTTCTCATGGACGCGCGCCGCTCAGGCAAGCCCGTCATTGCGGATGGAGAACCCCGTCGGTTTCCAGCAGATGAAGCGCCCGGGCGAATGTCACCCCGGTGTAGACGCGCCACCACTGCCCGGTGTGTCGCATCCACTGAACATCGAAGTTGTCCGGGCCCATCCGGTCGATCCGCGCGAAGGGCGCATCAAACTCCTCGCCGCGATTGTGCGCCATGCCCGACCGGTAACGCTGCATGAAACGATAACGCCCCGCCGCATACGCACCCCGTATGTCGACGACATAGTTCCACTCGGTCGGCGTGATCCCGGGCAGGAACCGCGGCTTGAGCACGTCGCTGATGAACGCCTCGCACGCGTCGATCATGGCCCGCTTCTCGGCTTCTTCCGGCCGAACGGGACGCGGCGGCGCCTTCGTCCAGACCCGCAGCTTCCTTCCAGGCATTTTCGAACCTTTCGCCTGCCACATGAGGCCGAACTCCATACGGCATACGAAACCTGACGAGACACTTCAAAGGCGATCGCGGAAGGGTCTGCGGCGGCGACATTGACGACATGTCTGCTCGTGAGCGTATGGCGCACGAACGAAGCCAACGCGAAGGCGACTATTCGGCGGCGTCCTGCACTTTCGACCGCAACGCAGAAAGGCGTTCAGAGCAAATCTCGTTGACGGCCATGCCAAGCTCTTCGACGCGCCCGCCGAGCCAGGCGAGCTCATCCTGCGCGATCCGGTAATGCTTCGAATAGCGCGCCTTCACATAGGCGTCCTTGAGCTTCTCGAACATCGCTCGTTCACGTCGATTGTCCATCGGCCAGATGCCATGGAGACGACGGTCGAGACGCTCCGCCTGTGTGCGCAGAAATGCGATATTATGGTTGTGCGGGGTGTAGAAGGTGCAGACCAGCAGGACGCAATGGTATAGGCGTTCGGTGGCTTGGTGCAGCTGAAACGCGGCGTTGCTGCGTCGCCCCTGCGCCGCATTGAATTTGAAGTTATCGAAGAACTCGCCCGAGCTCGGAAACCACTCCTCGAAATACTCTTTCGCCATGACATACGCCTGATCGGGCGTTTTCGGCTTGGGCTCGTGCAGCTCGGTGTCGTCGCCATCGTAGAGCGCGATGCCGTCCCTGGCGACATCCATGAAGAAGTAACGGCCATGGGCGAGACCATCGTTCACCTGCTGCAGCGTGTGGACGATGAAATTGACCGGCGTCTGCAGCGTCCTGGTGATCGCCCGCTCGCGGTTGAGCCGCTCCTCCGCCTTGTACCAATAGGTCGCCCGGTCGGTGACCTCCTTCTGGCTGACGATGACGAGGAGATCGAAGTCGGACTGATACCCCTTGGCGGTGTGCGGCTCGTCGACCCAGCCACCGCGGGCATAGCTTCCGTACAGGATGATCTTGCGGATGCGCGCGCGGCGGCGATCGCCGGTGGCGTCGGCGTTCGCGGCCTCGAACTCTTCGAAGAGAAGCTGCACCACGCGCTCGAGCTCGCGCTGTTTGGCCGGCGGCAGATGATCGAGATCGGTGCGCATGACAAATCACCTAAACACATGTGGGCGGCGCTGCCCAGATCGGGGAGGCATCGACTACGACGTACCAGGCCACCCGATCATGGGCTCGACTCGTCCAACGCTTTTGAAAGCGCGGCCAGCGCGTGGGCCAGATGCGCCATGACATCGGCCCGCGCGATGCCGAGCCGCACCGCGATTGCGTCGAACGGCACTTCATCGCGTGCGTGAAGGAGATAGACCGTTCGAGGGCCTTCCGGGAGGACGGCCAACGCGCGCGTCAGCCGCACCAGCCGGTCACCCAAATCCTGCGCATCTTTCTTCATGTTCCTCGCTCCTTCCTACGCCAACGCAACCGGCCCGGAAGGGGGCGGGGTGGGCGGCAGGAGCGAACCGGCAATCCCGCCGAAAGAGGCGGGCTGCACGCGAAGCGCCGTAACGTAGTGGAGGACCCGGCACCGCCGGGTTGCGGCCCGCCGCGGCGGTATTACAGGGTAGCGACGCCCACCCTGCCCCCTTGCGCGGCCGGTTCAACGACGCTCGTCGCGCACCGCGCGATGGCCGCATCCGGCGCCAGCCGGCTCGCGTCAGCGATCGTAGCGCCGACAGGCGGCGAGACACCGGTTACGGTGGCTCGATGGAGCGCCAGCGGAGCAGAGCGCGGCCGCTTTCCGTAGAAAGCGGGACGCCCGCCCCGGGGGGTCGTTTTGGAAAAGACGAAAACGACCCTGCCCGCGCGCCCATGGCGTGCATAGAAACCCCATCGAAGTTCAGTCCCTCGATCAAGGAGACCTTCGATGACCGACCAGCCCGACCGTATCCTCCGTTTGCCAACCGTGCTCGAGCGCACGGGGCTTTCCCGCTCCACCCTCTATCGCAAGATCGCGGCTGGCAGCTTCCCCAGGCAGATCGCGCTCAGCACCCGGTGTGCAGGCTGGCGGGAGTCCGCGGTCAACCGCTGGATGATGAGCCCGATGTTCTACCAGGTCGATGAACGTGGCCAATGACGGCCCTACGCCAGGTGCGCCTGCACCCGAGCCTTTTCCTGATTGCAGCCAATCCGATCCGTGATACTCGTCGGATCAGCGACAGGGCGCGGCATCCCTTTGGATCGGCGTCAGTTGCCGTAGCCGCCTGGTCGAAGGATGCTTAGACCCTCGTCGATTGACCTCGACGAATGGGGACGAAGACGGCGATGCGCTCCGAAACAAAGGCCGAGCGTCGGCTGCGTGAGACGATGATCCATAATACGAGCCAGCGGCTCGCCCGGATTGTCGATCGGCTCAACGACATCGATGACGTGAAGTCGGCAAAATACAAACGCGTCCACCGAGAGATGATCAAGGCGGCAGAGCAGGTTGCCGGTGCCTTCGCTGCGCCGATCAGTGACGGCGCACTGCGATATTTCAATGGCGAAGAGGCTGTGCAGGAACGCTCAGAGGCCGCGCTTAAAAAGGGCCTTGGGAAGGTCGTCCCTTTTGCTTCTCGTCCGAGGTGAGCCATCGATGACGCAGCAAAGGCGGTTCCTGTCGAAGCGCTACGTTCGCGACGTCGGCCGTAACCCGGATGCCACGCCCGCCCCGACTGCCGCCGGTCCGGTTCGAGCTGGCGACGCGTCACCGCTCGGCTTCGGATAGGTCGATTCATGGTGGAGAACGGTCCGGCCGCTTTAAGATGCTGCCGCGGTCAAAACTCGCGCACAAAAGCCATGAAAACAGGCAGGTAGGCCTGAACCAACGTCTGCTTTCGGACTGCGTCGAACCTGCATGAGCGGCTGGCTTTGGGTCTTTGCACCGGCACGCCTGGGCCATCGCTCAAAGATGCAATGGTAAAACTAAGGACCCAAATAGCGCCGGCACGGGATTGGAGCCTAAGCGCTGCGATTAATTTGCGTCATGGACTTGGTAATTTCAACCGTCTCAACACTCTCTAGCACAACCTTTGCGAGCAAGGCGCTCATGCTCTCTTTGTAATCGGAAAAGCGATAGGTGTTGAACTTGGCGGCGATGGTCGGATCGCGCGGGCGCTTTTCCTTGTGCTGGTCAAGCACCCAGTCGATCGCCGAGCGGTTGCCCAGGCGATACGCCCAGGCCTCGGGCGGGATGCCGGCGATCTGCGTGTCGGCGTCGATCACCACTACCCCCGCTTTGGGCTGCGACTTGAGGATCGGCCGGGGATGCGTGCCCGCAGCGCGCGTGCCCGGCGTGTCGATCCGCTCGACCGGCCAAGGCACAACGTCTTCATAGCCAATGAGCAGCGCTATCAAAGCCTCGCCCCACGTCGCCCATTGCGCAAAATCGGGATAGAAGGGGATGCGCGGGAACTCGCGCTTGAGGTTCAGCGCATAGGTCTCGCGATAGAGCGGATCGTGCAGAACGGCGTACACATAGTTGAAGATCCCATCCTTTGTGACACCCTTCTTGCCATATTCTTTGACGAACTTGTTGAGCGCCCAGTCGGTGATGTTGTCGATCCGCTCGCCGGATTTGGTGTAGCGGTAGCGTGGAAGCGACTCCGTTCCACCGTTTCCAATTTTTAGAAGTCCGTAGTCAAATACCTTATCGACCGCCAAAACAGCGATCTGATCGTTCGAAAACACACATCGAAATGCAATCGTCGGATTGGACGAGGAGTCGGGATACAGCGTATTTAATTGGTACTGCATCTCATTGAGCCGTGGATCGAAATTCAGCCTCTTCGCAATAAATGGGCGATATGCAGCATCTCGATTAAGTGACTCTCGAAATTCCAAATTCTTCCCGGCAACGAGATCACTTTTAAGCGCTCGCGTCAGCTTTATATTCTGCTCGATAATCGACTCGCCACGTGCCCTTCGGTCGATTGACTTGAGTCGCAAGCGTTCCTTCTCATAGCGCGATACGAACCACGTAAGCTTGGTAGCGATCTCCTCATCAGATTCGCCATAGACCCAATCGTCCCGCGCTGTAATAACCCCAAGCGAATGTTGCTTAAATAGAGCCGTTGCCGCAGCTCCTTCATCGCCAGACTTCGTTTTGGCATTGAAGACAGGGAGCAGGCTTTCCCACCCGTTGTCGTCCGGTTGATCGATCCAAATTCCAGCTTTGTCAGGTTTAATATCGGTAAACTGGTCACGACTGATGTCGCAGGAAGCTATGAATTGACGTTTATCATCATCCTTCGCGTAGTCCTCGACCGCCAGATAACGAACACGAAAGGGAACGTTCTTCTTGATTTTCACGAGAAAACATACAGCCACCCCGACACGTATTTTGTCTTCAAATACGTTGCCGCCTTCTCGCCGCCTCTGCTCGCCATTCGTACGAGCGTTTCCTTTTAGATCGACGATCCATGCTTCGCTAAACGAGCTGGAAATCGTTTTCCGGAATCCGTCGAAGGTGCGGCTATTTATGAAGCTATTGTTCGTCACAAACGCTACGATCCCTTCATCGCCCAGGCGGTCGCTCGCCCAACGATAAAAGCGCGCGTACATGTCGTAGAGCTTGGTCTTTCGCGCGGTGCTCGCCGCAATGTAAGTGTCCTTGATGCGCTGATCGATGTGGGCGTAGGTGCGGTTCTTGTTGTTGTCGTTCTCATTCTGCTGGTTGGCGTTGTAGGGAGGATTGCCGATAATGACGCTGATCTTGCGCCGGTTCTGCTTCTTTATGCGCTCGATATTCTCGTCGGTCAGGCTGCCGAGCAAATCGAACTGGTGGCCGGCATGGATGCCGAGCGCGTCGACATTGTCGAGTGTGTCGACGAAGCACAAATTCTCGAACTCGGCGAACTGACCGGTGATCGCCTGATAGGTCGCTTCAATGTTTAGATTAGCGACATAGTAGGGCAGGATCGCGACTTCGTTCGCGTGCAGCTCCTCCTTGTATTTGTGGCGGAGCTTGTCGTGATGCCCGCGGAAATGTTCGAGCAGTTCGACGATGAAGGTGCCGGTGCCGGTGGCGGGATCAAGGATCTCGACGCCGCGATCGACCAGGTTCTTGCCGAAATGCTTCTCGCAGAGCCAGTCGGTCGAGCGGATCATGAAGCGGACAATCTCGCCGGGTGTATAGACCACGCCAAGCCGGTCGGCGGCCTTGGCGTTGTAGACCTTGTAGAAATTCTCGTAGAGCCCTTTTAGGAAGCCCTGCTTTTCGGAATGGCTCTGGATCACGGCGGCGGTCTGCGCGATACCCGAATAATAGGGTGATAGCGCCCGCAGAAGCGTGGATTTCTCTCCGCGACCGAACAGCTTTTCCTCGAGCTTGTAGAGTTCGGAGGCGACGTTGTTCTGGCGGTGGAAATCGGGGTTGTCGAACACCTTGGCAAAGATGTCCTCGGTCAGGATGTGCTGGATCAACATCTCCTGCACATCGCCCTCGGTGATTGCCGGGTTGATCGCCTCATGCGCATGGGTAAGGAACGCCTTTTCGGCGACGACGAACGGTTTGGAGGCGCTGCGCTTCTTCGCAATCAGGTCGCGCAACGCTTCGAGCACGGCGGGCAGGTCCAGGCTGAACTGCTTCACCGCCTTGTTAAAGTCGGCGATCTCCTGCCGCTCGTGCGCGAAGAAGCGGACGAGCAGCGGGTAGAGCGTGTCCGTATCGTCCATCGCGACGCGTGCGACTTCGTGTCCGTCCTGAATCAGGATGGCGGTGTGATCGTCCGAATAGATGATGTTGTCGCGCGGATAGCCCTTGCGCGATTTGACGGAGATCTCGGCATCAAGATCGTCATCGGCGTCCTTGGCTTCCCAATAGCCGAATGGGACGCGCAGCGCATGAAGCAGCGCGCCGTCGAGATAGATGCGGTTCTTCTGCTGGGTGGTGATGGCATGTTCGGGGACGAACAGCAGGTCGTGGCTGCGCCCCCAACGCTTGAGCAGATCCTTGAACGCCTCGCGCAGCACGCTTTCGCGGCGGCTGCCCGAGACAGCACGCAGGCGGTCGAGATCAGCACGATATTCGTTGATCAGCTGTCGGCTCACGCACCCTCCCGAGAAGCCGCATGGCTACGACACGAAGCTAACAGGCTAAAAGATGGATGTCAGCTTTTGTCGCACTCGCGCTTGGACCTACCTTCCGATTTCTGCCGGCGCGGGCCGGAGTTCTGATATGAACGAGCGTCGAGATTCAGGCAGCCGCCAGGCTAGTCCGAACGTCGCCTTGTGGGTCATCGCTGCCGGATAGAACTCCAGTGATGCTAGTCTGGGTCGATATGCACGTCATACCGAGCATCCAGCGCCAACTCGTCATTATTCTCCGTATCTCCGATGGGGGGGCGCAAACTTCGACACTCGCTATAATTATCCGATCCTCTTGGCCGTGTAGGTATTCGCTCCGCGGACCAAGGTGAATCCTGCGACTCGACCATCGGCCTCATGTTCGACACGGATCGACATGTCCTGCGCCGTCATGAAGAACTCGGTCTTCGATTCCGGAAATAGCTCCATCCGGTTGTGGCCGAACAATTCGCTCTGGAAATAGAGGTGATCACCTTCGGTGATGATGTACGCTGTTTTGTCCAGCAACCGATATTCGCCCACGAGATGGCTGTTGATGGTTAAATCAGCCGGAATCGAGACCTTCTCGACGACCTTAAACTCAGGCCACGCGTATTCTGCCGCGATGCTGCACAAGATCTCGTTGATCAGAGCAGCGCCGTTATTGCTGTTGGTCATAACGACCACGCCTTGGCCGGCGCGCGTGTAACCGTAGAGCTGGGAACGGTACCCCTCGGTGCCGCCTTCGTGACTGAAGCTTGTTCGGTCGCCTAGGTTCTCGACGAAGAAGCCCAAGCCGTATTCGCCCAAGCCGCGCGTCAGCATCGAAGATGCCGTGCGCTGCGACAGGATCTTGTCGGACGTTCCCCCTTCGGCCTGCTGAACTGCAATCACTACGCGCGCCAGGTCGCTAGGCGTGCTCCAGAGGCCAGCCGCGGCGGACTCTGGATAGTTATGCCATTGACCTGCGACGGCCTTGCCGTTGCCATCGTAGGCCGTTGCCGCACGATCGCGCCAAGTGCGTGGCAGCGGCACGACAAAAGTGCTCTGTGTCATCCCCAGCCGATCCAGCACTGCCGCTTTCATGTACCGGTCGAAGGGCTGTCCACTGGCTTCAATCATCATCAACTGGATGATGCTGTAGCCACCGCCCGAGTAGCTCCAGGCGCTGCCGGGGAGATGAACGACCCGGACCGGCCCGGAATTCGCTGGCGACGCACCGTCCAGCACCTGCAACAAGGTCGGTAGTCGTTGTCCGAGCGCATACCCGTCGAATCCATGCACGGTCGTTCCGGCGCCGTGGTTGAGTAGCATGCGCAGACTTACCGCCCTGTTCCGGGTGAAATCGTTCTCGGGGATCTTCCAGGATGCGAGCTGGCGGTTCGCGTCTTCATCCAAGGAGAGCTTGCTTTGCTCAACCAAGCGTAGGGCCCCGATGGCGCTAACCGCCTTGCTGATCGAACCCGCCTGAAACAGCGTCTTCACGGTCGCGGACCGCCTGCTGGCGACATCGGCCACACCGTAGGCTCGGGCCCATTCCACCCGGCCATTGTTGATCAAGGCGATGCTGACGGCGGGGACCTGATAAAAGGCCATGCGCTCTGTCAGTGTCATCTTCTGATCGGGCGAACCCTTGACGACGACGGGTGTGGAGAGCCCTCGCTCGACCCTAGTTATCCGCGCTTGGAGTTTCAGCGGCGCAGTCTTTGCTAAAGGTCGATCCCTTGTTGCCTGAGCTTGCGCGCTTGGGATCAATAAAAGGAACGCAGCAAAAAACGGCAGGAGTTTCAACATGAAGGTGCCGTCCTCGCAGCATGTGGGGCTGGTCTGGACGCGTAGGCCATCCGGCTCTCCGACAAACGTCCGCTTTATCACAACACGGTGCTGGACGCGTCCACCCTGCCGATATCAACCATGCTGCCGGACAGCCGATTGAAGTGCCACAATCGCCGACTGGATCGAGATGAACAAGTGTCTGAAGTTGGGTAGCGTCTCCGTTGCCCTGAACGTCGCCTTCTGGGTCTTAAGATCCGCGGCGCAATTATGGATCTGGAGGCCTCAGCCAATCGGCGGGATGGCAATCGAGGCTGAATGTCCGTTTCCGTCTGCGGCTAGTATCGCCTTCAGGATATCCTCCGAGCGCCGCTGGCCGTACCCATGTCCGTACGCGCTCGACGTGATCGCCACGACCAGATGGTGGCTTGAGACGACATAGATCTTGTTGCCGCCGTTTCCCGAGGCGAACGAGACGGGAACCGGCTGCCCATCGACCTGCTGAACCTTCGAGTACCAGAAATAGCCGTATCCGTCGGCATAGGGATCGCTGCCCGAAATCGTGACCTTCGGCGTCAGCGCATCGTGGATCCAGGCCGCGCTGACGATCCTGCGGCCATGATATTTGCCACCGCCGCGCACCATTTCGCCGATCCTGGCAAATTCGCGTGCCGTGAGCGAAAGATTGCCCTGTCCCTTGGTAATGCCAGCAGCGTCAGAAGCCCAGCGCCAGTTCCGGATGCCCAGCGGTGCGAAGAGCGACACTCGCGCGAAGTCCGCCATTTGCTCGGCGGTGGCCTTCGCCACGACGATGCCGGCAGTGTAGGCCGTCGCCGAATTGTAGCGGTAGCGGGTGCCCGGCGGGTCCGCACGCGGCACCGCCAGAAGGAATGCGAGCGGATCGGGCGCCGCGTCCAGCCTGTCCTCGTTGCCGGGCGATGCGGGGTCTTCGTCGAACGCGGCGAGGCCTGATCGCATCGTCAACACATCAGTGATCGCCACCTCGCCGATCGCGCTGCCCCGTGCCTCCTGCCAATAGTCGACGACGCGATCGGTGACGCTGCGCAGTTTGCCGCGATCGATCGCTATGCCGGCCAGCAAGGCGGTCACACTCTTTCCGGCAGAGCGTATGTCGTGGAGCGTGTCGGCACGCTCGCCATTATAGTAGCGTTCGGCGACGATCCGCCCGTCGCGCAGGACGACGACGCCGCGAAGGTCGGGATGCGCGTCGTGGTCGTAGCCCGCGAGAACCGCGTTCAGCGCAGGATCGGTACGCGCCGGAGAGGCCGTACTGGACAGAGCGCCGAGCAGGACGGCGATAGGGATGGCTTTGAAGGTGATGGCACTTCTCCTGCGTCGACGCGGGATTCCTAGGGCCCCGCTGGATCGCCGTCTTGTATCCGCGCAACATCGCGCAGTTGCCGCCACCGCGCTGGCGTCGTGTCCAGGCGCGATCGAAAGGCTCGAGTCAGATGCGCCTGGTCTACGAAGCCGGCCGATTGGGCGACGTCCGCAAGGGATGCCGTGCCGCGGCCGAGCATCGCGGCGGCACGCTCTAGGCGATGGCCGCGGAGATAGTCGCCCGGCGAACAGCCGAGGAAACGCCTGAACACGCGAGCGAGGTGGACGGGATGGACGCCCGCGTCCGCAGCAACCCCGGCGACCGAGAGATCGGGATCGTCGGAAGTGAAGATCATCTCGACGGCCCGCGCCAGCCAGCGTGGCGGGGCTGTCGCTGTTCGGGACTCTTCCGGCGAGGGCGGCAACACCGCAGCGTGCAACTGCAGCGCCCGCGCCTCCAGCGTGAAGGACGCTGCTCCCTCAATCTCCTGCGCAATGCTTCGCGCCAAGCGACATGCGTAGGGATCACGGACGCAGCGCGCCGTCGCTTCGCCGCCTTCGCCACCAGAGATCGCCACGAAACGCCCGCGCCCGCCATGAAAGCGGTCCTGGTGGGTAGTCCCAGGCGGGTTGTAGATCAGGATCGGCGTATTCGACACCAGCGGCGCGTCGACCGCCGACGACATATAGCCGCCGGCGAGGACGAGAACAAAATGTGCCTCGTCATGACTGTGCTGCTGGACCTCTTCCTCAGGCGCGTTGGCGTCCAGCACATGGAAACTGAAGCCGGCGGCCTCGCGCCATGCCGGACCACTCCCCCAAAAATCCGTCCGGCTTCGCCTGAGCACCATCCATTCTCTGTGAACCGGTCACGATCGGCGCACCAGCCTGCTGATCGTCGGTGGTCTCAGTCGTCCGGCCTCCGTCGTCGTCGGCTTCGGATCTTAACGGACGTCTGAAGTTGAGGATGCGTGACAGATCGCATGGGCGGCTAATTGTGGATCAAGGCGTCAGCCGGATCAGCTTGTTCCGGCTGGTAGCACCGCGCACCAGTTCCAGCTTAGAGAAGGGCCGGTCGAGCGCCTCGGCCAGCTGCCGCAGGACCGCGTCGTTCGCCTCGCCGTCAGCGGGCGGAGCGGTGGTCCGCACGACGAGCGTACGCCCCGATGCGGGAAGTGCGATCGCATCAGCCGAGGCGCCGGGGGACACTCGCACCTCTAACCGCCCGTCCGCACCGGCCAGCGCCAATATCGCCGCCTTGGACGGCATAGCTGGCCTCGGGCGTGCCATCAGCGCTTGCGAACGAACTCGGCACGCAGCACGAGCCCCTTGATCCCCTCGTAACGGCAGTCGATCTCCTGCGGGTCTCCGGTCAGTCGGATCGATTTGATAAGAGTGCCGCGTTTCAGTGTTTGCCCTGCACCTTTGACGTCGAGATCCTTGACGAGCGTGACCTGATCGCCACCGGCCAGCAGATTGCCGACCGCGTCCCGCACTTCAATCTGCGCAGCGAGCTGGCGCTTGTCAGCCAACTCGGCTGCCGGAACCCACTCGCCGCTATCCTCGTCATAGACATAATCGTCGTCGGACATGCCACCTCCTGCTGGATCCTCATGGTAGGCGGCTCCATACCCCGAGGATTGAGGTCTTTCTACGTCGCGCAATGCTATGATCAGCCGGGTTTGACGAGCGCATGCCGGACGCGGCTGCTGAGTCTGCGCCGATCACTCATCAGCCGAGCGTCGGCCCTATGCCCTACTGGATTGAACGCGGCAGAACCTGCCGTTCGGCTGAGAGGACAAGACGCCAGTCTGGGCAGCAGCCACGGCGCGCCGAAGGTCGCCATCTGGGTTCCCCGCTAAGCCGCGGACCACGGCCCTGATCGAAACGCACCGCACGCGCTGCGTGAACAACCGCAATCCGCAATCCGCAGACTTAGGGCGTCATCAACCCGTCAATATCGTGCGCCTCGCGCGTCAAAGATTTCTCACCGTACTCCAGATCGTCCCAAAACAGCCGAGCGCGAAATGGGCACCAATGTGGGCATCGCGGACCGTGTCTCTTGCAACATACTGATTTCATTGAATAATTGGCGGAGAGGGTGGGATTCGAACCCACGGTGAGCTCACACCCACAACGGTTTTCGAGACCGTCCCGATCGACCACTCTGGCACCTCTCCGCGAGAACGCTGGGGCCCGCCAAGCGGGCATCCATGGTCGTGAGGCGCGGCCATTAGCGACCATTTCGGAACTTGCCAAGCGCAGATGCGCTTGCCTCGTACCGCGAGCGCCCTAGATAGGTCCGGATGAACGACAGCCCCGACTTCGCCGGCACCCCGCCGGGCATACCAGATGCGATCAAAGCCGCGCCCAGCATCGTGCACGCGCGCTTCACCGTCGGCGATGTCGTGCGCCACCGGCTGCTCGATTTCCGTGGCGTGGTGTTCGATGTCGATCCGGTCTTCGCCAACACCGAGGAATGGTATCAGGCGATACCCGAGGGCGTGCGGCCATCGAAGGACCAGCCCTTCTACCATCTGCTCGCCGAAAACGCCGACTCGAGCTACGTCGCCTATGTCAGCCAGCAGAATCTGGTCGTCGACCGCACCGAGGAGCCGGTCGAGCATCCCGCGCTCGACGGGCTGTTCGACGGGTTCATCGAGGGCCGCTACACGCTGCGCCGCGAGCATCGCCACTAAGGCTGTCGCCGCGGCGACTTCGGATTGACACACCGGCGCGAATCCCTTAGCGAGCCGGTCTTTCCGCGAGGGTCCGTGGGGCGAACGCTCCACTCCGCGCGTCATGTCTAGATTATAAGAGAGAGCCATGTTCGCTATCGTGCGCACGGGCGGCAAGCAGTATCGCGTCGCCGCTGGAGACAAGATCGTCGTCGAGAAGATGGACGGCGAGGCCGGTGCCACGGTGGCATTGGGCGACGTGCTGTTCGCGGGCAATGACGGCGAGGCGCAGTCGACCGACGGCCTGTCCGTCTCGGCGCGGATCATCGCGCAGGCGCGCGGCGAGAAGGTGATCGTTTTCAAAAAGCGTCGCCGCCACAATTATCGTCGCCGTAACGGCCATCGCCAGTATCACACGATCCTCGAGATCCTGTCGGTTGGCGGCGAGCACAAGCAGGCGAAGCAGGCCGAAGCCCCCGTCGAGGCGCATGCGCCCGCGGCCACCGACGCCTGATCCAGCGACAAGGAGTAGACGAAAATGGCACATAAGAAAGCAGGCGGCTCCTCGCGCAACGGTCGCGATTCGGCTGGCCGCCGCCTTGGCGTGAAGAAGTTCGGTGGCCAGGAGGTCATCGGCGGCAACATCATCGTCCGCCAGCGCGGCACCAAGGTGTATCCGGGCGTCAATGTCGGCCTCGGCAAGGACCACACGCTGTTCGCGACCGCGGACGGCCGCGTGCGCTTCCACGCCGGCAAGCTCGGCCGCAAATATGTGTCGGTCGACGCGCTGGCGCTGGCCGCGGAATAATCGGACTATCCAAAGGGATCGTCCGACGAGGGCGATCCCGGGTTCCGCATGATGCGGAGCCAAGAGGGAGACGGGTCGCCCCGGCTCCCTTTTTGCTGTGTCGTCTCCCTCGAAAAATAGTGTCGCGAGCTCGTAACCGGATGCGCCTAGGCGCGTTCTCGCGGGCGTGGGGAGAGGCTAGGATATAATGTTCGCACGGACCGAACGGCTGCTGCTGCGGCCCGGCTGGGGGGAAGATGCCCCGGCGCTGTTCACCGCCATCGCCGATGAGGCGATCGTCGACAAGCTGCCCGGCACGCCGTGGCCCTACCGCGCGCAGGATGCCGAGGCGTTCCTGCTGCGCGATCGCGCACCCGACGATCTGCCCGAACTGCTGATCTACGCCCGCACGCGCGGCGCCCCTAGGCTGGTCGGCGGGATCGCGCTGCGCGAGACCGAGGACGAGGAGTCGGCGGAGCTCGATTACTGGATCGCACGGCC
This sequence comes from uncultured Sphingomonas sp., assembly GCF_937859915.1. Classification (GTDB taxonomy): domain Bacteria; phylum Pseudomonadota; class Alphaproteobacteria; order Sphingomonadales; family Sphingomonadaceae; genus Solisphingomonas. The sequence continues at coordinate 11,692 of NZ_CALMAW010000063.1, read as the reverse complement.
CTGCTGGGGGCTTGGCTTCGCCACCGAGGCCGGACAGGCTGTGGTCGGCATGGCGCGCGACGGACTGCGGTTGAAGACGCTGCGCTCGGGACATTTCCCGGACAATCCGGCGTCGGGGCGCGTCCTCGAAAAGCTGGGCTTCGTGCCGACCGGCGAGACCGCCAAGCGCTGGAGCGCGGTGCGTGGTGGCGAGGTCGATTGCGTGATGTACGCGCACGCGGGCTGACGCCCTGCCCCTTCTTACGCCGTCATCCCGGACGTGATCCGGGATCCAGGGCGTCGAGCGCGCCGTTTGCGGCTCTGGATGCCGGATCGCGTCCGGCATGACGATGAAGCCAGGATGGCCCGTACCCCAGGGGTGGCGGTCCGCGCCCAAAAACGCTATGCGGCCCGCTTCAACCGTCTTCACCGTCAGTGCGGCGACGGCCGGCCTCCTATCCCATCGCGGACGGCGGACCGGCCTTCGCCGTTCTGCCGCTTTCTGCGTCCGGACCCGTCATGCATTTTCTCGACCAGGCCAAAGTCTATCTGAGCTCCGGTGCCGGCGGCCCCGGCGGGGTCAGCTTTCGTCGTGAGAAATTCATGGAATATGGCGGTCCGGATGGCGGCAATGGCGGCAAGGGCGGCGACATCATCTTCGAGGCGGTGCCCGGCCTCAACACGCTGATCGACTTCCGCTATACGCAGCATTTCCGCGCGCCGCGCGGCAAGGGCGGATCGGGCTCGAACCGCACCGGCCCCGGCGGCAAGGACCTGATCATCCGGGTCCCCGTCGGCACGCAGCTGCTCGACGACGATCGCGAGACCGTGCTCGCCGACTTCACCGTGCCCGGCCAGCAGCAGGTCTTCCTGCGCGGCGGCGACGGTGGCCGCGGCAATCTCAGCTACAAGACCTCGACCAACCGCGCGCCGCGTCAGCACGGGCCGGGCTGGCCCGGCGAGGAAATGTGGGTGTGGCTGCGGCTCAAGCTGCTCGCCGACGCCGGCTTGGTCGGCCTCCCCAACGCCGGCAAGTCGACCTTCATCAACGCGGTGAGCAATGCCAAGGCCAAGGTCGGCGACTATCCGTTCACCACGGTGCGCCCGCAGCTGGGCGTCGTCAGCCACCGCGACCGCGAGTTCGTCGTCGCCGACATCCCCGGCCTGATCGAGGGTGCCGCCGACGGCGCCGGCATCGGCGACCGCTTCCTGGGTCATATCGAGCGCTGCCGCGTGCTGCTCCACCTGGTCGATGCGACCGGCGACGACCCGATCGAAACCTATCATATCGTGCGCGCCGAGCTCGACGCCTATGGCGGCGGGCTGGTCGACAAGCCCGAGGTGCTGGCGCTCAACAAGGTCGACGCGGTCGACGACAAGACGCGCGCCAAGCTGATGAAGGCGCTCAAGAAAGCGAGCGGGGTCGACCCCTTCCCGCTCTCGGGCGCGAGCGGCGAAGGGCTGCCCGTGGTCCTCGATCGCCTGGTCGATGCGATCGGCCCGGCGGGTGGAACGTCCGAAC
>NZ_CALMAW010000063.1:0-10181 GCF_937859915.1 uncultured Sphingomonas sp. | reverse complement strand
CCCAGTCGAGTGCGCAGCAGGAAGAAGCGCCCTGGTCCCCATTGTGACCGCCGTGCTCTCCGCCTAAGCGGTCGCCTCCTCCCGCTAAAGTTGCCGCATGACCCGCGCCGATCGTTTCGCCCCTGCATCCTGTCCCCGGCTGGTCGTCAAGATCGGATCGGCGCTGCTGGTCGATCCCGACGGGGCCGTTCGTCGCGACTGGCTGGCGGGCGTCGTCGCCGATCTCGCCGCGCGGCATCGCGCGGGCCAGAAGCTGATCGTCGTGTCGTCGGGCGCGATCGCGCTCGGCGCGCGGCGCCTGCGATTGCCGGCCGGCGGCCGCGCCTGCCTCGAGGATGCGCAGGCCGCCGCTGCGACCGGACAGATCGCGCTGTCGCACCTGTGGGCCGAACTACTAGGGAGCGAAGGGCTGACCGCCGCGCAGATGCTGCTGACGCTGGATGATCTCGAGGACCGCCGCCGCTATCTCAACGTCAGCGCGACGGTCGCGCGGCTGCTGGCGCTGGGTGTCGTGCCGGTGGTCAACGAAAACGACACGGTCGCCACCGAAGAAATCCGCTTCGGCGACAATGACCGGCTCGCCGCGCGTGTCGCGCAGGCGGCGGGGGCTGGCGGCGTGATCCTGCTGTCCGACGTCGACGGCCTCTATACCGCCAATCCGGGCAGCGACCCGCATGCAAAGCTGATCGACGAGGTCGCGACGCTCGACGACGGGATCATGGCGATGGCCGATGGCGGTTCGGACTCGGGCATGGGCTCGGGCGGCATGCTGGCCAAGCTGCAGGCGGCGCGGATCGCGCACGCCGCGGGTGCGCATCTCGCGATCGTCGGCGGCCGCCGTGACCATCCGCTCGCCGCCTTCGCCGCCGACGGGCGCGGCACGATCTTTCCGGCGGCGGGCGGCAGCGGCGCGCGCAAGGCGTGGCTGGCAGGCCGCCTTACCGCGCATGGCCGCGTCGTGATCGATGCGGGGGCGACCAGCGCGCTGGCCGGCGGCGCCAGCCTGCTTGCGGCCGGTGCTGCCGCGGTCGAGGGCGGGTTCGCGCGCGGCGACGTGATCGACATCGTCGGCCCCGAAGGTCGTGTGGTCGCACGCGGGCTGAGCGAATATGACGCGACCGACGCGCAACGGATCGCCGGACGCCGCAGCGCGGAGCATGCGACGATCCTGGGCTATGCGCCGCGCTCCGCGCTGGTCCACCGCGACCATATGGTGCTGTTGTGAGGAACCGGTTCCGCACGCTGGCGATCACCGGGGGCACGGGCTTCGTCGGCCGCCACCTGATCGACGCCGCGCTCGCGCAAGGCCATTTCGTCCGTGCGCTGACCCGGGCGCCGCGCCCCCCGCGCGACGGCGTCCACTGGATCTACGGCTCGCTCGAAAAGCCGCTCGCGCTGAGCCAGCTCGTCGCGGGCGCTGATGCGGTGCTGCATGTCGCCGGCGTGACGAACGTCCCCGACCGCGCGGCCTTTGCCGCCGGCAATGTCGAGGGCACGATGGCGATCATCGATGCGACGCGCGCCGCGGGCGTTCGCCGCTTCGTCCACGTCTCGTCGCTGGCGGCGCGCGAGCCCAAGCTCAGCGATTATGGCTGGTCGAAGGCGCGTGCCGAAATCATCGTCGCGGCCTCCGCGCTCGACTGGACGATCATCCGGCCGCCCGCAGTCTATGGCCCGGGCGACCGCGACATGCTTGAGCTGTTCCGTGCCGCGATGCGCGGGCTGGTGCCGCTGCCGCCGGGCGGCCGGATGTCCGTGATCGCCGCGCAGGATCTGGTGCGCCTGCTGCTCGCGGTGCTGCCCGACGACGATGAGAGCCAGGCCGCGATCTACGAGCCCGACGACGGTCGGCCGCACGGCTGGACGCATGGTGAGTTCGCACAGGCGATCGGCCATGCCGTCGGCAAGCGGGTACGCCCGCAACCGGTGCCCGCCTGGGCGATGCGCGCGGGCGCCAAGCTCGACGCGATGATGCGCGGCCCCAACGCCAAGCTCACCGTCGATCGCGTACGCTATTTCCTGCACGACGACTGGGTGGTGAACCCCGACTTCCGCCCCCCCGCCCATCTCTGGCGCGCACAGCTCGAAACGATCGACGGCCTTGCCGTCGCCGCCGACAGCTATCGCGAGGAGGGGTTGCTGCGCTGAGGGACGCCGGCGGCCGGGGGATCGCGATACCCGTCGAAGCGAGCATGAATCGCTCCGCTATCCGCGCCATACCGATGTTTTCGACCCGGAACCGCCCCCTTCCCGCCGCATTCGTTTGGCAAGCGGACCCTGTAAAGTCTAAGGATTGGCCATGAGCACGCGCGACGAGACCTTCGCCAAGGTCACCGACCTGATCGAGCCCTTCAACAAGAAGGGTATCCCGCTCACCGACGCGGTCCGCTTCGCGCAGGACCTCGAATGGGACAGCCTGACCGTGATGGACTTCGTCGCGGCGGTCGAGGACGATTTCGACATCATCATCACGATGAACATGCAGGCCGAGATCGAGACGATCGGCCAGCTCGTCGATGCCGTCGAGACGCTCAAGGCCGCGGCATGACCGACGCCGGCACGCTCCGCGAGGATCGCCCGCTCGACATGCTCGAGCACGCGTCCGCCCCCGATCTGCTCGCCAAGTTCGATCCGCTGATCGCCGAGCGCCAGGCGCTGCTCGATACCGGCGTGCGCGATCCCTTCGCGATCGTGATGGAAAAGGTGCTCTCGCCGACCGAGGCGATCATCGGCGGCAAGCCGACAATCCTGCTCGGCACCTATAATTATATGGGCATGACCTTCGACGCGGACGTGATCGCGGCGGGCAAGACGGCGCTCGACGAGTATGGCGCGGGAACGACCGGCAGCCGCGTGCTCAACGGCACCTACCAGGGCCACCGCGAATGCGAGGAGGCGCTGAAAGACTTTTACGGCATGGATCATGCCATCGTCTTTTCGACGGGCTATCAGGCCAATCTCGGCATGATCTCGACGCTTGCGGGCAAGGGCGACTACATCATCCTCGACGCCGACAGCCACGCCTCGATCTACGACGGCTGCTGGCTCGGCAATGCCGAGATCGTCCGCTTCCGCCACAACAGCGTCGACGATCTCGACAAGCGTCTTGGCCGACTGCCGAAGGATGCGGGCAAGCTGGTCGTGCTGGAGGGCGTCTATTCGATGCTCGGCGACATCGCGCCGCTGAAAGAGATGGTCGCGGTCGCCAAGAAGCATGGCGCGATGATCCTGTGCGACGAAGCGCACAGCATGGGCTTCTTCGGCGATCACGGCCGCGGCGTCGCCGAGCAGGAGGCCGTGCTCGACGACATCGACTTTGTCGTCGGCACCTTCTCCAAGTCGGTCGGCACGGTCGGCGGCTTCTGCGTCTCCAACCATCCCAAGTTCGAAGTGCTTCGCCTCGTCTGCCGCCCCTATGTGTTCACCGCCTCGCTGCCGCCCTCGGTGGTCGCGACGGCCGCGACCTCGATCCGCAAGCTGATGCACGCGGGCGAGAAGCGCGAGCGGCTGTGGAAGAACAGCCGACGGCTGCATCAGGGCCTGCGCGATCTTGGCTTCACGCTGGGCACCAAATCGGCGGAATCGGCGATCATCGCGGTGATCCTGTCCGATCAGACGCAGGCGGTCGGCATGTGGCAGGCGCTGTTGGAGCTTGGCCTCTACGTCAATATGGCGCGCCCGCCGGCGACGCCCGCCGGCACCTATCTGCTGCGCTGCTCGCTGTGCGCCGAACATCGCGACGAGCAGGTCGGCCAGATCATGGAGATGTTTGCGCAAGCCGGGCGTGCCGTGGGCTGTATCGGCTGAGAATATCGGCGCGCGCCGCGTTCCCGTCGTCTCGGACTTGATCCGAGAGCCAAGCGCAATGCGGTGGCGCGCAGCGCTCTGGATGCCGACCTGGTCCGCGGGATGAGGCAAAGTGCGATTTCGTCGCCAATCTCCCGCAGTCCGACTGCGTTGTTACTTTTCCGGTAACCAATAGGGCGCTAAACTGGCGCCATGGGGTCCGGCGAAACCGAGCGAGCCGATCGGGTGGCCTTCGACGTCGAGCATGGCGGCGGCGGCGCGCCGCGCCGTTGGCTGACGCCGGCAAGCCTTGCCATCCTGTTCGGCGCGGCGATCGCGGCGACGCTCGTGATTCTGCTGATCGTCCAGGTCGACCGATCGACCACCGCGCGCGATCGTGCACTGACGATGGAGCGCCACAGCTACGACGTGATGCTCGTCACCCGCTCGGTCGATAGCTCGATGGCGCGCGCCGAGGCGGCGCTCGGGCGATTCGCGACCAGCGCCGATCGCGGCATGGGGACCGGCTATTACAACAATTGGCTCGATGCCGGCGCGCAGATCAGCCAGCTCGAGACGCTGGTCGGGCAGGATCCCGAGGAAACCGCCCTCGTCCGCCAGTTGCGCGCGCTCTACACCGCCCGCGGCAGCGAACTCGGACTGACCGCGACGCGGGCCTATTATCGCCAAGGCTGGCCGGCGCTGCTGCTATTCAACAATGCCGGCCATTCCAAGCTGATCCCGCAGATCGATCGTACGCTGACCGCGATTTCGGATCATGAGCGCGGGATGCTGCAGGCCCGCTTCGATGCGTCGGATGCCGCATCGATCTTCGCCAACCGGTTGGTCACCTGGTTGTCGACGATCGGCGTGATCCTGATTGCGGGGGCGGGCATACTCGCCTGGGCGACGTGGTCGGCAATCCGCACACAGCGCCAGGCGAGCGAGGAGGCCGAGGCGGCCGACGACCGAGCAAGCTGGCTCGAACAAGCCGTCTCCGAACGCACCCGCGCGCTGACCGAATCCAACGACCGGCTGCAACGCGAGATGGCCGAGCGCGCGGCCGCCGAGGCACAGCTGCGCCAGATGCAGAAAATGGAGGCGGTCGGACAGCTCACCGGCGGCATCGCGCACGACTTCAACAATATGCTCGCGGTCGTGGTCGGCGGGCTGGATCTTGCGCGGCGCCGGCTGGCGATCGAGGCCGACGAAGTCGGACGGCATATCGACAATGCGATGGAGGGCGCCAATCGCGCCGCCGCGCTGACCCGCAGGTTGCTCGGCTTTGCGCGCGCGGAACCGCTGCTGCCCGAGGCGATCGATGCGGGCGCGCTGATCGAGGGAATGTCCGACCTGCTCGACCGCACGCTCGGCGAGCGCGTCGTGGTCGAGACGCAGGTGGAGGCCGGCGCCTGGCCGGTGTGGGTCGATCCGCTCCAGCTTGAGAATGCGATCCTGAACATGGCGGTCAATGCCCGCGACGCGATGGATGGCGCGGGCAGGCTGGTCATCACGGTCGACAACGTCGTGCTCGCGCACGGCGAAGTCGGCGAAGCACGGGCGGGCGACCATGTCTGCATCGCGGTCACCGACAGCGGCTGCGGGATGACGCCGGCGATCATCGAACGTGTGTTCGAGCCCTTCTTCACCACCAAGCCCGTCGGCAAGGGCACCGGGCTGGGGCTGAGCCAGATCTTCGGCTTCGTCCGCCAGTCCGAAGGCGATGTCGCGATCCGCTCCGCACCCGGCGAAGGCACCACCGTGTCGCTCTACCTGCCCCGCGGTCAGGCGGCCGCCGCAAGCCGGCCGATCGTGTCCGAGCCGTCGCGGCTTGCCATTCCGGCGATCCCGTCCCGCGACCATGGGCCGCGCGAGCCTGTGCTGATCGTCGAGGACGATCCGCGTGTGCGCGTCGCGACCAGCGATGCGATCGACGAACTTGGCTATGCCGTCGTCGCTTGTGCGAGCGGCGAGGAAGCGATCGCGGTGCTCGATGCGCGGCGCGACATCCGGCTGATGATCAGCGACGTCGTGATGCCTGGCATGACCGGCCCCGAACTTGGCGCGGTGGTGCGCGTCCGCCATCCGCATGTCGGCATTGTGTTCGTGACCGGCTATGCCGGCGAGGCCGGCGACGAGCTCGAGGGCGAGGCGGTGTTGCGCAAGCCCTTCACCATCGCGGCACTCGACCGCGCGGTATCGACCGCGCTCAGCGCACCGCGCCGCGCGCCAGGAGTCGCGGCAACAGCGTGATCGCGCCGAGGATCGGCCAGCGCCGCTGCCAAGGCTGGATCTCGATCGCGGCGCCGGCGTGACGATTGATCTTCCACGCCAGATAATCGAGCCCTCCGGCGAAGGTCGCGCTTGCCTTGGCGAGCCGCAGCAGCGTCAGCGCCTTGCCACGGCGCTGCGTCGCCTTCCAACCGCGTAACGCGACCACCTGCGGTTGCCGGGCCGCCGCAAGCGCATGAGCCACTTCGAGCGCCGGCGGCGAAAAGCGACGATAGCGATCGGGATCGGCATCGACGATGCTGCCCGACCGCGTCCTGCGCTCGGCACGCAGTTCCGCCGCATAGGTGAGCGCGAACGCGGTCCGCCAGAGATCGAGCGGGTCGCCGCGACGGTCGGCCATCGGCAGGGTCCGGGCGAGCAGCGTCGGCGCCGCCTGCGCGACGGCCGCCACCATCGCCGCGCGCACAGCATCGTCCTTCACCCACGCCAGCCGCGCCGGCTGTGCGAAGCGCGCCCACACCGAGGGATTGTCCGTTGCCGGCCCACATAGCCGTGCGAAGTCGGTCACACTCAATATTGCATATTTGCACGCAAGCCCGTCCGCCTCGAACGGAAAGACGTTGGGGGGGATTAGCCGGTTGGCGGTCGCCAGCCAGGTCCTGCCATAGGCGGCGCGATAGTCCGAGACGATGAGATAGAAATCGAGCATCAGCCCGTCGAGCCGCTGCTCGCGCAGGCACGAGCCGTAGAACAGCACCGCGCGAGCTGCCCCCGGGTAACGCGCCGCTACCGCCGCCGCCAGCAGAGCCGCGCGAGGCTCGATGGGCTCGGCGAGTTCGGCCGCGACCAAGGCGCGCAGCTCGTCGGTCATCCGGCTGACGACCTCGCCTTAGGCCGCCAAGCTGAGAAACGGCACCGGCGCGGTCGGCGTCAGAACGATCGGATGGCCGGCGTGCGATTCGAACAGTTCGCCATCGAGGATCACGCTCGACCGGCCCTCGATCCGGATCTCGTCGCCACGCTCGATATGCAAGCCCCGGATCGGGTTGCGCCCGAGCCGGCCGAACACGCTCGCCATCGTCGCGCCGACCAGCGATCCCGCGTTCTGCTCGACCATCATCAGCTGGAGCGCGCCTGCGGTGCCGCCCTGCGCCTGCTTCCAGCCGAGCACGAGCTTGTGCAGCGTGGTGACGATCATCACCGCGAACGTGCCGGTCAGCACCCCGCCCCGGATCACCGACACCGAGATCGGGTTGGACTTCGGCGGCAGGAAGGCGGCGCGGATGCCGAAAATCAGCGTCACCAGCAGCGCGACCGCGGTCAGCGCGTGGCTGAGCACATTGGGCAGGCCCAACGGATAGATCTTGTTGCGGCAATAGAGCATCGTATCGGCGAGCCCCGCGCCGCCGAGGAACATGCCCAGCACCGGCCGTGCATTGACCTCGCCGTGGGTCAGCGCGATCAGTTCGCGTGCGACGATGTGCGGCGCCATGTCATCGCCGGCGATCTCCATGATCCGCGCCAGCGCCTGCAGCGGATCGCCGACCGCGCCGAGATCGAGCGCGATCAGATTGGTCTTGCCATTGGGCAGCACCGCGACCGGCGGCGGCGCCACGCCGAAATGATCGCCGTGATAGAGTTCGGTCAGCGTCGCCTGGACGGTGCCGTCGCCGCCGTTGATGACGAGGATGGTCGGCCGCACGCGCGCGATGGTGCGCAGCGCGTCGCCGATCTGCGCGACGTCCTCGACCTCGTAGTGGAACACGTCGCGATGCTCGGCGCAGAAGGCACGGATGCGCGGCAGCAGCGAGCGGTTGCCGGTCGAGCGCGGATTGGAGAGGAGAGCGACGCGCGCCATCAGCTTGCCGCAACCGGGCCGAAACTGGCACCCGACAGATAGTTGAGCGTGATCGGCACGACGCGCAGGCCATGGCCGACCATCACCGCGACCTGGTCGGGCGACGGCTTGCGCTTGAACATCAGATCGAACAGCGAGACGTGCGGATTACCCGACATGCCGCCGCCGTCGAGCCGGCCGGTATGGCCGCTGCCGTCGATATCGTGCCGTACCGAGATCGCATAGCGGCCGGGCGTCGCCACCGGCACGCAGACGTCGAGCGCGCCGGCAGGCGGCACGCGCAGGTCGATCCGCTTCAGATAGCTGCCCTTGTCGAAATAATGATCGGGATCGCCGCCATAGGATTGGACGCGCACCACGCCGGTGCGGGCCTTGAAGCCGACGACATGCACCAGCATCGCAGGCTCGCCGGTCTCGCAGGCGGCGGCGAACGGTCCCGCCGGCGCGGCATGACCGGCCGTAGCCAGCACCATAGCGGCAGCCAGTAGCGCGGCACCCGACCCGATCCGCACTTTCGACATGACCTCGCAACTCCCGGAAGCTATAGGCGCGTGGGGCAGCGACACGGGGGCCTTCGCTCCCATGTTCCACCCCCCTTCTCAATCGGTCGCAAATGCGGCCGGAAGATGGTCATGAGGCGTCCAAACCTTGAGATTTCTGACGCTGACCGATCGTTATGTCGCCCGGCTGATCGCGGTCCCGCTGATCTCGACGCTGCTGCTCGCCGCGATGCTGCTGCTTCTCGACAAGATGCTGAATTTGTTCGATTTCGTCGTGCGCGAAGGCGGACCGGTCAGCGTCGTGTGGAAGATGCTCGCCAATACCATACCCGAATATATGTCGCTGGGCGTGCCGATCGGGCTGACGCTGGGGACGCTGCTCGCCTTCCGGCGTCTCGCTATGTCGTCCGAGCTCGACGTGCTCCGCGCGCTCGGCTGGAGCTACGGCCGGCTGCTGCGGGTGCCCTATCTGTTCGCGGGCGGTCTCGCGCTGGTCAATCTCGGGATCGTCGGCTTCGTCCAGCCCTATTCGCAATATGCCTATGAGGGGCTGCGCTACGAGCTGCGCTCGGGGGCGCTCGGCGCCTCGATCAAGGTCGGCGAGTTCACCAAGCTCGGCAAGAACGACACGATGCGGATCGAGCACAGCCAGAATGGCGGGCGCGACCTGTCGGGCATCTTCGTCCACACGCTGGGGCAGGACGGCAAGAGCTCGGCGGTGACCGCCGAGACCGGCAGCTTCTTCGGCACCGACGATCCCGACACGATCATTTTCCGCCTGCACAACGGCGTGCTGGTCAACAACGCGCCCGGCTTCAAGACGCCGCGGGTGCTGACCTTCACCAGCCAGGACCTGCCTGTCGCGCTGCCCAAGATCGACAATTTCCGCCAGCGCGGCATCAAGAATCAGGAGCTGACGGTCCCCGAACTCGTCCGTACTGGGCACAGCGGCAAGGTCACCAAGGCCGAGCGCATCCAGAGCCGCGCCGAATTCCACTTCCGGATGGTCGAGGTCGCGATCATGTTCCTGCTGCCGCTGCTCTCGGTGGCGCTGGCGGTGCCGCCCAAGCGCTCGAGCTCGGCACTTGGCGTGTTTCTCTCGATCGTGATGATCGTCACCTATCACAAGATCAACCAGTACGCGGCCGCGGTCGCGGCGCTGGGCAAGATCAACCCGATCGTCGCGCTGTGGTTGCCGTTCCTGGCGTTCTCGCTGCTGATCTGGTGGATGTACCATACGCTCGCGCACAAGCCCGGCGGGCAGCCGATCGGCGCGCTCGAGCGCGGCGCCGCCAAGATCGGTGCCGCCGTGCGCCGCTGGACCCGCCTCAGCCATCACCGGATCGCGATCCCCGCATGAGCCTCGCCCCCGAATTCCAATTCTTTCCGTCGCGGACGCTCGCCTGGTACATGGCGCGCAACTTCCTGGTGAAGACGCTGGCGGTGCTGGCGGCGCTCGTGTTCGTGCTGCAGACGCTCGATCTGCTGGGCGAATCGGGTACCATCCTCGCCTATCCCGGCAACGGCCAGCATCAGCTGTGGCATTATGTCGCACTGCGCGTCCCGCAGATCGTCGCGCGCTTCCTGCCCTTCTCGGTGCTGCTCGGCACGCTGATCACGCTGGTGACGCTCAATCAGAACAGCGAAGTGATCGCGATGAAGGCGGGCGGCGTCTCGGCGCACCAGATCCTGGCGCCGCTGGTGCTCGCCAGCATGGGCATCGCCGGCCTGTCGTTCGTATTCAACGAGCGGATGGTGACGCGCGCGACCGCGACGCTCAACGCCTGGCAGGATGTCGACTACGG
>NZ_CALMAW010000062.1 GCF_937859915.1 uncultured Sphingomonas sp. | reverse complement strand
TCGTCGCGCTTGGCACCGACCGCGAGCTTCGAGGCATTGGCGAGCTGCTCGAGATATTCGTTGCTCGCCGACTGGACGATGTCGTTGCGCGTGCCGGCGACGATCGGCGCCAGCGTGGCGGGATCGGCGGGCGTCACCTTGTCGACATGGACGACGTACCAGCCCGAACCGTTGCCGGCGGGCACGAGCTGCGTGCCACCGACCGGCGCGCGGAACAGCGCGGCGAGCGGCGGCGGTACCTGACCCTGCAGCTTGGCGAGGTCGAGGCGTCGGCCGCTGGTGGTGTGGACGTCGGGCAGCTTGACCGGCGCCGCCTTGAACGCATCGGCGATCGCCGTGCCGCTCTTGACCTTGGCCAGGATCGCGGTGGCGATCGCCCTGGCGCGCTCGCTGGCGCGATAGGCGGTGACGTCGGCGGTGACGCGCGGCTTGACCTGCGCGAACGGGATCGGCGCGGCGGGCAAGACATGCGCGACCGCGAGGACGGCATAGCGCTCGCCCGGCTGCACGGTCTGCATCGTCGCGGGATCGTCGGGCTGGGCCTTGAAGCCGGGCGCGAGCAGGGGCTGCACCTCGGGCGCGGGCTTGTAACCGGCCTGGTCGGGAGCGATGCCGCCCGCGGTGATCGCCGGCGTGTCGGCCGCGGTCAGACCGTTGGCCTTGGCGACGTCGGCGAAGCCCTGACCATTTGCGAGCGAATCCTGCACCTTGGCGAGCAGGGTGGCGAGCGCCTGATCCTGCTTGGCCTTGGCGAGATCGCCGGCGATCTGCGGGCGCGCGGTCTCGTACGGCGTGGCGGGCACGCGGGCGATCTTGTTCGTCTTGACGACATGCCAGCCGAATTCCGACTTGACGGGATCGCTGACCCCGCCGTCGGGCAGGGCGAAGGCGGCGGCGGCGACGGCGGGCGAGGACTGCACCGCATATTGCGCCTGGCTCTTGTCGCCGATCGCGATGTCGGCGGCGGCGAAGCCGGCGGCCTTGGCGGCGTCGGCGAAGCTCTTGCCGCCGGTCACGCTCGCCTTGAACGCCTTGGCGGCGGCCTCGGTCGGCAGCACGACCTGCGACAGGTCGCGCGTCTCGCGTGCGGCATATTTGTCAGGGGTGCTGTCGAACAGTTTGCGGATCTCGGCTTCGGTCGGGATCGCGGTGGCGGCGACCTGGTCGCGGCCGATCAGCGCATAGCGCAACACCCGGCGCTCGGGCGTCGTATACGCGCCGAGATGCGCCTTGTAGAAGGCGGCGACCTCGGCATCGGTCGGCGCCGGCCCGCCCGCGGTCAGGGCGGTCGGCACGAAGCCGATCGACCCGCTGCGCTGCTCCGCGATCAGCCCGGCATAGGCCTTGATCACGCCGTCGGGCAGCGTCAGCGCGCCGGTGACGGGGAGATAGACCATCCGTCGCACCAGATCGCCGCCGAGATCGGCGCGCACCTGCGCGTCGCCGATATGTTGCTGCGCGATCGCGGCGAGATAGGCCTGCTGGCTGAAATTGCCGTCGGGGCCGCGGAACGCGGGGATCGCGGCGATGCTGCCGTCGATCTGCTTCTTGCTCGCGACGAGCCCGATCGAGCGGCCGAATGCCTCGAGCGCGGTGGCGCCGATGGTCTGCTCGACGATCGGCGCGAACGCCTGCGCGACGAAGCTCGCCATGTCGAGCCCGGGCTGCTGCTGCGAGGCCTGGCCATATTGGGTGCGGATCCGCTGCTCCATCTCGGCCGTGCCGATGCTCGTGCCGCCGACCGTGGCGACGGTGCTGCCGTCGCCGGCGGACGAGCCCGTCCCCGGCATCTCGCGCGTGATCACGCCGGTGGCGATGAACGCCAGCGCGACCAGGGCGAAGATGATCACGACAAGTTTCGGACTTTTGCGGAAGACGGAGAGCATGCGGATTCCCGATCACGAAGGCAGCGCCTCCCCTAGAACGGCTGCGCGCCGCCAGCAAGCGAGCCGCTGGCGTGCATCCCGGCGTGCGGCTATCTCATCGCCAACAACAAGCGGAGACGGGCATGCGCAGACGGCTGATCGCGGGAAACTGGAAGATGAACGGCTCGCGGAGCAGTCTGGCCGAACTGGATGCGATCGCGGCGGCGGCCGAGGCGGCACCGGGCGTCGATGTCGCGATCTGCCCGCCCTTCACGCTGATCGAGCGCGCGGTCGCGCGCCAGCCGGGGCTCGCGATCGGTGGGCAGGACTGCCACGCCGCGACCAAAGGTGCGCACACCGGCTGTATCGCCGCTACCATGCTGGTCGAGGCGGGGGCGTCGATGGTGATCGTCGGCCACTCCGAGCGCCGTGCCGACCAGCACGAGACCGACACCGAGGTGAAGGCCAAGGCCGAGGCCGCGATCGCCGCGGGACTGATCGCGATCGTCTGCTGCGGCGAGACCGCGGAGACGCATCGCGCGGGTGAGACCAAGACGGTGGTCTCGAGCCAGCTGCGCGGTTCGCTGCCGGTCGCGGGCGGGGACGCGCTGGTCGTCGCCTACGAGCCGATCTGGGCGATCGGCACCGGGCTGACCCCCACCGCCGACGACGTCGCCGCGGTCCACAAGACGATCCGCGGCGTGTTGGTCGAGCAGCTTGGCGCGGAGCGTGCGGACGGCGTGCGCATTCTCTATGGCGGCTCGGTCACGGCCGGCAATGCCGCGGAATTGCTGGCGGTGCCCGATGTCGACGGGGCGCTGGTCGGCGGCGCGAGCCTGACTGCCGAAGCGTTCGTGCCGATCATCGCGGCGGCGGCGCGCTGATCTTCGGAAACAGAAACCTCCGTTCGTCCTGAGCGAAGTCGAAGGACCGGCTGCAAGCGCTGCGCTTGATAACACGCACTTCTAATTCGCTCAGTGGGAACGGCGTTGGGGGTAGCGGGGGATGTTACGCGGCTCATGCCCGCATTGAACTCGCCTCGCACCCGCGCTAGAGGACGCGCCTGATCGTCCGGCCTCGCGTCCGGCGCCCATCTCCTTGCCGAAGAGACCCCCGATGTTCACCTTCCTGCTCGTCGTCCATGCGCTGATCGCCGCGTCGCTCGTCGGCGTGATCCTGATGCAGCGGTCGGAGGGCGGTGGGCTCGGTATGGGCGGCGGCCCTGCGGGGCTGATGTCGGCGAGGGGCGCGGCCGATTTCCTGACCCGCGCGACCGCGGTGCTGGCGACCGCCTTCGTGCTGATGGCCTTCCTGATGGCGGTGCTGGCGACGCGGCGGGATTCGGGCGGCACGATCGACACCAGCCTCGCGCATCAGGGGCAGGTCGGCCCGATCACCGCGCCGACCCCGGCCGGCTCGCCGATCGCGGGCATCCCGATGGCGGGCGGTACGCCCGCCGCGACCACGGGCGCGCCCGTTCCCGATGCGGCGACCGCGCAGGCGCTGCAGCCTGCCGCGGCCGGCCTGCCGACCGCCAAGCCCGCGCCGACCCCCGAACAGGCGAAGGCGCAGGCCAAGCTCGAGCATGATCAGGCGCAGGCGCTGCGCAAGGCGGCGCCGGTGAGCCTCAAGACGATCGACACGCCGAAGGCGAGCAGCTCGATCGGCATCAACGGCGTCTCGACCGGATCGCATGCCGGCACGGCCGCGGCGCCGGCGGCGAAGCCGGTACCGACGGTCACCGCGCCCGCTCCGACGGCACCTGCGGCCGGCAGCAGCGGCAACTCTCAGTAATTCAATCTCTTAGTTTGGTTGTCCGCGCGCGCCGCGTCGGCGCGGGCGGCCCTTTCGACGTGCGTAGCGGAGTCGCCGACTTGCCCTTTCTCGATTCGTACCGCTAAGGCCCAACTCCCATGGCGCGGTTCATCTTCATCACCGGCGGCGTGGTTTCCTCGCTGGGCAAGGGTCTCATGGCAGCGAGCCTCGCGGCGCTGCTGCAGGGGCGGGGCTATAAGGTCCGCATCCGCAAGTTCGACCCCTATC
The DNA here is from genome assembly GCF_937859915.1 of uncultured Sphingomonas sp. Lineage (GTDB taxonomy): Bacteria > Pseudomonadota > Alphaproteobacteria > Sphingomonadales > Sphingomonadaceae > Solisphingomonas. Next base: position 65,045 of record NZ_CALMAW010000062.1, on the reverse strand, counting down.
TCAACGTCGATCCGGGCACGATGTCGCCCTATCAGCATGGCGAAGTCTATGTGACCGACGATGGCGCCGAGACCGATCTCGATCTCGGCCATTATGAGCGTTTCACCGGCGTCGCGTCGCGCCAGTCCGACAATGTCACCTCGGGTCGCATCTACCAGACGATCATCACCAAGGAGCGCCGCGGCGACTATCTCGGTGCCACCGTCCAGGTGATCCCGCACGTGACCGACGCGATCAAGGCGTTCGCGCGCACCGACGTCGACGATCTCGACTTCGTGCTGTGCGAGATCGGCGGCACCGTCGGCGACATCGAATCGCTGCCGTTCATGGAGGCGATCCGCCAGCTGCGCACCGATCTCGGCCGCGGCAACAGCGTGTTCGTCCACCTGACGCTGGTACCCTATCTGGCCGCCGCGGGCGAACTCAAGACCAAGCCGACCCAGCACAGCGTGCGCGATCTGACCGCGCTCGGCATCCAGCCCGACGTGCTGGTCTGCCGCTGCGAGCAGCCGCTGCCCAAGAGCGAGCGCGCCAAGATCGCCTTGTTCTGCAACGTGCGCCCCGAGGCGGTCATTCCCGCGCTCGACGCCGAGACGATCTACGGCGTGCCCAGCCAATATCATGCCGAGGGGCTCGACGCCGAGGTGCTGCGCGCCTTCGATATCGATCCCGACCGGAGCGCGCCCGAAATGCGCAAATGGCTCGAGATCGAGGACCGTATCGCCAATCCCGAGGGCGAGGTGACGATAGGCGTCGTCGGCAAATATACCGGCATGAAGGACGCCTATAAGTCGCTGCACGAGGCGCTCGTCCATGGCGGTATCGCCAACCGGGTGAAGGTCAACATCCGCTGGCTCGATGCCGAGCTGTTCGAAGGCCCCGAGGCCGACATCGCACCGGCGCTCGAGCCGATGCATGCGATCCTCGTCCCCGGCGGGTTCGGCGAGCGCGGCTCGGAGGGCAAGATCGCCAGCGTCCGCTTCGCGCGCGAGAAGAAGGTGCCCTATTTCGGCATCTGCCTCGGCATGCAGATGGCGTGCATCGAGGGTGCCCGGAACACGGCCGGGATCGAGACGGCCTCGACCACCGAGTTCGGCCCGACCGACGAGCCCGTCGTCGGCCTGATCACCGAGTGGATGACGGCCGAGGGCCTGCAGAAGCGCGAGGAGGGCGGCGATCTCGGCGGCACGATGCGGCTCGGTGCCTATGATGCCAAGCTCGCCGGCAACAGCCATGTCGCGGCGATCTATGGCGGCCAGGCGATCTCGGAGCGGCATCGCCACCGCTACGAGGTCAACGTCCACTATCGCGACGCGCTGGAGAAGGGAGGGCTGGTGTTCTCGGGCATGTCCCCCGACGGCGAACTGCCCGAGATCGTCGAGCGGCCCGACCATCCCTGGTTCGTCGGCGTCCAATTCCACCCCGAACTCAAGAGCAAGCCGTTCGAACCGCACCCGCTGTTCGCGAGCTTCATCGAGGCAGCGCTCAAGCAGAGCCGGCTGGTCTGATTCAGCGCGTCGTCCCGGCGAAAGCCGGGACCCATTGATGCGGCGCATCGCCGGGGGTCGGGGACGACAGATGTGTGACCGGTGCCGTGTGCTGACGCGGCATAGCGATGACGGCGTGCGATAGCCGGTGCGCCGCCGTCTATGGATCCCGGCTTTCGCCGGGACGACGGAAACGGCTGAAAAGGCCGCCGCGCTATTTTCCCATCCCGTCGAACGCGTTCGCGGCCGCCGCGACATCGGCCATCTCGTCATTGCCCGACGCGCTATTGCCGTCGCCTTGCGACCGTCCGCCGGCGAAGTCGACCGCAGTCCAGATGATCCCCGCCGCCCACAGCAGCGCCATCCAGCGGCTCTTGAAGATCGCTTTGTGGCGGATCGGCAGCATGGATGCGATGCTACCGACCAAAGCTTAGCCGCTGGTGAAGATCAGGGACCTTCGGTGAAAGGATCGCTGCCCGGTTCGGGCGGCTGGCTCGGCGTCGCGCCGGGATCGCTGGGGGTGACGATCGGCGGATCGACCGGGGTCGGCACCGGATCGTCGATCGGTGTGACGGGATCGCCGGGAGGTGGTTGGCTTGCCATGATCTGCGCTCCGATTGAAGGGTGCAGGATCAACGCGCAATGGTCTCGATGGGTGCAGGTGAGCGGGCCCAAATGCGAAACGCCCGGATCTTGCGACCCGGGCATCCCGCGTGACGATCGCTCGTCAGCCCCCAGTTTCGGCGTTCGGCCCGCTCGCGGTTCCATCCCCCCTCAGAAAGGGAACCACGGGGCCGAGACGCCCTCCCCGAACCATGGCCGTGCCTGTGTTCGTGCATCATCCCTAGAGGCAAGACGCCGGGCTTGTCATTGGCATAGTGGAGCGGCTGCAACGAAAGGACACGCTCTGTGTCGATTCCGCAACATGGGGCGAGGTTGCCACCGCAAGCCGTGCGCAATAGAGCGGCGACGCCCCCTGCATTCCGTGGTGCGGGCGTCACTGCGAAGGTCGCGATGCGTCTCTCCCGCCACTTCCTGCCCGTCCTCAAGGAATCGCCGACCGACGCGCAGATCGTCAGCCACAAGCTGATGCTCCGCGCCGGCCTCGTCCGGCAGACCGCCGCGGGAATCTACGCCTGGCTGCCGCTCGGCCTGCGCGTACTCCGCAAGATCGAGCAGATCGTCCGCGAAGAGCAGGACCGCGCCGGCGCGATCGAGCTGCTGATGCCGACGCTGCAGTCCGCCGATCTGTGGCGCGAATCGGGCCGCTACGACGCCTATGGTCCCGAGATGCTCCGCATCAAGGATCGCCACGACCGCGACATGCTGTACGGACCGACCAATGAGGAGATGATCACCAGCCTCTTCCGCGAGAGCGCGCGCTCCTACCGTGACCTGCCGCGCATCCTCTATCATATCCAGTGGAAGTTCCGCGACGAGGTCCGCCCGCGCTTCGGCGTGATGCGGGGCCGCGAATTCCTGATGAAGGACGCCTACAGCTTCGACGTCGATGAAGCCGGCGCGCGCCACAGCTACAACCGGATGTTCGTCTCCTATCTCAACACCTACGCGCGGATGGGGCTGCGCGCGATCCCGATGCAGGCCGACACGGGGCCGATCGGCGGCGATCTCAGCCACGAGTTCATCGTGCTCGCCCCCACCGGCGAAAGCGATGTCTTCTATCACCGCAATTGGGAAACCTCGGTGGCGCCGGGCGCGGTCGACTTCGACGATGCCGAGGCGCTGCAGGCGATCGTCTCCGGCGCGGTCGCCGACTATGCCGCGACCGACGAGAAGCGCGACTTGCCGCGCGAGGCGGAAGCCGGCGCCGATCTGCGCCAGTCGCGCGGGATCGAGGTCGGGCACATCTTCTACTTCGGCGAGAAATATTCCAAGCCGATGGGGCTCGAGGTGCAGGGCCCCGACGGCACCAAGCTCACCCCGCATATGGGCAGCTACGGGATCGGCGTGTCGCGGCTGGTCGGCGCGATCATCGAGGCGAGCCATGACGAGGCCGGGATCATCTGGCCCGACTCGGTCGCGCCCTATGCGGTCGGCCTGATCAACATGCGCGCCGACGATGCGACCTGTGCGGCCGCGGCCGACGATCTCTACGCCAGGCTGCAGGCCGCGGGCGTCGAGACGCTGTACGACGACCGCGACGAGCGCGGCGGCGCCAAGTTCGCGACGATGGACCTGATCGGTCTGCCCTGGCAGATCGTCGTCGGCCCCAAGGGCATCGCCAAGGGCGTCGTCGAACTCAAGCGCCGCCCGACCGGCGAGAAGATTGAGCTGTCGATCGAAGATGCGATCGCGAAGGTGGCTTCTTGAGCTCTGAATACGCCCCCACCTCCGTTCGGCCTGAGCGCAGTCGAAGGCTATGCGCTTGCGGTGGCTGCACTTCGACTTCGCTCAGTGCGAACGGGATTTGTATGTGCGGCGGCTTCCGGTGATCCTCGACCGCACCGAGCGGATGATCGCGCGGCGCTATCTGCTGCCGGGCCGCGGCGAGGCGTTCATCCTGCTGGTCGCGACGATCAGTCTGGGCGCGGTCGCGCTCGGCGTCGCCGCACTGATTGTCGTGATGAGCGTGATGAACGGCTTCCGCGCCGAGCTGTTCGACAAGACCATCGGGCTCAACGGCCAGGCGATCATCCAGGGCTATGAGGGCCGCGGCCTGCCCGACTGGCAGCGCATCGCCAGACTGGCGAAGGAGACGCCCGGCGTCACCTCGGCGATCCCGCTGATCGAGCAGCCGCTCTTCTCGCAAGTTGGCGGGCGGGTCGAACCGATCCTGCTGCGCGGCATGGCGCTGCCCGATCTGCGCGCGACCATCGGGCCCGACGTCAAGGCGGGCGACCTCGCCGAAGTGACGCCCGGCTCGGGCAATGTCGTGATCGGCACCAAGCTCGCCGAGGCGCTCGGCATCGGGGTCGGCGATTCGATCAGCGTGCTCAATCCGGCAGGCGAATCGACGCCGTTCGGGACCGCGCCGCGCATCGTCAGCTACCGGGTGGCGGCGACCTTCGAGATCGGCATCTATGACTTCGACAAGGCCTATGTCGTCATGCCGATGGAGGACGCGCAGAGCCTGTTGCTGCTGGGCAACACCGTCCAGATGGTCGAGCTGCGCACGGTCGATCCCGACAAGGTCGCGCAGATCGTCGCGCCGCTCGCGCCGAAAGTGATCCGCGACGGCACCATCACCGACTGGCGGCAGATGAACGCCTCGCTGTTCCAGGCGCTCGAGGTCGAGCGCGTCACCATGTTCGTGGTGCTCGGCATCGTCATCCTGATCGCGGCGTTCAACATCCTGTCGTCGCTGATCATGCTGGTCCGCGCCAAGACGCGCGACATCGCGATCCTGCGCACGATGGGGGCGAGCCGCGCGGCGATGCTGCGCATCTTCATGACCGTGGGGATGACGATCGGCGTGCTCGGCACCGGGCTCGGCCTGATTCTCGGCGCGATCTTCCTGTTCCTGCGCCAGGACGTCGTCGACGCGATCCAGGCGATGACCGGCGCGCAGCTGTGGGATCCGTCGGTGCGGGTGCTCACCGAACTCCCGTCTAAGACCGATCCGCTCGACATCACGATCATCATCGCGATGACGCTGATCCTCACCTTCCTCGCGACGCTCTATCCCGCCTACAAGGCGTCGAGCACCGATCCCGTCCAGGTGCTGCGCTATGAATGAGCCGATCCTTCACGTCACCAATCTGCGGCGCAGCTACGAGCAGGGCGGGCACACCATCCATGTCCTGCGCGGCGTCAACCTGTCGGTCGCGCCCGGCGAGATCGTCGCGCTGCTCGGGCCCAGCGGTTCGGGCAAGTCGACGATGCTGCAGGCGATCGGGCTGCTCGAGGGCGGCTTCGAGGGATCGATCCGCATCGCCGGCGAGGAGGCGGCCAAGCTCGACAATGACGGGCGCACGCGGGTCCGCCGCGACCGGCTCGGCTTCGTCTACCAATTCCACCATCTGCTGCCCGATTTCTCGGCGCAGGAGAATGTCGTGCTGCCGCTGATGATCCACGGTGCGACACGGGCCGAGGCGGACGAGCGCTCGCGCCTGCTGCTCGGCACGCTGGGGCTGTCGCACCGGCTCGACCATCGGCCTTCGAAGCTGTCGGGCGGCGAGCAGCAGCGCGTCGCGGTGGCGCGGGCGCTCGCCAACCGGCCCGCGCTGGTGCTGGCGGACGAGCCGACCGGCAATCTCGACGAGGCGACCGCCGACATCGTGCTGGTCGAGTTCCTGCGGCTGGTCCGCGAGGAGGGCACCGCCGCGGTGATCGCGACCCACAACGAGCGGCTGGCGGCGCGGATGGACCGGGTGGTCCGGCTGCACGAGGGCGTGCTGGGGTAAGAACGCCCCCTCTCCCCGGCGGGGAGAGGGTCGGGGTGAGGGGGAGCGGCGGCGCAGCCGTCGCGTCCCAGCTCGGGGGCTGGAGACCCTCACCCAACCCTCTCCCGGAGGGAGAGGGCTAAAGTAAGGTCGACGACATCACCGCGACGCTGCGCTCGGTGCTGATCATCGCGACGCTCGGGGCCGGCCGCGGTGGGCGTGGCCCGAGCGGCGCGTCGAATGTCTCCGGAGCGTCGCGCGGCACGTCATACGTCATCGCGGCGTCGGATGGCGCGGCTGGCATGTCTGTCACCGGCGGCTCCGCCCGCGCCATCTGCTCCACGGGCAGCGGCGGCGCGGCGATCGGCACGCCGCGGGTCACCACCACCATCCCGCCGACTTCCGTCGCGCGGAACAGGATGCGCGCAAAGCCATAGGGCAGGCGGATACAGCCGTGCGAGGCGGGATGCCCCGGATTATAGCCGGCATGGAGCGCGACGCCGCCCCAGGTCAGCCGTTGCATGTAGGGCATCGGCGCGTTCGAATAGAGGTTCGAGCGGTGCCAGACCGCCTTTTCGAGGATCGGGTAGGTGCCGGTCGGGGTGCCGTGCCCGGGCTTGCCGGTCGAGACGGTCGCGATCCCGACCAATGCGCGGCCCTGGAAGACGAAGGCGCGCTGGTTGGTGAGGTCGATCGCGATATGCAGCGGCGTCGGATCGTCGCCATAGGGCGACCAGGCATATTGGCCGGGGCGCAGCCGCATCGCGTCGGCGGGCGTGAAGCGCGAGGGGCGGGCGCTCGGAGGCTGTGTCGCCCAATAGCCGCGGTGATGCATCATGACCGGGACGCCGGTGCCGGCGCTGAGGCCGATCGCGACGAGCGCGAGAAGGAGCGGGCGTCGGCGCCTGGACATCGGGCAAGCCCCTGACAGTCGGGAGGAGAAGGAACGCTGCACCCGGACGGATCGGACGGTCGCCCGAATGCCGTTAACCACGATGGGTAATGTGGCATGCGCCCCCGATCAGGGGAAGCGATTCGGGGCCGTTCATATCCGGTTGCAGCGGCGATCGGCATAGCGGCGACAGGGCCGCGGAAATCCGTTCACCGCGGCGATGCCGATCGACATGATCGGGCAACCAGAACATGGCATATGCGTTACGGCTGCGTCACGATGGAGAATGATATGAAGAACAAGCTCGTCCTAGGTGCCCTGCTCGCGATCACGGCGACGCCCGCGGTGGTTCCGGTGACCCCGGCGCTCGCCTACGATCATCATTATTATCATGGTCGCGGCGGCCATTATCGCCATCGCTGCGGCGGCGGCAATGGTGCGGTCGGCACGATCGCAGGTGGCGTCGGCGGCGCGCTGATCGGCAATGCGGTCGGTGGAGGCGTGCTCGGCACGGCTGCGGGCGGCGTCGGTGGCGCCCTGCTGGGTCGCCATCTCGACAAGTCGCACACGCGGCACCGTCGCGGCTGCTGATCGCGGGGTTGGCCGGGCCTCCGCGCCCGGACGGCCCACCCGCATAGAAAGGGCCGGGCATCGCTGCCCGGCCGTTTTTGGTTTTGGGACGGTCGACGGTTAGGCCTTGGCGGCCACCGTCTTGCGGCCCTTGCTCGCCTTGGGCGCGCCGGGCGTGATCTCGAAGGCGAGCGCGTCGTCCTTCAGTTTCACGCGGACCTCGCCGCCGTTGACGAGCTTGCCGAACAGCAGTTCCTCGGCGAGCGGCTGCTTGATCTTCTCCTGGATCAGGCGGCCCATCGGGCGGGCACCATAGAGCTTGTCATAGCCCTTGGCGGTCAGCCAGTCGCGCGCGTCGTCCTCGAGCGCGATGTGGACGTTGCGATCGGCAAGCTGCAACTCGAGCTGGAGGATAAACTTCTCGACAACGCGCGAGACGACCTCGGGCGGGAGATAGCCGAACGGCACGATCGCATCGAGACGATTGCGGAATTCGGGGGTGAACATCTTCTTCACCGCCTCCTCGTCCTCGCCCTCACGGGAGAGATTGCCGAAGCCGACCGACTCGCGCGCCATGTCGGACGCGCCGGCATTGGTCGTCATGATCAGGATGGTATTCCTGAAATCGACCGTCTTACCGTGATGATCGGTGAGCTTGCCGTTGTCCATCACCTGCAGGAGGATGTTGAACAGGTCGGGATGCGCCTTCTCGATCTCGTCGAGCAGCAGCACCGAATGCGGATTTTGGTCGACCGCGTCGGTGAGCAGGCCACCCTGATCATAGCCGACATAGCCCGGGGGCGCGCCGATCAGCCGCGAGACGCTGTGGCGCTCCATATATTCGGACATGTCGAAACGCTGGAGCGGGATGCCCAATATCTCAGCGAGCTGGCGCGCGACCTCGGTCTTGCCGACGCCGGTCGGCCCCGAGAAGAGATAGTTGCCGATCGGCTTGTCGGGCTCGCGCAGACCCGCACGCGACAGCTTGATCGCCGAGGCGAGCGTCTCGATCGCCTTGGCCTGGCCGAACACGACGCGCTTGAGATCGGTCTCGAGCGTCTCGAGCACCTTCTTGTCGTCGGACGACACCGACTTGGGTGGGATGCGCGCCATCGTGGCGATCACCGCCTCGACCTCGCGCGTGCCGATCACCTTCTTGCGGCGGTTCTCGGGCACCAGCATCTGCATCGCGCCGGCTTCGTCGATCACGTCGATCGCCTTATCGGGCAGTTTGCGGTCGTTGATGTAGCGTGCCGACAGCTCCACCGCCGACTTGATCGCATCCGCCGTGTACTTGAGGTGGTGATGCGCCTCGAAGCTGGGGCGCAGACCGGTGATGATCTTGATCGTGTCCTCGACCGAGGGCTCGTTGACGTCGATCTTCTGGAAGCGCCGCAGCAGCGCGCGGTCCTTCTCGAAATGGTTGCGGAATTCCTTGTAGGTGGTCGAGCCGATGCAGCGGATCTGTCCGCCCGACAAAGCGGGCTTCAACAGGTTCGAGGCATCCATCGCGCCGCCCGAGGTGGCGCCGGCACCGATCACCGTGTGGATCTCATCGATGAACAGCACCGCGTGCGGCAGCTTCTCGAGCTCGGAGACGACCTGCTTGAGCCGCTCCTCGAAATCGCCGCGATAGCGCGTGCCGGCAAGCAGCGCGCCCATATCGAGCGAGTAGATCACCGCGGGCTTGAGCACCTCGGGCACCTGGCCCTCGATGATCTTGCGCGCCAGACCCTCGGCGATCGCGGTCTTGCCGACGCCGGGATCGCCCACATAGAGCGGGTTGTTCTTCGACCGCCGGCAGAGGATCTGGATCGTGCGATCCACCTCGGCATGGCGGCCGATCAGCGGATCGACCCGGCCGTCCTTGGCCTTGTCGTTCAGGTTGACGGTGAACTGCTTGAGCGCGCTGTCGCCCTTCGCCTTCGGCTCGGCCTTTTGCGGCTTGTCGTCCTCTGCGCCCTTCACGTCACGTGCCTCCGTTGGCTGGGTGCCCTTGCCGACGCCGTGGCTGATGAAGCTCACCGCATCGAGGCGCGTCATGTCCTGCTGCTGCAGGAAATATACCGCATAGCTCTCGCGCTCGGAGAAGAGCGCGACGAGCACATTGGCGCCCGTCACCTCCTCGCGACCGGAGGACTGCACGTGGAGGATGGCGCGCTGGATCACGCGCTGGAAACCGGAGGTGGGCGACGGATCGGTTTCGGTGTCCGTCTTGAGCGCGTCGAGTTCGGTATCGAGATAATGGGTGACGGCGTCGCGAAGCTCGGACAGCTCGACGCCGCAGCCCGCCATGACCTGGGCGGCATGCTCGTCGCCGATCAGCGCGAGCAGCAGATGCTCGAGCGTGGCGTATTCATGCTTGCGCGTGCTGGCAGCGGCCAGCGCGTTGTGAAGGGTGGTTTCGAGGTCACGAGCGAAACTGGGCATGGTCTATCGACTCCTAGGCGGTGGCCCGACGAAGCGTGCCACCGTCCCGGATATGTCGGGAGGCGAACCCGTTTCATCAAGGATGCCCACCCCGGAGCGGGGCTTCGTGCGATCGCCGCTCGGGGAGCGGGCTGTCCTCATCGCCTGAATAGGGCATCCGCGGTTGCGCGATGGTTAACGGCGCTTTCAAGCTTTCGTCGAACACGGACGATCTCGGCTTCGAGGGCGGCGATGCGCGCCTCGAGGTCTTCCACCGAGAAGGGATCGAGATCCTGGCGTGCGAGCGCGGCGACGGGGTCGTCGGCACGTCTCGGCAGGATTTCCTCGCTGTCCATGGATGCAACGTTGACCCGATCCGGACGTCTGTCAATAAACGCGGCGCGCGGTTTGGCGCGAACGGGGGAAAATGTGGCGCAATTGCCTGATACGATGGTCGCAATCGATCCCGATGCGCCCGGTGGCCCCGACGTCCTCCAGCCGGTCACGCGGCCCGTGCCCTCGCCCGCGGCGGGCGAATTGCTGATCAAAGTGGCCGCCGCCGGGGTCAATCGGCCCGACGTCCTGCAGCGCCTCGGCCGCTATCCGATGCCCCCCGGCGCGCCGACAATCTTTGGTCTAGAGATTGCCGGTACCGTCGCTGCGGTGGGCGAGGGGGCGGATGCGTCGATGCTCGGCCAGCCGGTCTGTGCGCTGGTCTGGGGCGGCGGTTATGCCGAATATTGCGTGGCGCCCGTCGGCCAGTGCCTGCCGGTGCCCCCTGCGCTGACGATGGTCGAGGCCGCGGCGATCCCCGAGACGCTGTTCACCGTGTGGTCCAACCTGTTCGAGCGCGCCTATGCGGTCGAGGGCGACACCGTGCTCGTCCATGGCGGGACGAGCGGGATCGGGACGATGGCGATCGCGCTCGGCAAGGTCTTCGACCTCACCGTGATCGTGACCTGCGGCACCGACGACAAATGCGCGCGCGCGCTCGAGATCGGCGCAGCGCACGCGATCAACTACAAGACGCAGGATTTCGTCGAGGCGGTGATGGCGATTACCGGCGGCAAGGGGGTCCAAGCCGTGCTCGACATGGTCGGTGGCGACTATCTGCCGCGCAATCTCGCCTGCCTTGCCGAGGACGGCCGCCACGTCTCGATCGCGGTGCAGGGCGGGATGAAGGCCGAGATCAATATCGCGCAGATCATGGCGAAGCGGCTGACCCTGAGCGGCTCGATGCTCCGCGGCCGCGACGTCGGCTTCAAGTCGCTGGTCGCGGACGAACTCGCGCAGGTGGTGTGGCCGCATGTGATCGAGGGGCGGCTCAAGCCGGTAATCGACATGACCTTCCCGCTCGCCGACGCCGCCAAGGCGCACGCGCGGATGGACGGCGGCGACCATGTCGGCAAGATCGTGCTGACGATGGCATGATGTCTTCGCCCGCCTGTTCGTGAACCGGTTTCGCGGGCATGCTCCGGAGCGTGCCGCGAGCGGGCGCGGTACCATGACGGATGGGAGAGGGGCATGGACAGGCTGATCCTTCACGAAGACCCGATTTCGGGCAATTGCTACAAGATCCGGCTGGTTGCCGCGCATGTCGGCGTGCCGATCGAGCGGCGCAGCTATGCCGTGCTGAAGGGTGAGACCCGGACGCGCGAATTCCTGGCGAGGGTCAACGCCAACGGCCGTATCCCGGTGCTCCAGATCGGCGACCGCTTCCTGCCCGAGAGCGGCGCCGCGTGCGTCTATCTCGCCGACGGCGCGTCGCTGATCCCCAGCGATCGCTTCGAGCGCGCCGACATGTTCCGCTGGATGTTCTTCGAACAATATAGTCACGAGCCCAATGTCGCGACGCTGCGCTTCTGGCGCGCCTTCGTCGGCGAGGACCAGCTCAGCGCGGCGCAGCGCGCGCTCATCCCGGGCAAGCGCGCCGCGGGCGACGCCGCGCTCGACCTGATGGACACGCATCTGCAAACCCATGCCTTCTTCGTCGGCGAGCGGCTGACGCTCGCCGACATCGCGCTCTATGCCTATACGCATGTCGCCGGCGAGGGCGGCTTCGATCTGGCGCGCTGGCCGGCGGTCGCCGCGTGGTGCGCGCGCGTGGCCGCGCAACCGGGCCATATCGGCTTCGACGCCTAAGCGCTTGCCCCGCGCCGCGCCGCGCATTACATTCGATGCCATGCACAGGCCGCTCCCGCTGGGGGCGGCCGTTTCTTTATCCGTCGGAGAACTTTCGTGTCCCAGCCGCTCATGCCCCATGCGACCGCGTCCTGGCTGGTCGACAACACCTCGCTCAGCTTCCCGCAGATCGCGGAATTCTGCGGCCTTCACATCCTCGAGATCCAGGCGATCGCCGACGACACGACCTCGACCAAGCTGACCGGCCGCGATCCGGTGCGTGCGCATGAGCTGGCGCAGGAGGAGATCGACAAGGGTCAGGCCAATCCGAACTACAAGCTGCAGATGGCCAAGGGCCCCGAGCAGGTCCGTCGCACCAAGGGCCCGCGCTATACGCCGGTCTCCAAGCGCCAGGACAAGCCCGACGGCATCGCCTGGATCGTGCGCAATCACCCTGAGGTCTCGGACGGCGCGATCGGCAAGCTGATCGGCACGACGCGCACGACGATCGGCGCGATCCGCGACCGCTCGCATTGGAACATCGCCAACATCACCCCCAAGGATCCGGTGACGCTCGGCCTATGCTCGCAGCGCGAGCTCGACGCGGCGATCGCGAAGGCGGCCAAGGCGGCGGGCATCGAGGCGCCGGTCGACGATCGCCTGCCCGGCGATCGCGCCGCGCTGATCGAGGAGTTGCGCGCGCAGCGGGACGCCGCGCAGCGCGCGCCGGTCGAGCAGCCCGAGGGCGATCCCAGCGCACCGCGGCCGAGCTACAGCCTGCCCGAGGGCGTGGTCGACCCGTTCCGGCGCTGAGCGGCGAAATGCAGCCCGGCAGCGGCTTGACCCACCCGGTGGCCGCCGTCACAAGCGGCGCCATGGCAGACACTAGCGACCGCATCGCGGAACTCAGCTTCGAGGACGCGCTGAAGCGGCTCGAGGCGATCGTGCAGCAGCTCGAGAGCGGCGACGTGCCGCTCGAGACCTCGATTGCCCTCTATGGCGAGGGCGACAAGCTGCGCGCGCAATGCGAGGCGCGGCTGAAAGCGGCGCAGGCGCGTATCGACCAGATCCAGCTGGGTAGTGACGGTACGCCCGCCGCGCTCAGGTCCTTCGATGCCGAGTGATCCCGTCATGAATAGAGCGCCGCTGACCCTTGCCGAAGCGATGCAGACCGTCGCGGTCGAGATCGACGCGCAATTCGATCGCACGCTTACGCTGCCGGGCGACCCGCGCGACGTGCTGTACGAGGCGATGCGGCATGCCGCGATCGGCGGCGGCAAGCGGCTGCGGCCGCTGCTGGTCTATGCGAGCGCGGTGCTGTTCAACGTCAGCTTCGACAGCGCGATCCGCGCGGGGCTCGCGATCGAGTGCATCCACGTCTACAGCCTGATCCACGACGATCTGCCGTGCATGGACGATGACGACATGCGCCGCGGCAAGCCGACCGTGCACAAGCAGTTCGGCGAGGCGCTTGGCGTGCTTGCCGGCGACGCGCTGCACGCGCTGGCGTTCGAGGTCGCGGCCGATCCGGCGACGCATCCCGATCCCTTCGTCCGCGCCGAGCTCGGCTTCGAACTGGCGCGCGCGAGCGGCCCGTCGGGCATGGCTGGCGGGCAGATGATGGATCTCGCCGCCGAGGAGACGCGCTTCGATCTCGCGACGACGACGCGGCTGCAGCAGCTCAAGACCGGTGCGCTGATCGCCTTTTGCCTCGAGGCGGGCGCGATCCTGGGCCATGTCCCGCCCGAGGGCCGCCGCTCGCTGCGCGCCTATGCGCGTGACATCGGTCTGGCCTTCCAGATCGCCGACGATCTGCTCGACGTCGAAGGCGACGCCGCGGTGGTCGGCAAGGCGACCGGCAAGGACGCGCAGGCCGGCAAGGCCACTTTCGTTTCGCTGCTCGGCGTCGAGCGCGCCCGCGCGCAGGCGACGATGCTCGTCGACCAGGCGATCGCGCATCTCGCCGCCTTCGGCCAGGAGGCCGATCTTCTGCGCGAGATCGCCCGTTACATCGTCGAACGCGACCATTGAGGAACCGGCTGTGAACGGACCCCGTATCGGCGTCTATCCAGGTACGTTCGATCCGGTGACGCTGGGGCACATGGACATCATTCGCCGCGCCGCAGGGCTCGTCGACCGTCTCGTGATCGGCGTGACGACCAATCCGTCCAAGTCGCCGATGTTCACGCTCGACGAGCGGCTGGCGATGGTACGGCGCGAGACGGCGGGGCTCGACCATGCCGCGATCGAGGTCGTCGCCTTCGACAGCCTTCTGATGCATTTTGCGCGCGCGCAAAAGGCCTCGGTGATCGTGCGCGGGCTGCGCGCCGTCGCCGATTTCGAATATGAATATCAGATGGCGGGGATGAACCAGCAGCTCGATCGTACCATCGAGACGGTGTTTCTGATGGCCGATGTCGCGCTGCAGCCGATCGCCTCGCGGCTGGTCAAGGAAATCGCGCTCTATGGCGGCGACATCAGCGCGTTCGTGCCGGGCACCGTCGCCCGCGAAGTCGGTGAGCGCGTCGCGCGGATTGGCGTCAAGGGCGATGGCGCCGTTCAGCGATAGGAAAGTGCCGCTGCTTCAGCTAGGGCAGCGACAATCAGCCCATGCGCCTGCCGCATTCCGGAGCCCGGCCGACCTATGAAGTTCGTTCCCGCCCATATCCTCCTGGCAACCCTTTCCGCCGGCCTCCTGCTGGTCGGTGCCGCCGATGCCAAGACGCACAAGCCGAAGCCCCCCAAGGCGGACAAGCTGCGGGCGGCCGACGAGGTCGCACAGGCGAACGACGTCAACGCCTTCCTGCCGCCGCCGCTGACCCCCGACAACACCTGGGATCTCGATCTGTCCGACGGCGGCCGGGTCGTGATCCAGCTGCGCCCCGACAAAGCGCCCAAGACGGTTGAGCGGATCAAAGCGCTGTCGGCGCAGGGCTTCTACAACGGCCTGATGTTCCACCGCGTGATCGACGGCTTCATGGCGCAGGGCGGCGATCCCAAGGGCACCGGCGAGGGCGGATCGACGCTGCCCGACCTGCCCGCCGAGTTCAACGACCTGCCGCACGTCCGCGGCGCGGTCGCGGCCGCCCGCGCCGCCGCCGAGAACAGCGCGAACAGCCAATTTTATATCATGTTCCAGCCGATGCTGAAGCTCGACAACCATTATACGGTGTTCGGCCGCGTTGTGCAGGGCATGCCCTATGTCGACGCGATCCAGCGCGGCGAGCCGCCCGCGAACCCGACCCGGATCGTGCGCGCGATCGTCGCCAGCGACCCCGCCGCCAACACGCCGCCGCCGCCCTTGCCGCCGGTCGCCGCGGTACCCGCCGCGCTGCCCTCGGGCCCGATGACGCCGCCGCCGTCGGGCACGCCGAAGAGCTGACAGGACGGCCGATCCGGCAGCGAGCCGGGGTGACGTAGCCCGGCACTAGCCGACCGGCGGTAGCGGATCGCGCGTGACCCGCTTCTTCGCCAGCGCGAGGCGCGAGACGTCGAAGCAACCGGGCCCGGCGCTTGGGCGGCGATTTGCTTCGCGGCGCTCGCAACGGCAATGTGGAAATCACCCGGCGCGATCGAGAGGGCGCTTCAAACCATGCGTGTCGATCTGTTCGACTTCGACCTGCCGGCCGAGTCCATCGCACTGCGCCCTGCATCGCCGCGCGATTCGGCGAAGATGCTCGTCGTCGACGGTGCGGCGCGGACGGACCATGTCGTCTCGGAGCTGGCGGCGATGCTGCGCGCCGGCGACTGCCTCGTCTTCAACGACACCCGCGTCATCCCTGCCCAGCTGGAAGGCTGGCGCGGCGATGCGAAGATCGGGGCTACGCTCCATAAGCGCGAGGGGCCGCGTGACTGGCGCGCCTTCGTGCGCAACGGCCGCCGCCTGCGCGAAGGGGACAGGATCGATTTCGGCGCGGAGGTGACCGCGGTCGCCAGCGCGCGCGCGGACGACGGCAGCTGGCTGCTCGGCTTCGCGGGCGACGAGCCCGTCGAGCTGCTCTTGGAGCGGGCAGGGCGGATGCCGCTGCCCCCCTATATCGCCGCCAAGCGCCCGACCGACGCGCGCGACGCCGACGATTATCAGACGATGTTCGCCGACCGGCCCGGGGCGGTCGCCGCCCCCACCGCGGCGCTGCATTTCACCCCGGCGCTGATGACGTCGCTCGCCGCCGCCGGGATCGCCCACGAGACGCTGACGCTCCACGTCGGCGCGGGCACCTTCCTGCCGGTCAAGGCGGACGACACCGCCGACCATCGCATGCACGCCGAATGGGGGCGCATCGATGCCGCAACCGCCGATCGGCTCAACGCGGTGCGTAGCGGCGGCGGTCGGCTGATCGCGGTCGGCACGACGTCGCTGCGCCTGCTCGAAAGCGCGACCGGCGAGGATGACGTGATCCGTCCGTTCGACGGCGACACGTCGATCTTCATCACCCCCGGCTATCGCTTCCGCGCGATCGACGGGCTGGTCACCAACTTCCACCTGCCCAAATCCACGCTGTTCATGCTGGTCTCGGCGCTGATGGGGCTCGAGACGATGCAGGCGGCCTATGCGCATGCGATTGCGGGCGGCTATCGCTTCTACAGCTATGGCGATTCGAGCCTGCTCTTGCCACAAGGCTGAGCCATGACGCCTGATCAAGCCGCCGACCGCCTCGCCATTCTCGCCGCAGAGATCGCACGGCACAATCGCCTGTATCATGATCAGGACGCGCCCGAGATCAGCGATGCCGACTATGATGCGCTGATGCGCGAGAATGCGGCGCTGGAGGGGGCCTATCCCGATCTGGTCCGCGCCGATTCGCCTGCGCGGCAGGTCGGGGTGGCGCCGAGCGGGCATCTTGCCAAGGTGCCGCACGCCAAGCCGATGCTCAGCCTCGACAATGCCTTCGCCGACGCGGAGGTCGAGGAGTTCGTCGCGCGGGTGCGACGCTTCCTGGCGCTGCCCGACGATGTCGAGGTGGCGCTCACCGCCGAACCCAAGATCGACGGCCTGTCCTGTTCGCTGCGCTACGAGCAAGGGCGGCTGGTGCAGGCCGCCACGCGCGGCGACGGCGCGATCGGCGAGGACGTCACCGCCAATGTCCGCACCATCGCCGACATTCCGGAGACGTTGCAGGGCGAGGCGCCCGACGTGTTCGAGGTGCGCGGCGAGGTCTATATGGCGAAGTCCGATTTCGCCGCGCTCAACGAAGCGCTGGCCGGTACCCGCGTGTTCGCCAATCCGCGCAACGCCGCGGCCGGGTCGCTGCGCCAGAAGGACGCCAAGATCACCGCCGCGCGTCCGCTGCGCTTTCTCGCGCATGGCTGGGGCGAGGCGTCGGCGGTGCCGGGCGAGACCCAACTCGGCGTGATGGACGCGATCCGCGCCTTCGGACTGCCGGTGTCGGACCTGCTCGTGCGCTGCACGTCGGCGGCCGACGCGCTCTCGCATTACCGTCAAATCGAGGCCGGGCGCGCGACCATGCCCTTCGACATCGACGGCGTCGTCTACAAGGTCGACCGGCTCGACTGGCAGCAGCGGCTGGGTCAGGTTGCGCGTGCGCCGCGCTGGGCGATCGCGCACAAATTCCCGGCCGAGCGCGCGCAGACGATCCTCAACGCGATCGACATTCAGGTCGGCCGCACCGGCAAGCTGACCCCCGTGGCGCGGCTCGAGCCCGTCACCGTCGGCGGCGTGGTCGTGTCCAACGCGACATTGCACAATGCCGACGAGATCGAGCGGCTTGGCGCGCGACCCGGCGACCGTGTCCTGATCCAGCGTGCGGGCGACGTCATCCCGCAGATCGTCGAGGTGCTCACCCGCGACGAAGAGCGCCCGGCCTTCGTCTATCCCACCCACTGCCCGGTGTGCGGCTCGGAAGCGGTGCGCGAGGAGGGCGAGGTCGACATCCGCTGCACCGGCGGGCTGATCTGCGCGGTCCAGCGCTTCGAGCGGCTGCGCCATTTCGTCAGCCGCGGCGCGCTCGACATCGACGGGCTGGGCGAGAAGACGATCGATGAATTCCTCGCGCTCGGCTGGATCAAGGAGCCCGCCGATATCTTTCGGCTGAGCGCCCACCGCGAGGCACTGCTCGAACGCGAAGGCTGGAAGGCGGTGTCGGTCGACAAGCTGCTCGCCGCGATCGAGGCCAAGCGCGCCCCCGATGCCGCGCGGCTGCTGTTCGGGCTCGGCATCCGCCACACCGGCATCGTCACCGCGCGCGACCTGCTCAAGCGCTACGCCACGCTGCCCGCGATCGCGGTGCTGGCCGGCGAGATCATCGGCGTGCGCGACGCGACCCAGCCTGTCCTCGGCGAGACCAACGCGCGCTTCCGCAACCGGCTCGACAAGGCGGTGGCGGAGCATATCGGCGTCGAGAATGTCGGCGCTGCGGTCGGCCATGCGCTCGCCGACTTCTTCCACGAACCGCACAACGTCGCGCTGTGGGACGATCTTCTGGCGGAGGTGACGCCGCCGCCGTTCGTGGTCGAGACGCAGGCCTCGGAGGTGTCGGGGCAGACCATCGTGTTCACCGGCAAGTTGGTCACGATGTCGCGCGACGAGGCCAAGGCGCAGGCGGAGCGGCTTGGTGCCAAGGCGGCGGGCTCGGTCTCGAAGGCAACCGATCTGGTGGTCGCGGGTGCCGATGCGGGATCGAAGCTCAAGAAGGCGGCCGAATTCGGCATCCGCATCGCGACCGAGGAGGAATGGGCGGAGATCGTGGCGCGGGCGGGGTAGCTGTTCCCCGGCGCAGGCGGGGGTCCAGGCCCCACCTTGCTATCGTGCGCTGCGCTTGCATCTTCGTGCGGGCCTGGGCCCCGGCTTTCGCCGGGAACCCGTGAAGCGCTGCCAAGCGACTCGCATATTCCGTATCACACGTTACCGTGTGCGTATGGCTGACCACGCATTCGATCATCCCCCGCACGGCGCTGCGGCCGACTGGACCGTCCCGCAGGATTGGGCGGCGTACACCGCCGAGGACCATGAGACCTGGGACATCCTGTTCGCGCGCCAGTCCGCGCTGCTTCCCGGCCGTGCGTGCGCGGCCTATCTGCGTGGCCTCGACGTGCTGCGGCTCTCCAAGCCCGGTATCCCCGACTATGCCGAGCTTAACGAACGGCTGATGGCGGCGACCGGCTGGCAGGTCGTCGCGGTGCCGGGCCTGGTGCCCGACGCGGTGTTCTTCGATCATCTCGCCAACCGCCGCTTCGTCGCGGGTAATTTCATCCGCAGGCGGGATCAGCTCGACTATCTGCAGGAGCCTGACGTCTTCCACGACGTGTTCGGCCATGTCCCGATGCTCGCCGATCCGGTCTTCGCCGACTACATGGCGGCCTATGGGCGCGGCGGCTTGCGCTCGCTCGGCTTCGGCTCGCTCGACAAGCTGGCGCGGCTCTATTGGTATACGGTGGAGTTCGGGCTGGTACGCGAGGCCGGGGGGCTGCGGCTGTTCGGCTCGGGCATCGTCTCGAGCTTCGGCGAAAGCCGCTTCGCGCTCGACGATCCCAGCCCCAATCGCATCGTCTTCGATCTCGAGCGCGTGATGCGGACGCGCTACCGGATCGACGACTATCAGCAGGTCTATTTCGTCATCGACAGCTTCGAGGACCTGCTCCGCCAGACCGTCGAAACCGACTTTGCGCCGCTCTATGCGCGGCTGGCGGACCTCCCCGATCTCGGCCCGGCCGACCTGCTCGACGCGGACGTGCTGCTGACGCGCGGTACGCAGGATTATGCCGCGGCGCGGGCCGAGGTCGCCTAGCGCGCCGCGCTGTGTCGACGACGAGCCTCGCGCAGGAGCCTACAACAGGATCGCGGCTGCCGGCCGACGACGAATGGGGCCGGCTGATGGCCGCCGCGCAGGATGGCGACGGGATCGCCTATCGCCGCCTGCTCGACGGCCTGCGCCGCTGGCTCGAACGCTTCTACGCCCGCCGCCTGCCGCCCGCCTTCGTCGACGATGCGGTGCAGGATACGCTGATTGCGATCCACGAGAAACGCCATACCTATGATCGCACGCGCCCGTTCCGGCCCTGGCTCAACGCGGTCGCGCGCTACAAGTGGATCGATCGGTTGCGCAGCATGGGCCGGGCGCGCACCGATGTGCTCGACGACGACATCGCGGTCGGCGATCACGAGAGCGCGGTGCTGAGCGCGACGCTGCTCGACCGGCTGATGGCGGAGTTGAAGCCCGCACAGTCGGCGGTGATCCGCCTGGTCAAGATCGACGGATTCAGCATCGAGGAAGCGGCGAAGCGGACCGGGCAGTCGGGCGCGCTGGTCAAGGTCAACATTCATCGCGGGCTGGCGAAGCTCGCTGCGATCGTGGAGAGGCAGGCGCATGTCGACTGACGATCTCATTGCCGGGTTGACGATGGAGTTGCGCGCGGTGGGGCCCCGTGCGCCGCGGCGGGAGCTGGCGTTGCTCGCGCTCGTCGGCGGGATCGAGCTGCTGCTGTGTCTGGCGGCGGGGTTGGTGCGCCCGGATTTCTACCTCGCGATGGCGGAGCCCGTACTGTGGTGGAAGCTGCTCAGCCTCGCGCTGCTCGCGGCGATCGGCACCGTCACTGCGATCGCGGCGCTGGCGCCCGACCGCTCGCCGCGGCGCGGCCTGCAATGGCTCGGGGCCGCGCTATTTGTCGTCCTTGCGACCGGCGCCTATCTCATGCTCTCCCATCCGATCGTCGAGAGCCTCGCTGATCGCGTCGACTGGCACCACGGCGTGCAGTGCGTCGCGAAGATGGTGCTGCTGGCGCTGCCGGCGGTCGCGATCCTAGCGTGGCTCGCACGATGCGGCGCGCCAACCGACTGTGCCGCGACCGCGCTGGCGGTGGGGATCGGTGGCGGGGCGTGGGGCGCGTTCGTGTTCGCCTTCGCCTGCCCGTCCGACGATCCGCTCTACATCATGCTCTGGTATCTGATCGGATGCGGCGGCGTGGCGCTCGCTACTCGACTGGTCGTGCCGCGGATCGCACGCTGGTAGTCAGAGCCAGCGCAGCTTGCGGAACACGAAAATCTGGACGCCGACCAGCGCCGCCATCGCGCCGCAGGTGATCCAGAAGGCATCGTGCGCCTGCGTGCCGGGCAGGCCGCCGACGTTCATGCCCAGCAGACCGGTGAGAAAGCCGAGCGGCAGGAAGATCGCGGCGACGATCGACAGCAGATAGGAGGTCTTGTTGGTCTGCGCGGCGGCGCGATTGTTGAGATCGTCCTGCAGCACGATCACGCTCTCCTTGGTGACGTCGATATCCTCGAGATAATGGTGGAGCTGGTCGATCGTCTCGCGGATCGCCGCGCGATTGTCCTCGCTCAGCCAGTCCGGAGCGTTGCGCGCGATATGGTTGAGCGCATCGTGCTGGGGCGACATGTGACGCTTTAGCGAGAGGCATTTGCGGCGGATCTGCGAGATGGCGGTGAGCACGTCCTCGGTGCGCGGCCCCTCGCAGTCGCGTTCGAGCTGATCGATCCGGTCGTTCATGTCGAGCACGACTGTGCCGATCCGCGCGACGGTCTGCTCGACCAACCGCGTGACGAGATCGCCCGCGGTGACGCTGTCGTCGCTCGCCTCGATCTCGGCGAGCACATCCTTCGGGGCCTGCAGGCGGCGACGGCGCAGCGTCACGACATGGCTCGCATCGGCCCAGATCTGGATCGCGACGAGATCGTCGTCGTCGGCGTCGCTCTCGCCGTTGATCCCGCGCAGGATGGTGGCGAGCGCATTGCCCTCGCGGAAGGCGCGGGGCCTATTTTGGTTGGACGTGATCGCATCGGTGGTCGCCGCCGACAACCCGAGGCCATCGCGGAGCCAGTCGCCCACGCCGTCGCCATTGCGATCGAGATGAACCCAGAGAACGTCGCCCTCCTGCGCGGGTCTCCAGGCGCGGACCGCGTCCCACCCCACGGCATGCGTCGCGCCGTCCCGGTCGAGCGCGCGGGCGAAGATGACCGGTCCGTCGGGCTTTATCGTCCCGACATCCGGATCCGCCGCGGTCACGGCTTGAGCCGCCAGCCGGTGCGGAAGATCCACCAGAGCGTGATCAGGCACAGCGCCATGAAGCCGGCGGTGAAGCCGAGGCTGGCGGCCACGCCGACGTCGCCGAGCCCATAGAAGCTCCAGCGGAAGCCGCTGACCAGATAGACCACCGGGTTGAACAGGCTGACCGTCCGCCACGGCTGCGGGAGCATGTCGATCGAGTAGAAGGCACCGCCGAGGAAGGTCAGCGGCGTCACGATCAGCGACGGAATGATCGCCAGCTGCTCGAAATTCTTCGCCCAGATTCCGATGATGAAACCGAACAGGCTGAACGCGATCGAGGTCAACAGCAGGAACGCCACCATCCACAGCGGATGCAGGATATGGACCTCGGTGAAGAAGGTCGCGGTGACGAGGATGATCAGCCCGATGATGACAGACTTGGTCGCCGCCGCGCCGACATAGGCGATCACCGCTTCGATCGCGGACAGGGGCGCGGACAGGATCTCGAAGATCGTGCCGGTGAATTTGGGGAAGTAGATGCCGACCGAGGCGTTCGAGATGCTTTGGGTGAGCAGGGTCAGCATGATCAGCCCGGGCACGATGAACGCGCCGTAGCCGACCCCGCCGACCTGCTGCATGCGCGACCCGATCGCGCCGCCGAATACGATGAAATAGAGCGCCGTGGTGATCACCGGCGTTGCGATGCTCTGCCAGACGGTGCGGACGGTGCGCGCCATCTCGGTGCGGTAGATCGCCCAGATGCCGTGGACGTTGAGACCTCGGGTCATGCCGCGCGCTCCACCAGGCCGACGAAGATGTCCTCGAGCGAACTCCGGCTGGTGTCGAGGTCCTTGAAGGCGATTCCGAGTTCGCCGAGCCGATGGAGCAGGCTCGGCATGCCGGTGTCGTCGGCCTCCGCATCGAAGCTGTAGACGAGGCGACTGCCGCCGTCCTCGAGCGCGAGCGACCAGTCGGCAAGCGCGTTCGGCAGCGCGGCCATCGGCTGCTGCAGGGCAAGCGTCAGCCGGCGCTTGCCGAGCTTGCGCATCAGCGCCGCCTTGTCGTCGACGAGCAGCAGCTTGCCGCCGTCGATCACGCCGACGCGGTCCGCCATCTCCTCGGCCTCCTCGATATAATGGGTGGTGAGGATGATGGTGACGCCCTTGTCGCGCAACTTGCGGACCAGCGCCCACATGTCGCGGCGCAGATTGACGTCGACACCCGCGGTCGGCTCGTCGAGGAACAGCAGATCGGGCTCGTGGCTGAGCGCCTTGGCGATCATCACGCGCCGCTTCATCCCGCCCGACAGCTCGATGATCCGGCTGTCGCGCTTCTCCCACAGCGACAGGTCGCGCAGCAGCTGCTCGAGATAGGCCGGGTCGGGCGCACGGCCGAACAGACCGCGGCTGAAGGTGACGGTGCCCCATACGGTCGCGAAGATGTCGACCGCAATCTCCTGAGGCACCAGCCCGATCGCCCGTCGCGCGCTGCGGACGTCGGTCGCCAGATCATGTCCGTCGACGGTGATCGTGCCGCCGCTCTTCGTCACCGTGCCGCAGACGATGCTGATCAGCGTGGTCTTGCCCGCACCGTTGGGGCCGAGCAGCGCGAAGATCTCGCCCCGCTCGATCGTCAGATCGACGCCGTCGAGGGCCTTCTGGCCGGATTTATAATGTTTGCTGAGCGCGGAAATCGTCAGGATCGGCGGCATGCGGGTTCCCCGGGGTGCAGGATCGGACGCGATGGCTGCAGCCCCGCCCGTCAGATAGGATCGCCGCTCCATTATGCCAGCGCAACGACCTCAATCGGTCGCACCAGCGTCGCGCGCCGTTCGGCCTCGCTTGGCAGGCGCAGCATCTCGATCGTGGCGTCCTGCCAGTCGATAAGCCCCATGTCGGCAAACGCCTCGAGCCATCCCGGCATCGGCCACCAGCCGTGCACCGCGTAGAAGCGGCGCGCGTTGCGGACGATGTCGGCGAGATGCTGGACGGGCGGCTCATGGCTGTCGTGATGCTGGTGGCAGGCGATCGCGCCGCCGACGAACAGCAGCGGCAGACCGGCGCCGGCCGCGCGGACGCCGAAATCGGTATCCTCGGCTCCATAGCCGACATAGCGCTCGTCGAAGCCGCCAAGCGCCTGGAACGTCTCGCGCCGGATGGCGAAGCCGAGCGACCAGAACAGGCCGGGATTGTCCTCGCGGCGCACGCCCTCAGCGGGAAAGATACGCGCGGGATGCGACGCGCCGTCGGCGAGCAGGGTAGGCTCGGTCCAGCCCGGCGCGGCGTCGCCGGGACCGAGATAGCGGATGTCGGCGCAGAGCAGCGCGTCCTCATGGTCCAGTGCCTCGCCGAGCCGGCCTAGGCAGGCGGCGAGCGGAATGCAGTCGACGTCGAGGAACAGCAGCCGGTCGAACGCGGCGAGCGCGGCCGCGCGGTTGCGCGCGGCGGCGAGCGGAAGCGCGCTGCCATCGAGCCGCTCGATACGGATCGCAAAGTCGGCGGCCGCCACGGTCACCGGCGTGTCGCTCATGTCGACGATGACGAGTTCGTCGGGGCGACGGTCGCTGCGTCGAAGCCCTTCGACGAGCTGGTCGAGATGCGTCTGCCGATTGCGGACGATGGTGAGTACGGAAAGAGCGCTCATCGTGACATTCCAGCGTCAATTGATGCGGCGTCGGACGCGATCATGCGGATGCCACTGGTTGCGTGCCCGCCGCATCCGCCACCGCACAGAGTCGCGCGGCCGCGCGTGCCGCGCCGATCGGGTCGTCGAACGAGGCGAGCAGCGCCGGATCGATCGCGCGCGCCTGATCGAGCAGGGTCGGCCATTGCTCCGCCACGGGCCAGGTCGGGCAGACCACGGCCGCGCCCAGCGCTGCAAGCCGTGCCGCCTTTGAGCGTTGCTCGTCGAACGGACGGTCCTCGGGCACACAGATGAACGGACGGCGCGCGGCAAGCACCGTGCCGACCAGCCCGTCGCCCGCGGCGCCCACCACGACGCCGGCGCGCGCGATCTGCGCGGTTGCATCGCCGACCCAGCCGGCAAAGCGGAGATTGGGTGGTCCGTCTGCCGACATCGGGCCGTCGCCGATGACGGTCCAACTCCAGTCCGGAGTCGCCGCGGCCGCCGCCGCCCACCGCCGCACGTCGATCGGGGCACCGCCGCGACCGACGACGCCGAGGATGCGATGGGGCTCGGGCACCGCCGGATCCGGTCGCTCGCCGAGCCCGGGTGCATAGATCGTTCGCGTCCGCAGTTCGGCAGGCGTGGCATCATCGTCGAGCAACGCATGAAAGGGCGACAGCAGCGCGGTGGCGCCCCGAAACGCCTCGCGGTGCGGCGCGTCGTCGCGACGACCCGACAGGCGGACATAGACGGTCGGCACGGAGGCAAGCCGGGCGAGCATCGCCACCTCCGCCGAGACGTCGACGACCATCAGCGCGGGACGCGCGGCGGCGATCCAGTCGGTGATCAGGGCGATGCGGCGGCGGATACCGTCATGATCGACCGGCGCATAATGCAGCGCGTCGGGGCGGCGCGCGCTGGCGTCCCGGCCGTCGAATTCACGCGGCTCGAGGCGATCGTCGGGCAGGTCGATGCAGGGTATAGCGCCGGTCCGGCCGGCCAGTCCGGTGCCCAGCACGGTGATCCGTCCCTGCGCTCTCGCCGCGATCGCCAGCGCGCGCTGGCGATGCCCGTCACCATGATGGTGGACATAATAGCCGATCGGCCGCGCCGTCATGCGTCGAGACCCGGGAGCGGCATGTCGTGCGGCATCGGTGGAAGCGCCGCCTCGGCGAGGCCGAGCGCGCTTGCCGAGCTCGATCGCATGTCGCGGCGCCAGTGCGCACGACGGCGCCAATGCGCGAAATCGGGGACCAGCGGTTCGGCCCGCGCTGCTACGCCGGCGTGCAGCCGCGCCATGTCGTCGGCCATGCCGCCTGCCGCGCGGCCGTCCGCACGCGCCGATGTCCGCGTCCATACCGAGGCGGGATGGATCAGCCGGCCACCGACCGCCTGCGCCGCCGCGACCAGCGCCCGATCCTCGCCCGTCGCGATCGGCGGTACGCCGCCGGCGCGGCGATAGAGGCCGACGGTGAGGGCCAGGCTTGCACCGGTATGATCGCCGTGGCGCGGCGGGAGATCCCAGGGCGACGGATCGACCTCGTCCTCGATCGCGCGCACAATTTCCCAATAGCGATCAAATCGCGCCCGCAGCGCGAGAATGTCGGCCGGCACCGCTTCGGCGTCGTCGAGGCGGATGCGCCCGCCGACGATGCTGTCGTCGTCGATCGCCGCCAGAATGGCGTCGATCCAGTCGACGGGCGGGCGGCAGTCGGCGTCGGTCGAGATCAGCACCGCTTCGGGATCGGCCAGGGCGTCGGCGCCGCTTTCCATCGCGGCGCGCCGCGCCGATCCGGCATGCGCGAGATCGTCGGCGAAGGTGCGCTCGTCGATCCGCAGATCGAGGCGGCCGCGATGCCGTGCCGCGACGTCACGCGCGACCGCGGCGGTCCGATCGCGGCTGTTGTTGACGCACAGCGACACGATCACGGCGCCCGGCAACGTCTGCTGCACGAGCGCCTCGAGCAGCGTCGGCACGTGCGTCTCTTCGTCTCTGGCAGGCACGCAGACGCAGTAGCGCCGCATCAGGCGGCGCCGCGCAGTTCGACCTGATCGACCGCGGCACGGTGGCGGATCGGGCGATCCGAGATCCGCACCGTCTCCGCCATCATGCGATAGAGCGCGGCATAGGCGTCGACCATCCGATCGGCATCGCAGATCTGCTCGGCGCGGCGGCGCGCGGCGGCGCGCGGGAGCGCGATCGCCTGGATCGCCGCATGCGCGAGCGCCGCGACATCGTCGGGCCGCGCCAACACGCCGCAGCTGTCGGTCAAAATCTCGGGAATGCCACCGCGCGCATAGGCCGCGACGGGCGTGCCGCAGGCGAGCGCCTCGGCGACGACGAGACCGTAGGGTTCCTCCCAACACGGCGTGCACAAGGCAGCGATCGCGCCGCCGACCAGTCGCGCCAGCGCGCTATGATCGAGATGCCCGACATGGACCGCATCGGCGCCGAGCCGTGGCGCGATCTCGCGCGCGTAATAGTCCGCGTCCGACATCGGGCCGGCGATCCGAAGCGGCAGCCCGGCAAGGCGTGCGGCGTCGATCGCAGCATGAAGGCCCTTTTCCGGGACGATCCGTCCGTACCAGACAAGATAGCGATCCGGATGCGGCACGGCCTGATAGGGAAAATGGACCAGATCAATCCCATTGGGGATGACGTCGGCCACCTTGGCGACGTGCGACCACAGGCGCGCCGTCGCCGCCGACACCGCGACGAAGCGCATTGTGTCCGGTCGGCAGAGCCGCACGCCGCTCTCGAGCCAGCAGAAGGGCGGGGTGTGCAGCGTGGTCAGCATCGGCGTGTCGATCGCATCGGCCATGCTGACCGGAAGATAGTGCAGCGAATTATTGTGGATCACGTCGAAATCGCGATAGCGGAGTTCGTTCATCAGCCGAAGATAGGCATGATGCTCACGGAAGAAGGCAACGTCATTGGCCTCGGCGACGCCGGTTTCGAGCAGCGACGTTTCATCGCAGATCGCCTCGATACCCAATGCTGGATCGGAATGCGCCGAGGCGAACAGCGTGACCTGATGGCCCCGATCGCGCAGGCCGGCAGCCAGGGTGTGGGTGTGAGTCTCCAGTCCGCCCGCAAACGGTTCGCGAATGGCGTGTTTCAGATGCGCGATGATCGCGATGCGCAATGGCGGACCCTTTGAAAGACGCGCGCGGCCGCGCGTAGTTGATGCGGGTTAACGCCCAAAAAAGCGAATATATCCACGGCCTTGGACTTGATTTTCATAAACGTAAATTAGCTTTTCCGGTCGTGTGTGACGACTGTTGCGCCGTCGATTGCAGCGTGACTGGGACGCGGCCGGTTATTTTGGCAAAAGGATGCCATCGCGCTCGCGTGTTCGGAACGGCGCCTATGATCCTTCGTTCAAGTGGCTGAAAACAGGAGGCCCTTGATGAGCGAAGCCGAGATTGTAGAGGCGCGCGACGATGCGCCCCTGTCGACCGCGAAAGATCGCGCCGGGCAACAGGCGGCGACCGAAAGCCTGATCGATGCCAAGGGCGATCATGTCGTCGGTCGGGCCGTCACGATCAACCGGCCCCCGGCCGAACTCTACGCCTATTTCCGTGATTTCGCGCGGCTGCCGACGTTCATGGAAAATGTCGAGCGGATCGACGTGCTCGATGCCGCGCGTTCGCACTGGGTGGTCAAGGCGCCCGGCGGGCGCACCGTTGAATGGGATGCGCGGATTACCGAGGAGCGCGAGGGCGAAGTCATCGCGTGGACGACGGAGGAGGGCGCCGACGTGGCCGATTCGGGTCGCATCGAATTCCGCGACGCCGGCGCGCGGGGGACCGTCGTGGTCGCCACGATCGCCTATGATCCGCCGGCCGGTACGATCGGGAAGATCGTCGCCAAGCTCTTCCAGCGCGAGCCCGCGATCCAGGCGCGGCGTGACCTGCGCCGCTTCAAGCAACTCATGGAAACCGGCGAGATCGCCACATCGTCGCGCACCAAAGCGCAGCTGCAAGAGGAGAAGGCCTGATGCGCGCGCTGACCTGGCACGGCAAGCACGACGTCCGCGTCGACACGGTCGACGATCCCGAGATCCTCAACCCGCGCGACTGCATCATCAAGGTGACATCGACCGCGATCTGCGGTTCCGACCTGCATCTCTACGACGGCTACATCCCGACGATGAAGGCGGGCGACATCCTCGGCCACGAGTTCATGGGCGAAGTGGTCGAGATCGGCCCCAAGTCGACGCTCAAAAAGGGCCAGCGTGTCGTGGTGCCCTTCACGATCGCGTGCGGCAGCTGCTATCATTGCGGCAAGCATCAATATTCGGCCTGCGACAACGGCTTGCCCGCCGACAATCAGGATATCGCACAGGAATTATACGGCCAGCCGATGTCGGGTCTGTTCGGCTACAGCCACATGACCGGCGGTTATGCCGGCGGGCAGGCGGAATATGTTCGCGTGCCGTTCAGCGACGTCGGCCCGATCGTGATTCCTGACGGGATCGAAGACGACAAGGTATTGTTCCTGTCCGACATTCTGCCGACCGGCTGGATGGCCGCCGAGAACGCGCAGATCGAGCCGGGCGATACGGTGGCGGTATGGGGTTGCGGTCCGGTCGGGCTGTTCGCCGTGCAGTCGGCCTTCCTGATGGGTGCACAGCGCGTGATCGCGATCGACCATTTCCCGCACCGGCTCGAACTGGCCAAGGCATTCGGCGCCGAGACGATCAACTTCGAGCAGAGCGCGACCTATGAGGCGCTGATGGAGATGACCGGTGGGATCGGACCGGATGCCTGTATCGACAGCGTCGGGCTCGAGGCGCACGGCTTCTTCGTCGACAACGTCATCGACCAGATCAAGGCGTCGACCTTCCTCGGCACCGATCGCATCCATTCGGTCCGCCAGGCGATCCTGGCCTGTCGCAAGGGCGGCCGCGTCTCGATGCCGGCGGTCTATGGCGGGTTCGTCGACAAATTCCCGCTCGGCGCGTTCATGGAGAAGGGGCTGACGCTCAAGACCGGGCAGACCCACACCCAGCATTATATGCCGGGCCTGCTCAACGCGATCCTCGAAGAGAAGATCGATACGACCTTCTTAATCTCCCACCGGCTGCCGCTCGAACAGGCGCCGGAAGGCTATAAGATGTTCCACGACAACCAGAATGAAGTGACCAAGGTCGTGCTCAAGCCCGGCCTGGCGCTGGCAGCGGAATAGGACAGAGACCATGGCAGACAAATTCGCGATCATCACCGGCGCCTCGACCGGCATCGGCTTCGAACTCGCCCATCTCGCCGCGCAGGACGGCTATGACCTGCTGATCGTCGCCGACGAGCCACTGATTAACGCGGCCGGCGCCGACCTCCAGCAGCATGGCACCGAGGTGCGCTCGATCGAGGCGGACCTGTCGACGATCGACGGCGTCGACGCGCTGATCGCCGCGACCAACGGCCGGCGGGTCGACATCTTGTGCGCCAACGCCGGGCGCGGGCTCGGCCGCGGCTTTCTCGAACAGAACCCGGCCGATTGGCGGCACGTCATCGACACCAACATCGTCGGCACGCTCTACCTCGTCCAGACCGTGGTCAAGCAGATGGTCGCGACGGGCGAGGGCAAGGTCATGCTCACCGGCTCGGTCGCCGGATTCATCCCCGGCACCTACCAGGCGGTCTATAACGGTACCAAGGCGTTCATCGACAGCTTCGCCGACGCGCTGCGTGCCGAGCTCGAAAATGAGGGTCATGACGCGATCACGATCACCAATCTGATGCCGGGTGCAACCGAGACCGAATTTTTCGATCGGGCGGGAATGGGCGACACGAGTGTCGGCACCGCCAAGAAGGATGACCCCGCCAAGGTCGCCAGGGACGGCTGGACGCAGATGATGAAGGGTGGCGGCGACGTCGTCTCGGGCTGGAAGAACAAGCTGCAGGCCGCCGCCGCGCATGTCCTCCCGCACGGCGTGACGGCGGCCTTGCACAAGGGCATGGCCGAGCCCGGCTCGGGCGAGTGACCACCGACGGCGCGCGGGGAGACCCTGGCGCCGTCGCCGCGTGCTGTAGACGGAGAAGCGCCGGCGCCGCACGGCGACGCCACCGCGGAGACTTATCGCGCGGTCGGCGTTAAGCGGACAGAGGAGAGACAGCATGGCGGACGCAACGCAATTGAAGCATGACCTCTGGACGCGGATGTCGAAGAGCCCGTTCGTGATGGTCGGCCTCACCGAGGGCGGCGAGCATAGCGAGCCGCTGACCGCGCAGCTCGACAAGGATCAGGTCGATACGCTGTGGTTCTTCATCGGCCGGGACAATCGGCTGGCCAAGGGCGGGTCCGCGATGGCGCAGTTCGTCTCGAAGGGGCACGACTATTTCGCCTGCTTGTCGGGCGAGGCGCGGGTCGACAACGATCGCGCGATGATCGACAAGCTCTGGTCGAACGCGGCCGATGCCTGGTTTCCAGGCGGCAAGGACGATCCCAACCTTGCCCTGCTGCGCTTCGACATCGACAGCGCCGAACTATGGGAGGCGGACGTGTCGCTCTCGGGCAAGCTCAAGATGCTGTTCGGCGGAACGATCCGCCAGAGCGAATCCGGCAGCCACGCCAAGGTCGAGACGACGGCGGGCTGAGCGCATCTCGAAGGCATAGTCCAGTCGCCCGGGGCCTATCGAAGCGCCGTTATTTCGCCGAGCCCGCGAAGGAGGC
Source organism: uncultured Sphingomonas sp. (assembly GCF_937859915.1). Taxonomy (GTDB): domain Bacteria; phylum Pseudomonadota; class Alphaproteobacteria; order Sphingomonadales; family Sphingomonadaceae; genus Solisphingomonas. The sequence goes on along the minus strand of NZ_CALMAW010000062.1, from coordinate 33,963 downwards.
CGGCGCTTCGACACGATACCGGCGAACGCACACGCGGACAGGCTCGTCCCTATCCGCTGGCGCTGTTCCGCCGCCGTGTGTCCCAGCCTTTGCGCGCGGCGGCGGAACGCTGCTCCGCCGACCCGGATCGGTGCGCCTTGCCGCCGCGCGACGAAGCGCTGTGCGTGTCAGGATGGCCACGCCCCGAGCCAGACTTGTTGCCGCCGCCCGACTCCTTGTTGACCGTCGCCCAGGCGCGGCTCTCGGCCTCCGGCTTGGGCGTGCCGCGCGCTTCATAGCCCTGCTCGATATGCGCGGCCTTGCGCTTCTGCTTGTCGGTGTAGCTGTCCTTGTCGCCGCGCGGCATCGCCTCTCTCCTGATCGGATCGTGGCAAAACGCCCGACCGAAGAAGCCGTTGCGAGCGCGACGGGATCAGCCGTTCGCGTGCATGCCGTGACGACCACCGCCCGGGCCGCCGTGGCCGCCCTCATGCCCAAAATGACCGTGCATCAAATGAGCCATCGCGTCGAAGCGCTGCTGCTGGTCGGGGGTCAGTGCGGTGTAGAAGCGCTTGGTCGCCGCGATGCGCTGCTTGGCGTCGGCATCGCGCTGGTCGATGCGCTGGTCCATATGGTCGAGCATCGCCATCGTGTTCTCGGGCGGCGGCGGGGTGCCGTCGGGACCGTGGCCACCCTTGGCGCCGCCGTCGGGGCCGTGGCGCATGCCGTGCGGATGCATCGTCGCGAGGAAGCTGTCGAGCGCGGGCTTCTGGTCGGCGCGCAGACCAAGCAGCAGCGCGATGTCAGCCGATTGCTTGGCTTCCCGCTCGGCACGGTGGGCCGCCATCTGCGCCGGCGTCGGACGCTGCCAACCGTCCTGCGGCGGCGACGCCCGGTCGGCGGCGAACAGCGGCTGCGCGCTCAGCAGCGCGACGGACGAGACGAGAAGGACAAGACGCATGGGCCATATTCCTGAAGTCGTTTGGAGCCTCGCTACTAGCCGAGACATGTAGCCAGCAAATGTCATCGTACCGGCGACGCCGAAACATTCGTTCCGGTCACAAAGGCTTGGCTGACCGGTCGTTCAGCGGAAGCGCTTGCGCAGCGTGATGCGGAAGGTCCGCCCGGTCGGATTGATATAGTCCTCGCTATACGCCGCCGGCACGACCCCCGCGGAGTCATGGACGCGCGTGTGGGCGCCGAGCAGATTGTCCGCCGACAGGTTGAGGCTGCCGCGCAGCGCGGGGAAAATGTGAGTCAGCCAGCGTTGGTCGGCGAGGTTGATCTGCAGCCGCAAGTTGAGCGTTATCCCCTGCGAGAAGGTCAGCTTGTCCTGCGAGAGCGTGCCCGCATAGGCCGTCGTCGGCGTCTGCCACACGGCATTGATGTCGGCGCTCCACGCAGCGGTGGAGACGGTGGTCTGGAGTTCGACCTGATGGGTCGGTGTGCCGCCGGTATCGCTGATGACGTCGTGGCCGAGCAGGTTGAGCGCCGGCATTCCGTCGCGGAGCACGACCTCGTCGCGCAGCCGCCAGGTATCGTACAGCGCGATCTGGAATTGGTCGCGCGCCGGCGCGGCGACCGAGCCCACCGCCGGACTCGTCGAGCCGAACGCCGTCGAATAATTGAGTCCGAAGCGCATCTGCTGGCGATCACGCCGCGCGAGGTTGACCGGGCTCGTGTCGAGCACGGTCAGATAGCCATTGTCGCGCTCGAAGCGGTCCGGGAAGGCGGCCATGGTGGCGGCGGTCGCGGCGCTGAGATCGACGATCGGGTTGCGGGTCTTGTCGATCGTATATTCGGCCGACAGCTGCAGATCCGCGGTGCGCAGCGGGCTGACCTGGAGGCGGACGCGCCCGGTCTGCGAGGTCTGGTGATCGAGATCGGCGGTGCCGCCCGCGATCCGCTGCACGATCGTCGTACTGTTGGTAACGAAGTCGAACTCGCGCAGATCGGGCGTGTCGAGCGACGCTTCGCCGAGCTGGAGCAGGGTCGGCGCCTGCTGAGAGTGCGTGAAGGAGGCGAGAAGATCGACCCGCTTGGTCGGCACCCAGTCGAGCGTCGCCCCATAGGTCGTCAGCGTGCCGAAATCGGAGAGCTGGCGGAGTTCGCCATTGCCACCGATCGACAGCTTGCCGAGCGGCGAGCGATCCGAACTCAGCGGTACATCGACATTGCCCTGCACATTGCCTTCGTTGCGCGTCAGGTCGGTCGCCGCCAGCGCGCTCGGCGAGTCGCTGCGGATGCCCGAGAAGGCGAAGCCGGTACGCAGCGCGGTGGTCACCGGACCGGCCGGCACCGACAGCAGATTGCCGTTGAGATAGAAATCGCCGCCGGCGGTGCGCATGTCGGTCGAGACGCAGCCGGTGTCGCCGACGGACCCACAGCGGTCGCCAAGCAGGCCGGGCGACGGCAGCAGGACGATGTCCATCCCGTTGCTGCCGATGGCGGGGCCCGTCCGGGTGACGCGGGTGGTGTCGTCGAGCTTGCCGATGAACGACCAGCGCCAAGCATCGAGGCGGCCGTTGAGCGTCAGGTTGGTCTGCGCCTCCACGGTCTGGTCGACGCGGTTGAGCGGGCCCGCCACGAGATCGGAGAGCCCCTCCGCGGCGAGCAGATCGCCATCCTCGTCGGACAGGCCGGGGCGGCTCTGCAGCGCGTCGAGATCGAGACTGCCGGTCAGGGCGGCGGAGACCGCGCCGATCTTGCGGGTCGTCGACCCGGTGATCGTCAGATGATCGTCCTGCGTCGCCAGCGTGTGCTGCGGCACGCCCGTGCTCGCGGTCGGCGCGACGAGCGTGGTGTCGTCGGAGATCGGATCCTGGTGGCGATAGTCGAGATCGATATTCCAGTTCGAATTCTCGTTGATCCGCAGCAGGTCGACCTTGGCGCGATAGACGCCGCGGAAATTGTCGGGCGCCAGCGTGTAGCGGCCGAGCAGCGTCAGCGCCTTGTAGTTGCTGCGCAGGACGACATTGACGACGCGCTGGCCGGCATCATAGCCATATTGCAGCGCGACCTTCTCGGGGAAGATCTCGATCCTGCGCACCGCCTCGGGGGGCAGGTCCTTGATCGACGAGAAGCCCGAGATCCGCTGGCCGTTGACCAGCACGATCGGGGCTTGGCCGGAGCGGATCGTCCCGTTGCCGCTGGCACCGCCTGCGCCGGTGCCGATTTCAGGGGCGAGATCGGTGAACACCTCGTCGAGATCGGCGGCGCCCAGCGCGTGGATCGCGGTCGCATTCAGCGTCGTCTCGGGGGGCACCTCGGTCGCGACGGCGCCGCGCTTCGGCTGGCCGGTCACCACGATGGCGTCCTTGGCGTCCTCGGCGGCGTCGGCGGCGGCTTCGGCGGCTTCACTGGTCTTGGCCGATAACGCGGGCGCCGCGGCCTGCGCATGCGCCGGCCCGACATAGACACCACACAGCGCCACAAGGGCGGCGGCGGTGCGGCCGCGCGTTGAAATGCGGGCCAGCGCACGTGCGCTATAGCGACGCCCATCGTTCATAATAAGCAACTCCACCCCGCTACCGCATGCCTCTTCGCGTGACGCGTCGACAGCCCGGCGGTGGGAGCGGTGCGCATGCGAGCGGGCCAATGGCGGAGACCTGTCCCCAATCCTAAGATTTGGTCATGTGACATCGGCGCCGTAATAAAATGGGGCATCGGGGGCAGGCCTAGGCTGGTCGACCGCGCGTCCGGTGCGCGCCTATGCGCTCCGCGCGCCGGGGGCGTCGACTGTGCCGCGACAGCTATTTGGCGATCGTCGCGACCAGGCTGTCCATGTCCTTGCGCGCGTCCGGCGTGTAGCTGGCGCGCAGCGGCGCGGCGTCGACGCGGTGTGCCGCCACGGTCGCCCGCTGCTGTGCGACAACTGCGGCAAGGTCGCGCGGGTCGGCAGCGCGCTGGGCGATGCCGACCGGCCCCAGCCCGAGCGGCTCGCGCCAATGATCGAGCTGCGTGAAGCGGCTGCGATATTCGAGCTCATATTCGAGCTTGCGGATCTGGCGACGCGCGAGCGCGACGCGGTCGTCGATATGCTGGACCGCGACCCGGTGCGCCTGGACGTGCAGCGCAGCCATATAGCCGCCGACCGCGACCAGCATCGCCAGCGCGATGGCGGCGAGCAGGACGATCACGGCGAGCCCCTGGCCCATCGGCGGAATGGCGGCACGGTCGCGGCGCATGACGATATCAGAGCCCCCCTCTGGATGTCGGGAGACGGTGCCGGGGTGGGGCTGAACCGCCGCTTAATTCGCCGCGAAAACAAGGGGCGCGGGCAGGCCGATCGCCCACCCGCGCCCCTTCGCACGTATCGTACCGGCGAGGATCAGCCCCAGCTGGCCATCGCCGTCTCGAGGTTGGCGACGATCGCGTCGAAGAATTTCTCGGTCGTCATCCAGCTCTGGTCGGGGCCGACGAGAATCGCGAGATCCTTGGTCATCTGCCCGCCCTCGACGGTGTCGACGCAGACCTTCTCGAGCGTCTCGGCGAAGCGCACCACGTCGGGCGTCTCGTCGAACTTGCCGCGGAACATGAGGCCCTGCGTCCAGGCGAATATCGAGGCGATCGGATTGGTCGACGTCGCCTTGCCCTGCTGGTGCATCCGGTAGTGGCGCGTGACGGTGCCGTGTGCGGCTTCGGCCTCGACGGTCTTGCCGTCGGGGGTGAGCAGCACCGAGGTCATCAGCCCGAGCGAGCCGAACCCTTGGGCGACCGTGTCCGACTGGACGTCGCCGTCGTAATTCTTGCAGGCCCAGACGAACTTGCCGCTCCACTTGAGCGCCGAGGCGACCATGTCGTCGATCAGGCGATGCTCGTAGACGATGCCCGCGGCCCTGAACTGGTCGGCGAACTCGGCGTCGAACACCTCCTGGAAGAGATCCTTGAAGCGGCCGTCATAGGCCTTGAGGATCGTGTTCTTGGTCGAGAGGTACAGCGGCCACTTGCGGTCGAGCGCGTAGATCATGCTCGAGCGCGCGAAGTCGCGGATCGAATCGTCGAGATTGTACATGCCCATTGCGACGCCGGCCGACGGGAAGTCGAACACGTCATATTCGAGGACGTTGCCGTCTTCGCCGGTGAAGGTCATCTTGAGCTTGCCGGGGCCGGGCACCTTGAAGTCGGTCGCGCGATATTGGTCGCCGAAGGCGTGGCGGCCGACGACGATCGGGTCGGTCCAGCCCGGCACCAGCCGCGGCACGTTGCGCATCACGATCGGTTCGCGGAAGATCGTGCCGCCGAGGATGTTGCGGATCGTGCCGTTGGGCGACTTCCACATCTTCTTGAGGGCGAACTCCTCGACGCGCGCCTCGTCGGGGGTGATCGTCGCGCACTTCACGCCGACGCCATATTGCTGGATCGCCTTGGCGCTGTCGATCGTGATCTGGTCGTCGGTCTCGTCGCGCTTCTCGACCGAAAGATCGTAATATTTAAGGTCGATGTCGAGATAGGGGAGGATCAGCTTCTCGCGGATCCACTGCCAGATGATCCGGGTCATTTCGTCGCCGTCGAGTTCGACGACCGGGGTCTTCACCTTGATCTTGGCTGCCATGGAGCGCTCCGCTGAAGGGGCCGGCACCGGGCGCCGGCAAAGGGTTCGATACGAATGTCGAGCCGCTTAGGCCGGGCCGTCGCGCGGATCAACCGTGACAGCGCGGATCCGACCGCTTAGGACGATGCGATGACATCGCTCGAAAAGCCCGACATTGGCACCACCACGATCAAGTGGCGCTTCCCCGCCGTCCATCCCGAAGGCTATAAGTTCGCCGCGATCGCGGCCGGGATCACGCTGCTCTTTTTCATCTTCCTGCCGCAGCCCTTCGGTTGGGCGGGCGTGGCGATCACAGCGTGGGTGCTGCTGTTCTTCCGCGATCCGATCCGGACGACGCCGCGCGCGCCGGGCATGATCGTGGCGCCCGCCGACGGGCTAGTGACGCTGATCGTCCAGGTGCCGCCGCCGCGCGAGCTGGTGGGGGAGGGTGCGCTGTCGCCCGAGCCGGTGACGCGCGTGTCGATCTTCATGTCGGTGTTCGACGTCCATATCAACCGCTCGCCGATCGGCGGCACGATCAGCCGCGTCGTCTATATCTCGGGCAAGTTTCTCAACGCCGATCTCGACAAGGCGAGCGAGGAGAATGAGCGTCAGCATATCCTCGTCGAAGATGCTCAGGGCATGAAGATCGGCTTCACGCAAATCGCCGGGTTGGTCGCCAGGCGGATCGTGCCCTTCGTCAAGCCGGGCGACATCATCGCTGCGGGCCAGCGCGTTGGGCTGATCCGCTTCGGCAGCCGGGTCGACGTCTATCTGCCCGCCGGCACCAGTTCTCAGGTGCTGCTCGGTCAGCGCACGATCGCGGGCGAGACGGTGCTTGCGGTCGCCGGCCGCGACGAGCGGATCGACGGCGTGGCGCAATGACGGCCGCCCCTTTTTCGTTCCCCGGCGGAAGCCGGGGTCCAGAATTGCGGGCGCCGCGTTTGAAGCTCTGGGTCCCGGCTTGCGCCGGGGAACGGTAGCGTCATGCCGCGCCTGAACCCGCGCTTCCGTGATCGGCCACGCCGCGGGATCCCGCTCCGTGCCGTTGCCCCCAATGCAGTCACCGCGCTCGCCCTGTGCTTCGGCCTCTCCGCGGTACGCTTCGCGATCGCCGAGCAATGGGAGTTGGCCGTGGGCACGATCATCCTCGCCGGCGTGCTCGACGGGCTGGATGGGCGGATCGCGCGCTTGCTCAAGGGCGAGAGCCGTTTCGGCGCCGAGCTCGATTCGCTGTCCGACGTGATCGCCTTCGGCGTCTCGCCCGCGGTCGTGATGTATCTCTGGTCGCTGCAATATATGCCGCAATTCGGCTGGACGATCGCGCTCAGCCACGCGGTTTGCTGTGCGCTACGCCTGGCGCGGTTCAACGCGCAGATCGATGCGACCGAGCAGCCGCGCAAGGCCGCGGGCTTCTTCACCGGGATCCCGGCGCCCGCGGGTGCCGGGCTGGCGATGTTGCCGCTCTATCTCTGGCTGGCGTTCGGCCAGCAGATTCCCTTGTTCCGCTCGGCCTATTTCGTCGCACCATGGACCGCGATGACCGCGGTGCTGATGGTGTCGAGCGTCGCGACCTTCGGCTGGGGATCACTCCGCCTGCGCCGCGACGTCCGCTTCGGGGCATTGGCGGTGATCGCGCTGATCGGCGGCGCGTTGGTCAGCGCGCCATGGCCGACCTTGTCGCTGTTCGCACTGGCCTATCTGATCGCGGTGCCGTTCGGCGCGCGTTCCTATGCGAAGGTCAGGCGGCGCGGCGCTGCGGCACCGCCGCCGTCGTCGACGCCGTCTGCCAGCGACCTGCCGTCCTGATGCGCACCGGATGGCGTGGCGCGCGTGACGTGTCGGCGTGGCGGAAGCCCAAGGCACCGATGATCGCGTCGCGCGATGCCAAAAGCATCAGCGCGGTGAACGACAGCGCGACGAGCGCTACGAATGCGAAGCCGATCGACGTGAGAACATGCAACATGAAAACTCTCCCGAAACGGTTCTACCCGTTCCACATCGGGCAGGAACGGATTGCCGTCTGAACAGTTCCATACGTTCCCCATATGTTCTGTGTCAACTGTTCCTTTTTGAGCCGGAATTAGACCAAAGTCTTACGCGAAACGTCGCGCCTGCATCCCAAGCTTGCCTTTACGGCCTCTTCGAGCTAGGGGCCCGCGCATCCCGCATGCAGGGCGCACATACCGGTGCCGACTCCGTTCCAACGGATTCGGTCACTGCTCTGCAGAGGCTCAACCGGAAGGAGACTATCTCATGGCGGCACCGTCCGTTTCCATGCATCAATTGCTCGACGTCGGCGCACACTTCGGCCACCAGACCCACCGCTGGAACCCGAAGATGAAGCCCTACATCTTCGGCGACCGCAACGGCGTCCACATCATCGACCTGTCGCAGACCGTTCCGCTGATGACGCGCGCGCTCGACTTCGTCGCGCAGACCGTCGCGCATGGCGGCAAGGTCCTGTTCGTCGGCACCAAGCGCCAGGCGCAGGAGCCGATCGCCGAGGCCGCCCGCCAGTCGGGGCAGCATTATGTCAACCATCGCTGGCTGGGCGGCATGCTCACCAACTGGAAGACGATCTCGGGCTCGATCAAGCGCTTCAAGGCGCTCGAGGAGCAGCTTTCGGGCGACACCGCGGGCCTCACCAAGAAGGAAGTGCTCCAGCTCACCCGCGAGCGCGACAAGTTCGAGCTGTCGCTCGGCGGCATTCGCGACATGGGCGGCATCCCGGACGTGATGTTCGTGATCGACGCCAACAAGGAAGAGCTCGCGATCAAGGAAGCCAACACGCTCGGCATTCCGGTCGTGGCGATCCTCGACTCGAACGTCTCGCCCGACGGCATCGCCTTCCCGATCCCGGCGAACGACGACGCCAGCCGCGCGATCCGCCTCTACTGCGATCTCATCGCCGAGGCCGCGACCAAGGGCAATCAGGGCGCACGCGTTCAGTCGGGCGCCGATTTCGGTGCATCAGACGAGCCGCCGGTCGAAGCCGCGCTCGCCTGAGCTTCTGAACAATTCGGCGCGTTTACGGACGGGCCGGCATGAACAAACGGGGAGGGGTGGCTTATGGCTGCTCCTCCCTCCCTGCATCTGAAAGGACATAAGATGGCGGAGATCACCGCAGCCACTGTCAAGGATCTGCGAGAGCGCTCGGGCGCCGGCATGATGGACTGCAAGAAGGCGCTCAGCGAAACCAATGGCGACATGGAAGCCGCGGTCGACTGGCTGCGCTCCAAGGGCCTCGCCGCCGCCGCCAAGAAGTCGAGCCGCACCGCGGCCGAAGGCCTGGTCGGGCTCGCCGTCGCCGGCACCAAGGGCGCCGCGGTCGAGGTCAATTCCGAGACCGATTTCGTCGCCAAGAACGACCAGTTCCAGGCGTTCGTGAAGACCGTGTCGGGCATCGCGCTTGAGACCGGCGACGATGTCGAGGCGCTGCGCGCTGCGGCCTATCCGAGCGGCGGCACCGTCGGCGACGCGCTCACCGCCAACATCGCCACGATCGGCGAGAACCAGACGCTGCGCCGCGTTCGCGTGCTGACCGTCTCGAACGGCGCGGTCGTGCCCTATGTCCACAACCAGATCGCGCCCGGCATGGGCAAGATCGGCGTTCTCGTGGCGCTCGAGTCGGATGCCGGCATCGACGTGCTCGAGCCGCTCGGCAAGCAGATCGCGATGCACATCGCGGCCTCCTTCCCGCAGGCGCTCCACGCCGACCATCTCGACGCCGACACGATCGAGCGCGAGCGTGCGATCGCGCGCGAAAAGGCGGCGGAGAGCGGCAAGCCCGAGAACATCATCGAGAAGATGGTCGAGGGTGCGGTGGCCAAGTTCAAGAAGGAGGCGGCGTTGCTGTCGCAGCTCTTCGTGATGGACAATAAGACGCCGGTGCAGGACGTCGTCGCCAAGGCCGCCAAGGATGCCGGCACGGCGATCGTGCTCAAGGACTATGTCCGCTTCCAGCTCGGCGAAGGCATTGAGCGCGAGACCAGCGACTTCGCCGCTGAGGTGGCAGCAGCCGCTGGCGTCAAGGCGTAACGCATAGCCTGAGCGCCCGCCGGCGCGCGTGATCCGGAGACGGACGCGCGTGACGGCGGGCGTTTTGTTTTCGGGGTGAGTGCCCACCCAACCCCGTTCGTGCTGAGCGCAGTCGAGGCACGGGCACAGCATTGGAAATCACCTCGACTGCGCTCGGTCGGCCCTTCGACTGCGCTCAGGGCGAACGGGGGGGGCGCCCAATGTGCGAAGCCGCATCGGGCTTTCGCCTACCGCCTCCGTAACCATGCTTGGCAGCGACAGGCCCCGCCCCTAAGGTGCGCGGCACATTGATCCGATCGGACCCCTTTCTCGCATGACCCGCCCGACCTTCCACCGCATCCTGCTCAAACTGTCCGGCGAGGTGCTGATGGGTTCGGGCCAGTTCGGCATCGATCCCGCGACCGTCAAGCGCGTCGCCGAGGAGATCCTCGCGATCCGCGAGGCCGGCTATCAGCTGTGCATCGTCGTCGGCGGCGGCAACATCTTCCGCGGCGTGGCGGGCCAGGCGCAGGGCTTCGATCGCGCGACCGGCGACTATATGGGCATGCTCGCCACCGTGATGAACGCGCTCGCGGTGCAGAACGCGCTCGAGCTGCTCGGTGTCGAGACTCGCGTCCAGTCGGCAATTCCGATGGCCTCGGTCTGCGAGCCGTTCATCCGCAGGCGCGCCGAACGGCATCTTGAAAAGGGGCGGGTCGTGATCTTCGCCGCCGGCGTCGGGAGCCCCTATTTCACCACCGATTCGGGGGCGGCGCTGCGTGCCGCCGAGATGAAGTGCGACGCGCTGTTCAAGGGCACCTCGGTCGACGGCGTCTATGATGCCGATCCCAAGACGGTGCCCGGCGCCACGCGCTACGAGGAGATCGACTTCTCGACCGTGCTGAACAAGAATCTCAAGATCATGGACGCCAGCGCGATCGCGCTGTGCCGCGACAACAATATCCCGATCGTCGTCTTCAACATCCGCGAGCAGGGCAATCTGGCCCTCGTCCTCGCCGGCGAAGGCATCGCGACGATCGTTCGCAACGGAGAGTGACATGGCAGGCCCCGTCTACGACAAGCCCGATCTCGAGCGCCGGATGGCCGGTGCGCTCGAATCGCTGAAGCAGGATCTGGTCGGGCTGCGCACCGGCCGCGCGTCGACGTCGCTGCTCGATCCGGTGACCGTCACCGTCTACGGTGCGCAGATGCCGATCAATCAGGTGGCGACGGTGTCGGCGCCCGAGCCGCGGCTGCTCTCGGTGCAGGTGTGGGACAAGACGAACGTCGGCCCGGTCGACAAGGCGATCCGCTCGGCGGGTCTGGGGCTCAACCCGATCGTCGATGGCACCACGCTGCGCCTGCCGATCCCCGACCTGACCGAAGAGCGTCGGAAGGAGCTCGCCAAGCTGGCCAGCCAATATGCCGAGAAGGCACGCATCGCGGTGCGCAACGTCCGTCGCGACGGGATGGACAATCTCAAGCTCGACGAGAAGAAGAACGGCCTCTCCGAGGACGAGCGCAAGCGCCACGAGGGCGAGGTCCAGAAGCTGACCGACGCGACCATCGCCGACATCGACGCGGTGACCGCCGCCAAGGAGAAGGAAATCCTCGGCAAGTGAACGCGACGCCGGCCAACGCGGCGTCGGCTGCAGGCGGCGGGACGGACCTGTCGGTGCCGCGCCATGTCGCGATCATCATGGACGGCAACGGGCGATGGGCGAAGGCACGTCGGTTGCCGCGCTTTGCCGGCCACAAGCAGGGTATCGAGGCGGTGCGGCGCACGGTGCGCGCGGCGGGCGACCTCGGGCTCGAGGCGCTGACGCTTTACGCCTTTTCGTCGGAGAATTGGCGCCGTCCAGCAAGCGAGATCGCCGACCTGATGGGGCTGCTGCGCCATTATATCCGCGCCGAGCTCGACGAGCTGGCGCGCAAGGGCGTGCGCATCCGCATCATCGGCGACTATCGCAAGTTCGAGCCCGATCTGGTCACGCTGCTCGACAATGCGGTCGAGCGTACCGCGGGCAACGACAAGCTGACGCTGGCGATCGCGCTCAACTACGGCGCGCAGGACGAGCTGCTGCGCGCGACGCGGCGGCTGATGCGCGAGGCGCGTGCCGGCGAGATCGATCCCGACATGCTCGACGACGCGGCGTTCGAGGCGCGGCTCGATACCGTTGGCCTGCCCCGGCTCGACCTGCTGATCCGCACCTCGGGCGAACAGCGGCTGTCCAACTTCCTGCTGTGGCAGGCGGCCTATGCCGAACTCGTCTTCACCGAGACGCTGTGGCCCGATTTCGATCATGCGCAGCTCGCCGACGCGATCGCGGCCTTCGGGCGCCGCGAGCGCCGCTATGGCGGACTATGATTACCGATACCGTCCCTGCGCCGAAGAAGAAGTCCGATCTGGCGCTGCGTAGTGTCACCGGGATCGCACTGATCCTGATTTCGGTCTTCTGCCTCGTCTATGGACGCGAACCGTTCTGGCTGCTGCTGTCGGCCGCGACGTTGGCGATGATCGCCGAATGGGCGTCGCTGATCCGCGCCGCCCGCTGGCAGATGTGGTTGGCGCTCCTCGGCTTGCTGCTGCCGCTGTTTCTTGCCGCGCCGCATGCCAATGTTCCAAACACGGCGTGCTGGTACGGCCTGCTCGGCGCCACGCTTGCGGTGTTCGCCTTCACGCGCAATCCGAAGCTGGCCGCAGGCATGCTCTATGCCGGGCTGCCGACGCTCTCGCTATTCTTCATCCACGATCGCTATGACGGGATCGACCTGAGTTTCTGGACGCTGGCGATGGTCTGGACGACGGACATCGGTGCCTATTTTGCCGGCCGCAGCATCGGCGGGCCCAAGCTCGCGCCGGTGTGGAGCCCCAACAAGACGTGGGCGGGGCTGCTCGGCGGGATGATTGCCGCGATCATCGTCGGCTTCGCATTGACGCTGGTGCTGCACGTCACGCTTCGCTTGGCGGCGTTCGCGGGGCTGCTCGCGGTGACGGCGCAAATGGGCGACCTGTTCGAAAGCGTGATGAAGCGCCGCGCGGGGGTCAAGGACTCGGGATGGGTGCTCCCGGGGCACGGCGGGGTGATGGATCGGCTGGACGGTGCCGTCCCCGTGTTGTGCATCGTGGCGCTGATCGTCGCTTCTGGGATAGTGTAGAGATATGCGCAGTGTAACCATCCTCGGTGCGACCGGCTCGGTCGGCACCTCGACTCTCGATCTGGTCGAGCGCGAGCCCGATCGCTTTCGCGTCGAGGCGCTGACCGCCTACAGCGACGTCGACGGGCTCGCCGCCGCGGCACGGCGGACCAACGCCGCGGTCGCGGTGATCGGCGACGCGACCAAGTTCGACGCGCTCAAGGCGGCGTTAGCGGGCAGCACGATCAAGGCCGGCGCCGGGCCCTCTGCCATCGTCGAGGCGGCGCGGCGCGGCGCGGACTGGACGATGGCGGCGATCGTCGGGCTGGCCGGGCTGGAGCCGGTGATGGCTGCGTTGTCGTGCGGCAAGGCGGTTGCGCTCGCCAACAAGGAATCGCTGGTCTCGGCGGGGTCGATCATGATCCGCGCGGCCGAGGATGCCGGCGCGCGGCTGCTCCCGGTCGACTCGGAGCACAACGCGGTGTTCCAATGCTATGAGCCCGCGCCCGGCCGGGTCAGCCGGATCATCCTCACTGCCAGCGGCGGCCCGTTCCGCACCTGGACGCGCGAGGCGATGCGCGGCGTGACCCCGGCGCAGGCGGTCAAGCATCCGAACTGGTCGATGGGCGCCAAGATTTCGATCGATTCGGCGACGATGATGAACAAGGGGCTCGAACTGATCGAGGCGCACCATCTCTTCCCGGTCGGCGCCGACAAGCTCGAGGTGATCGTCCATCCGCAGTCGGTGGTGCATTCGATGGTCGAATATATCGACGGCTCGGTGCTGGCGCAGCTCGGCTCGGCCGACATGCGCATCCCGATCGCGCACGCGCTCGCCTGGCCCGAGCGGATGGAGACGCCCTGCGCGCGGCTCGATCTCGCCCGGATCGCGCAGCTCGACTTCGAGGCGCCCGATCTCGAGCGCTTCCCCGCGCTCGCGCTGGCGCAGGCCGCGCTGACCGCGGGCGGCGCGCGCCCGGCGATCCTTAACGCCGCCAACGAGAGCGCCGTCGCCGCCTTCCTAGCCGGGCAGATCGGTTTTCTCGACATTGCATCGGTCGTCGCCGAGGTTCTGGCACAATATGAGCCAGCTGCGCCCACGACGCTCGCCGAGGTCGTGGCGATCGACGCCGAGGCACGTCACAAGGCCGCTTCGGTAATGCGAAGGCGAGCAGCATGACGGCGATCGGTGGCTTCTTCTGGGCGGTAGCGTGTTTCCTCCTGGTGATCGGGCCACTGATCTTCATCCATGAGCTCGGCCATTATTTCGTCGGCCGCTGGTTCGGCGTGAAGGCCGACGCCTTCTCGATCGGCTTCGGCCGCGAACTGGTCGGCTGGACCGACAAGCGCGGCACCCGGTGGAAGGTCGCGGCGCTGCCGCTTGGCGGCTATGTCAAATTCGCGGGCGACATGGGGCCGGCGAGCGAGCCCACCGCCGAATGGCTGTCGCTGCCCGCCGCCGAACGCGCGCGGACCTTCCAGGCGAAGCCGGTCTGGCAGCGCTTCCTGATCGTGTTCGCGGGGCCTGCGGTCAATTTCCTGTTCGCCTTCGGCGTGATCGCGGCGATCCTGATCGCCTACGGCGAACCTATGACGCCGCCGGTGATCGCAGGCGTGCAACCACGCTCCGCGGCGGCGCAGGCGGGGCTGCTGCCCGGTGATCGCATCGTGCGGATGGACGGCACCGCGATCCGCCGCTTCGAGGACATCGCCTTCTTCACGCAACTCCACCCCGGCGCGACCGTCCCGATCGCGCTGATCCGGCACGACCGGCCGATAACGATCAGCGCGACGATCCGCGCGATCGCGGAAACCGATCGCTTCGGCAACACGACCCGGATCGGCCAGCTCGGGATCGCGCAGACCGGCGGCACGATGCAGCGCGTGCCGCTGCTCGAGGTGCCGCACCGCGCGGCGAGCCTGGTGGCGCAGTCGGTCGGCAACACGATCACCGCGATTAGCCAGATCATCGACGGCACCCGCTCGGCCCGGGAGCTTTCGGGTCCCGTCGGGGTGGCGCGCGTCGCGGGCCAGCAGGCGACCTTGGGGTGGTTTGCGATCATCCTGCTGATGGCGGGCATATCGATCAATCTGGGGTTCATCAATCTCCTGCCAATCCCGATGCTGGATGGCGGCCATCTGCTCTTCTACTTGGTCGAGGCGGCGCGTCGCCGCCCGGTCGAGGCGCAGGTGCAGGAATGGGCCTTCCGGTCGGGGCTGGCGCTGTTGTTCGGCCTCATGCTGTTCGTCACGTTCAACGATCTGGGCTCGGTCGGCCTGTGGCAACGTCTCGCCGGTCTCGCCGGCTGACCGCGCCCAACCCATTCGGGCCGCCGCATGCCGGGTTGATCGCTGGGCGCTGATCGGGCAGGGGCGTAGAGTGGGAGCAGCAGGCATGGGCGCAAGCCGTGCCGTGCAAGCGTGAGGGCGATTACAAGCGTGATAATGGATGGCAAGCACAGCCGGATAGCCTCCGTGCTGCTGATCGGGACGATCCTGGCGACGGGATATGAAGTCCCGGCCGACGCGCAGCGTGCGCCGCGCCATCGTCCACATGGCGTGCCCGTGCCCGTCGACACCGCGCCGCAGGTCGGCAGCGCGCCGGCTCCTGCATCCGGGCAGGAGGTGATCCGCTCGATCAAGGTGACGGGCAACCAGCGTCTCGAGCCCGAGACGGTGATGTCCTACGTGGCGCTCAAGACCGGCGACATCTACACCCGCGAGGCCGGCGACACCGCGCTCAAGGCGCTGTACGCGACCGAGCTGTTCGCCGACGTCACGATCCGCGACGAGAATAACGGCGACATCGTCATCGCGGTCCGCGAGAACCCGGTCGTCAACCGGATCGTGCTCGAGGGCAATAAGCGCCTCAAGAACGACAAGATCATGCCCGAGATCAAGCTGGCGGCGCGCGAAATCTTCACGCGTTCGAAGGTGCGTGCCGATGTCGGCCGGATCATCGAGCTGTACCGCCGCCAGGGCCGCTATGCCGCGACCGTCGATCCGCAGATGGTGCTGCTCGACCAGAACCGCGTCGACGTCGTGTTCGAGATCCACGAGGGCGACAAGTCCAAGGTCCGCCGGATCAACATCATCGGCAACGACCATTTTTCGGATGGCGAGCTCAAGGGCCAGATGGCCACCAAGGAAGCGACGCTCACCCACTTCCTGTCATCGGGCACCAGTTACGATCCCGATCGTCTGGCCTATGACCAGCAGAAGCTGCGCCAATACTATCTGACGCAGGGCTATGCGGATTTCCGCGTCGTCTCCGCGGTCGCCGAGCTGACGCCCGACAAGAAGGACTTCATCATCACTTATGTGGTGGAGGAGGGCAAACGCTACAAATTCGCCGACATCAAGGTCGAGAGCGATATTCGCGACCTCAAGCCCGCGACGCTGAGCACGCTGATCAAGGTCAAGCCCGGCGACTGGTACAATGCCAAGGTCGTCGAGGATACGGTCGACGCGATGACCGAGACCGCCGGGCTGCTCGGCTACGCGTTCGCCAACATCGATCCCGATTTTCACCGCGATCCCGCCAAGCTGACGATGGGCGTGACCTTCAAGGTCAATCAGACGCCGCGCGTCTATGTCGAGCGCGTCGACATCAATGGCAACACGCTGACCCAGGACAAGGTCGTCCGCCGCGAGTTCCGCTTGGCGGAAGGCGACGCGTTCAACGGCTTCCAGGTCAAGCGCTCGCGCGATCGCATCCGCTCGCTCGGCTATTTCCAGGATAAGCTGGAGATCGACCAGAAGCCGGGTTCGTCGCCCGACAAGGTCATTCTCGAGGCCAACGTCCAGGAAAAATCGACCGGCCAGCTGCAGGTCTCGGCGGGCTATTCGAGCCTCGAGAAGTTCATCGTCAACCTGTCGATCGAACAGAATAATTTCCGCGGCAAGGGCCAGACCGTCCGGGCCAGCGCCGACTGGTCGCTCTATTCGAAGTCGGTCAGCACCGGCTTCACCGAACCCTATCTGTTCGACAAGAATGTCGCCTTCGGGTTCGACATCTTCCGCCGCGACTATCGCTCGTACGACATCACCTCGACCAACGACCGCAACACGACCTACAACCAGACCACGACCGGCTTCCAGATGCGCTTCGGCATCCCGTTGACCGAATATTGGTCGCTGGCGACGCGCTATGGTCTCAGCCAGGACAAGGTGTCGCTCGACAAGGACACCTATTACAGCACCGACAACCCGCAGGGCATCCTTGCCTGCGATCCGATCGTGGCAGGCCGCTATCTCTGCGACGCGGTCGGCAATCGCACGACGTCGTCGGTCGGCTACAGCATCGTCTACGACAATCTCAACAACCGCATCACGCCGTCGAAGGGCAATCGCTTCGTCTTCGGCCAGGACTTTGCGGGTCTGGGCGGCAGCGTCAAATATCTGCGCACGACCGTGTCGGACGACAAATATCATGATCTCGGCCATGGCTTCGTGCTCAACCTCCACGCCGAGGCGGGCTATATTCTGCCTTACGGCAAGCAGCGCTACGACGATGTCGGCGACGAGATCGACCGTATCCGCCTGACCGACCGCTTCTATCTCGGCGAACCGCAGCTGCGCGGCTTCGACATCCGCGGCATCGGCCCGCGCGTCGTCCGCTACGGCTATAATTCCGACAATACGACGCTCAACCTGACCAAGGACGGCCGTCTGCAGGACGATGCGCTCGGCGGCCGCGCGGATTATCTCGGCCATATCGAGGTCCAGGTGCCGCTGGGCGCCGGTGCCAAGGAGGCCGGCTTCAAGCCGTCGATCTTCATGGACATGGGCTCGGTGTTCGGGGTCAAGCAGCCGCCGCTGCTGCCCGCGGACGAGACCGCGCCCGGCGCGGCGGGCCTGACCCGCCCGATCCTCGCGACCGGCGGCCTGACCCAGTGCCAGACGACAACGACCGCCACCGACGGCACGTCGAGCACGGCGCTGAACTCGCTGCCGAAGGGAACGACGGTCTGCCCCTCCGGATCCACGCTCTACGCCTCGACGATTGCGCCCTTCCAGGAGGTCTATTACGGCGGCAGCTGGAAACCGCGTATCTCTGTCGGTGTCGGCGTCTCGTGGAATTCGCCCTTCGGCCCGCTGCGGATTGACATCGCGAAAGCGCTGGTCAAGCAGAAGGGCGATGAAACCAAGCTCTTCTCCTTCAACGTAGGAACTCAGTTCTGATGACCAACATGTTCAAATCGGCGCTGTTCGCCGCGACCGCCGCCGTTTCGCTCGTCGCCGTCCCCGCCATGGCCGCGGACGCCGCCGTGCTCACCGTCGACGTTGACCAGATGTTCCAGAACTCGGCTGCCGGCAAGAGCGGCAGCAGCCAGCTCAGCGCCAAGTACAATCCAGTGCTTCAGCAGCGTCAGGCCGAGCTGAACACTGCGATCACGGCCTACAACGCGGCCGTCAACACGCTCAAGGCGGCAACCAAGCCCGGCACCCAGCCGCAGCCGACCCCGGCCTTCCTGCAGGCGCGCGATCGCGTGCAGGCGGCGCAGGACGCGGTCCAGGAAGTCGAGCAGGCGGTCAACCAGCTCGCCGGCTTCGTCCGCTCGCAGATCATCGATCACGCGCGCCCGGTCGCCGAGCAGATCCGCGCCGAGCGTAAGGCAACCGCGGTGATCGCCAAGGACTCGGCGCTCGCGTCGGATCCGGCCAACGACATCACCAGCACGCTGGTCCAGCGTCTCGACTCGTCGTTCACGACGCCGAGCATCACGCCGCCGCAGGCCGCCGCTCCGTCCGCGCCGTCGACCAGCTCGAAGCCCACGCAGGGCCGGTGAGCGGAGACACCGCTACCGAAGGCGCCGTCATCGGCCCGCTGGATATCCGGCGGGTGATGGCGGCGCTGCCGCATCGCTACCCGATGCTGCTCGTCGACCGCGTCGAGGAGATCGTCCCCAACAAGTCGATCCGCGCGATCAAGGCGGTGACGATCAACGAGGGTTTCTTCCAGGGTCATTTCCCCGGCCGCCCGATCATGCCCGGCGTGCTTGTGATCGAGGCGCTGGCGCAGGCAGCCGGCGTGCTCGCGATCGAGAGCCTGGGCGCTGCGGCGTCGGGCAAGCTCGTCTATTTCATGGGCATCGAGAACGCCAAGTTCCGCGTGCCCGTCGAGCCCGGCGTCTTGCTCGTGCTCGAGGTCGAGGTCGTGCAGATGCGCGGCAAGGTCAGCAAGTTCGCGGGCCGCGCATCCGTCAATGGCAAGCTTGCCACCGAGGTCAGCTTCACCGCGATGATCGCGGATCCGCCGGCGGCCTGAACGCGGCGAGCTCGTCCGGCGTATTGACGTTGGCGATCGAGTCGTCGGCGGAGACCCAGCGGGCCTCCGCCGCGATGCCCCAGGCACGGATCGAATGGTCTGCGGCGGTCTGCAGCCAATGCAGCAGCGGCTCGGCGAGCCTGCCATCCCACAGACCGATCGTCGGCTGACCCCGCAGGATCGCGTTCGGCGCGCCGAGTTTCGCGCGCAGGTCGCGCGGAAGGCCGGGTAGGTCGCAGCCGGCGGTCAGCACTGCGTCGAATCCATATGCCTGCGCGAAGGCCAGTGCGCCGGCCAGCCCGCCAAGCGGGCCGAGTCCCGGCGCGGGACGATCGCCGATCCGCTCCAGCCCCGGCCAGTCGCGCCCCGCGACCATCAGCGCGTCGCATTGCGGGCGCAGCCGGTCGGCGACATGATCGAGCATCGCGGACCCGTCGATCATCGCCAGCGCCTTGTCGCTGCCGAACCGTCGTGCCTGCCCGCCGGCGAGGATCGTGCCCAATACCCTCACGGCTTGCGCCACGGGCATGGTTGGACTATCGGAGCCGGCTTGCGAGGCTGGTCGGTAACCAGCCTGCTCACGGAGTTTGCCTGGTGAAGAAGAATACCCACCCCGACTACCACAAGATCACGGTCCAGATGACCGATGGCACCACTTACGAGACGCACTCGACGTGGGGCAAGGAGGGCGATGTGCTGTTGCTCGACATCGATCCGCTGTCGCACCCGGCGTGGACCGGCGGCCGCGGTAACATGCTCGACGCGGGCGGCCAGGTCGCGCGCTTCAACAAGCGTTTCGGCAGCTTCGGCAGCCTCGCCAAGAAGTAAGATTGAGCATCGGCGGGTTTGCCCGCCGATCGCCGCTGCTAAGATCGTCGCGCCGCCCGCGTTCATCGCGGTGCGGCGCGCTGTCGTTCGGACATATTCCGGATCGAGGCGACCGTCGTCCCCGCGGATCGGATCCGGGGTCTCGCGTGCCGCGCGGCGCAGCAAGACGCGGGACCCCGGGTGACGCAACGGACGCGGCCCTAGAAGGCCGACAGCCCCGTGATCGCACGGCCCAGGATCAGGCCGTGGATGTCGTGCGTGCCCTCATAGGTGTTGACCGTCTCGAGGTTGGCGGCGTGTCGGATGACGTGGAATTCGGCCGAGATGCCGTTGCCGCCGTGCATGTCGCGTGCGACGCGGGCGATCGCGAGCGCCTTGCCGCAATTGTTGCGCTTGGCGAGCGAGATCAGGTCGGGCTGGAGAATGCCGTCCTCCATCTGACGCCCGATCCGGAGCGAGGCCTGCAAACCAAGTCCGATCTCGGTCAGCATGTCGGCGAGCTTGAGTTGCACCAATTGCTTGGAGGCGAGCGGCACGCCGAACTGCTTGCGATCGAGCGTATAGCTGCGCGAGGCATGGAGGCATGCTTCGGCCGCACCCATCACGCCCCAGCCGATCCCGTAGCGCGCGCGGTTGAGGCAGCCGAACGGCCCCTTGAGCCCGGAGACGTTGGGCAGAAGCGCATCCTCCCCGACCTCGACGCCGTCGAGCACGATCTCGCCGGTGATCGAGGCGCGCAGCGACAGCTTGCCTTCGATCTTCGGCGTCGAGAAACCCGTCATGCCGCGCTCGACGACGAAGCCGCGGATCGCGCCGTCATGCGCGTCGGATTTCGCCCACACCACGGCCAGATCGGCGATCGGCGAGTTGGTGATCCACATCTTGGCGCCGTCGAGCTTGTAGCCCCCGTCGATCTTGGTCGCCTTGGTGCGCATGCCGGCCGGATCCGAGCCGGCGTCTGGTTCGGTCAGCCCGAAGCAGCCGACCCATTCGCCGCTCGCCAGCTTGGGGAGATATTTGTGGCGCTGCGCCTCGGACCCATAGGCGTAGATCGGGTGCATCACGAGGCTCGACTGCACGCTCATCGCCGAGCGGTAGCCCGAGTCGACGCGCTCGACCTCGCGCGCGATCAGCCCGTAGGCGACATAGCCGAGACCGGCGCCGCCATATTCGGGCGGGATCGTCGCGCCGAGCAGCCCGAGCGCGCCCATTTCGGTCATGATCTCTCGGTCGAAGCGCTCGTCGAGATAGGCTGACGTGACGCGCGGCAGCAGCCGATCCTGCGCGTAGCCGTGCGCGGTGTCGCGGACGAGCCGCTCTTCGTCGGTCAGCTGGCTCGAGAGATCGAACGGATCCGCCCAGTCGAGCGGGGTGACGGTAGGTTCGGCCATGACATCCTCGGTTTGTTTGCCCGAGGCAAAGGCCTTTCCGCGCGTCTTGGCAACCCCTGCAAGACGTTAGGCGTGGCCGGACTTGCGGAGCAGCCCGAGCTCATACGCATCGAGGCGCCGGTGGAAGGCGAGGCCGAAGAACCTGTCGTTGAGCCAGGCGATCGTCGCGACGATCTCGACCGGGCCGGTGGTGAGCACGATCTCGTCGCCATTGCCGAACGCCCGCGCATCGGCCTCGAGCATCGCGCCGCCGGCGGAGAGATCGACCAGCGCCGCGGCGAGCGTCGGCATGCGATAGGCGCGTACCGTGGCATCGAGCCGGACGATATGGCGTTCGTCGCCGCGCCGCTCGCGAGCCGAAATATGATCGGTATGCGTCTGCATCGCTACTCCCTGGCCGCGATTTCCGTTGTTCCGGTCGCGGTCCGATCCCGCACGATAGCACGCGCCGGGCTAACGCTCCGTTAAGGCATGGCGGGCGGGGTGTCCGTCGACATGGGACTTGTAGATGGCGGAAATCCAGGATTTTTGGCCTGACCTGATTTGAATTGGCCCCCAATTCGACCCCCACATTGTTTAGAGTTGTCGGATGGGGGATCGTCGCAGTCTACCTCTGGAGCATGCACCGACGTGTGGGTGTGCTAAGCTGCCAGCATGCTGCCCACCCAAGCCTTCCGTGTGCTGGAGATCGCAGCCGAGGGTATTGCCCATGGACCGCAGACTGGCCCCGATGTCGTGGCCGCGCTGCGTGCGCTGAGAGGCAAGGCAGAACGCTGGCGGCTTCTGTATCTATGGGAGTACCTGGAGTTCGATGCAGTGGCCGAGCCAAACCGACTGATCGGCGCGCATCAGAACCTTGGCGCCGCGTTGACGGCATCGCGCACGAACTGAAGATCGCGCGGCTCGATCCGGTCGCGCTTGCTGCCGCGGTGAAAACGAGTAGCGTCGCACCATGAGCACGCTACCCGATCCCTCGACGATGACCGACCAAGAGCTTGTGCGGGAGTGGGAGTGCGTCGAGGACTGCGATCAGAGCGCGCCGCGCACCGATGCGCTGGCCGCCGAGCTTGAGAAGCGGAACGTCGACTTCTGACGATTCCACCCCGGCGCGGGATGTGGTATGAAGATCGGGCTGCGGTGTTGCGCGAGGTCGGCCGGCACTCGCGATCAGGGATTTCCTCATCGCAGCACTTGAAGACCTAGCTTGCTAGGCCGCCCGGGTTGATCGCCGGGTGTCGATAAAGCCCCGCCGCGCCTCTCTGCGATGCGCACCTGGCGGGGCTACTCGGCTTTCGGAACGTGCCGACGCCGCACCGTATCCATGAACCAATACGACCACGACCAGCGCGTATGCCCCTTATCGTAGGGCGTGCCATCGCGGAGGTAGCCGGAGCGCATCACTCGATCCCTAGCTTTCAACCGGCGACCACGGGTCGTTTAGATACGGAGGTTCGGTAAACGGCACAGCCCGTAGTCACGGAACGTTCCGTGATCGACTCGACTCAGGGTGCATATCCGCTTAACGTGGCGAACCCCACCCAGTTCTGACACTGGATGGGGCTCAACTCGTCCGGGGGGACAAGACACTTGCTAAGGGCTGGCTACGACAATCTGCCAGATCCGTCAACGCCCCTTCGGACATAAGGAGATCTTTATGTCTGAACATTCGAAACCAAGCGATCTGATCATCCGGGGGCAGGCTGTGGGCCAGGACGGCGATGGCCTAATCCGGCTAAATGACATTTGGACCGCCGCAGGGTTCACCAAAAATCAGCGGCCCGGCGACTGGGTCCGTCTTCCGACCACGCTGAAGCGCATAGAGCGGGTGCTTGAGCTAATTACGGGAAAATCCCGTAATTACACGAAGGCCGACATCGTTCGCGTGCTGAAGACTCGGATCGGATCGGGCGGCGGCACATACGCAGATGTCCGTCTGGCGCTTGATTACGCGGAATATCTAAATCCAAAGCTTGCGATCGAAGTGAAGGAGGTGTTCCTCCGATACAAGGCGGCCGACCCAACTTTAGCCGATGAGATCCTAGAGCGGGCCTCACCAGAAGCTAACCGCTGGGCGGGCATGCGGGCGATGACTAGGTCGAACCGCAATAGCTACACCCTAACGCTTAAGACTCACGGTGTCGCGGAGAAGGGGTACATGAACTGCACTGAGGCGGTTTATCAAGCGCTCCTCGGAGGCAAGTCTTATCAGCTCCGAGCACAACGCGGTCTTCCGCCAAAAACCAATCTCCGTGATCATATGTCGATCGATGAGTTGGCCTATATAATGGCGGCCGAGGCGCTGTCTGCTGAGCGGATTGAGGAAGAGGCGAGACAAGGCAACATTCAGTGTGCAGATGCCAGCTCGATCGGGGCAATGGCTATCAAGCAAGCTATTGAGGCTGACCGCCGCAACCGCCAAAAACCGATGTTGTAACTTCGCAGCGGGAGTGAGACCCCGCTATAGCCCCAGCTTCCCAAGCGGAGACGTATCCGGCGCGCGGACCAGCGCGAACTCTGTCGTCGGGATCTCCACCAGCGGCGGCATCCAGTCGAACGAATATCCGCGCTGGCGAATGCGCCGTCCGTCCCATTCGACCTCGTGGTGTGAGCCAAGAAAGCCCTCCGCGATGTCGAACGAGATCGGGTCGCCAGCCTGCGGGCGAGGGTCGACCACGTCCATATAGAACGCGTTCTGCTCGCCCGCAGGTAGGGTCGTCTCAACGCGCAGCACGGGTTCAGCGCCGGCATCCTGGTCTGGCATCTGGCCGAGCCAGTCGACGGACTGAACCTTCGCGCTGCGCATCGGATCAGGCCGCTTGCGCGATCGGCGCGGCGGCGACGGCTGCCGGCTGATCGGTCAGCGCCTCGACGATCTTCGTGGCATCGGCCGCGAGCGCCGGTACCGTCGTCGACATCGTCTGATTGTAGACGAGCTGCGCCGCGCCGCGGACAGCGTCCTCGACCTGCTCGGCCGTCGCGGTCACGCCGCCGGCGGCGAAAAGCGTGATCGCCGTCGGGATCGCGTTGGTGACAACCTGCTCCATCTTCTCGACGCCGGTAAGCGACGAATCCTTGAGCGTGGCGATCTCGGAAGCAATGAAGGTGCCGACCGGGCTGGCCTTCAGCGCCAGGACGAGATCGTCTGCGGCCGACTTCGCCGCTACCTCGACGACGTGGCCGGCATCAGCCAGCGCCGCCTTGATGACCGCCTTCTGCGCGTCGTTCGCGAAGACGATGTGGAAGTTTTTGATCAGGGACATGTCATTCTCCTTGGGTGGTGGACTGTTGGCCCGGAGCGGGCGAACCTGTGTTGACCGTCTCCGCTGATGCGATGGCGGTTCCTGGCTTCGTGGGGCGAAAGGTGCCCAGCACGCCGATGAGGCCGCTGACGGCCGCCCCCACGCCCAGGGCTTCGTATGGCCGGGCCAGCGCGCAGAGCGCGGCGCCGATGCCTGTCAGCACGACGATCGAGATCAGCACCGCTACGAAGGCGATGAGGCTATGGTCATCAGTTTCCATGGTTCGTCCTCAGCGATGACGGAGCCGTGCCAGCGGTTCGCACGCCGTGCACTCGTCGCGGTTGCCGTGCGGGCACTGCTCCCGCGCGAAAGGCTCATCAGGTAAAACTGACCCGCCCGGCGAAACTCGGTCCCATTCCGAGGGGTTCGACACGTGTTCCGTTCGGACCGCGACCACATGCGAACCGAAGTTCGCGTGAACTATCAGTGCTTCCGAGCTATGCTTATGCCGGATCAAGTCACCGGGCTTCAGCCCTGCGTAGGCGTCCCTGTTCATGCCGCATTCGCCGGCAACATTCCCGCTGCCAGCTTCGCCGCGACCGCCGCGCAGACCTCACCGCGCGTGATCCGCCCGCTATGGTCGGCATCGAGGCCACGGTTCTGGAGGTAGCGCGCCGGGTGCGCATCGCCCTCGCTGAACATCACGTAGCTGTCCGGCTTGCCGACCGCGTCGGGCCACAGGATCGGCATGTAGACGTCGCCGAGGTTGTGCATCCGTCCGCGCCAGGGGCGGAAGTAGAGGTCGACGAAGTCCAGCTGGTCGACCGCCGTCATCAGGGCCAGCTTGCCCGTCGTGGTGTGAAGCTGACCTGCGGTCTGGGGCATGAACTGGATCAGCCCGACCGCGCCTGAGCCCGCACCGTTCTTCACGTCCGGCCGGAAGGTGCCGGCGCTCTCGAACGCCATGCACGCCATCAGATAATTCGGGTCGGTGCTGAGACCATCAGCGATCGCGCGCACGCGAGCTCGGAAATCGGGCGCGACTCTGCGCCCCCAGGCGAGTGGGGTCATGGACCTATCCTTCGATGGTGGGTGTTGAAGCTCGCAGGGCCGCCTGACCGCTGCGGGTGTTTCGCGGCCTTAGAGTCCCGCTGCCTCACCCGGCCGGCGGGGCTCGTTTCTAGAAGCGGTAGATCGTCCAAGGACCTGGCAGCGTCGGCAGTGTGCCAGGCGCGAGGAATTGGACTCGCTCAATACGTCGGCGATCATAGGCAAGCGCCAGGCCGAACAGCCGAGCTAGGCGAGCGCGAGGATGCTCCTGCATGGACCTATCTTTCGATTTCGGTGGTTAGCGCGAAAGGGCCGTCGGCTTCCTTCCTGATGAGGGCGGTCTTAGAGCCCCGCGGCGACCTCTTGCGCGGCGGGGCTCGCATCTTCGTAATGAGATCGCTATGGCGCGCGCAGGGTCGGTCTGGGCCGCAACTCGTCCGACCTTAGAGCCTCGTCGCGGCGGAAACCCGCGGCGGGGCTCGCAACATCTTCGGTTCGCCGTCCGTTGAGCGCGCAGGGGCAGGCAACCCCAACTTGCCTGGCCTCAGAGTTCCGCCGTTTGCACCTCTTGCGGCGGCGGGGCTCGTCTCAATCCTTCAGCGGGATGGCGGTCGCCGCGATCTTGGCTGCGGCGAAGCTGGACTTCTCGCGCTCCTCGCGGTCGCGCATATCTTCGCGCATCTTCCGGATCTTGGCCGCGTGCTCGGCCGCTTTCTCCGGAGCCGCCTCGAGCAGCAACAGGATGGCGTCGAGACATGTGTTGGAGTTGGCGACGCTGTGCCGCAGGATGGCGACCTCGGCTTCGTGTCGAACCCGCTCAGCCTCACGTCCGGCGCGCTCCGTCTCGATATTCCCCTCCAGCTTAGCGATCCGCTCACTCATCAGGTCGAACTCGTCCTTCCGGCGCAGGTTGCCGATCTCCATTATCTTCGGACGCGTGCGGATGAAGGCGACCAGGGCGCCGCCACAGATCAGGTTCAAGATGCCGATCAGCGCGTTGCCGAGCGTAATGCCCGTGCCGAACAGGCCAGACTGGGCCACGATCTTCACATTGGACACGGCATCAGGGACGCTCATGACGAATGTACCCCCATGCGTTGATGGAGAAGATCCCGGTCGCGATGATCGCTGAGACGTAGCACCAGTCGAGCATCCACCCGATGCCGGTCATCCCCTGGAACAGGAATGCGATCCGGTTCAGGAACAGGAAGAAGACCGAGAACCAAATCGGATCGAGCGAGCGCTGCCGCCTGGCGACGACGCGCCATGTCGCCGGTGAAAGCGCGCCGCAGACGACGACGCACATCGCCAAGCTGACCGCCCGGAATAGGGTAGTGGTGTCCATCAAGGCACCTCGCTCCGTGACTAAAGGGTCGGCCACAACAGCCGTTAACTATGCGAGCATTCCCGCTCGGCCGGCGCGCCTTCGTTCCCGCTCCCCGCGGTAGGCGCGCCGGCTATCGCCGCAGCGGCAACCGCCGATGCGAGAAGACGCCGTCCGCCCGCAGGCGCTCGAAGACGACAACCTCCGCTGCCGGGAAGAGCGCGTCGCGGGCCGCCAGCCATTCCGACCGGTCGAGCGGCTTGCCGATCCACCCGGACAGGTGAAGCTCGCGCCCGCCGTTCCGTTCGGTGACGACGATCATGCGATCGTAGTGTCGGCCTGCGTCCGGGAAGAAGCGGACTAGGTGGACGCCGGGGGCGAGGATCGAGGCGACCAAGCGCTGGTCGCTTAGGGTCGCTGTCCGCATCACTTCCCCGTTGTCATCTGGATATAGGGCGAGGTGGCATCGGGCAGCGTTCGGAACAGGTAGCTTGTGGACCAATGCAGGCCACCACCCCACCAGGTCACCCCATAGAGGTTCGGTGCAGCCTTGATCTCGGCCATCACCTGAGGCGCGAGCGCAGTGCAAGTCGGCGACATGCCGGTCGTGCTGTTGCCCAGGCCGGTCTCGCCGATCATCACCGGCATGCCGAACGGGATTGCCTGCTGTGCGAAGGCCATGATGTTGGTGAACGTGGCACAGCTATTGTGCGTGCCCGAGCTATTGCTGTCGAAGTAGCGGTGACCTTCGAGACCCGTCAGGTGCAGCGGATCAATGATGGTGCCACCGGGGAGCTTTGCCATCGCGCAGGCGGCGCTATCGCAGGCGGCCGGAGCGCGCTTGCCTTTGTCGAAGCGGAAGGCGGCGCTGTAGCTGTACCATTCGACCCATAGGCGCCGCGTGACGCCCGCCTTGCGAATGCCGGTCACGATGGCCTGCTCGTCGGTTGCCCATTGATCCCAGGCATTGGAGGCAGTGAAGCCACCCGGCTCATTCATCAGGTCGAGCTGGACGAACGCGCTCTTGGGCATGAGGCTGTCGAACTTGACCGCGAACGCTACCTGATCGGCGACGGCTGGCCAGCTATATTCGTGGCGATCGAACATGCACGGGACGCTGTTCGTCACGCACCAATTCGCGAGCGCGACCAGCTTGGGCAGGGCGGTATCAAGCTGGCCCGCCTTGAACGGGATGCGAAACAGGTTGTAGCCGACCGCATGATAGGCGGCGAGGTCGGCCGGAACGGGGATCAGGGCGCCCGCGATGGCAGATGCACCGCCGAACTCGCCGCCGCTCACGTTGATGCCGTAGAGCGGACCGGCCGAGCCTGGCGGGACGACAGGGGTAATCGGTGCCACAGGAGCGACAGGGGCGACTACTGTCGCGGCTTGGCCATCCATCACCTGATAGTGGAAGCCGTTTGCGACATAGCCGCTCGTCGCCGGGCCAAGCACGCCGAGCGTCGTGGCGCCGCCCGACAGATAGAACTTCTGCCCGGTCATCCGGTCAATCCAGTAAGACGCGGCTGGCTGAACCATTGTGCGCGCCGCCGTGATAGCGTTCGTCAGTGGCTTGCTGGCGACGAGGATGTCGCCCTGTTGGACGTTGAGCGTGCCAGGTGCGATCGGGACCGTCGCGGCGATAGCGGGAGTGGTGAGCAGCGCTAGGGCTGCGGCGATGAGGGTGCGGATCATGGCTTATACCTCCGTCGAGTTGTTGATATTCCAGGTGTTCGGCGTCGGCGCGGTATCGGCGAACGATGCGATAGCCGAAGCCTGGATAGTAAAGTCCGGGTTCCACAGGATCGCTGTCGAATTGCGGACGATCGCCTTGAAGAACTTGCCGGTTGGCGGCGTGTCCGAGTTGCCATTGTGCCCGACGACGGGTGCGCCGCCCTTTTGGTTGAGGCCGGTCGTCGGGAGGCCAGTGACGGTGCTGCCCAGCTGCGTCCACGTGATTCCGTCCGTCGAGTAGAAGAACGCCGCCGAGCCCGCTGGCACCGAAAATGCCGTGCCGCCTGAGTTAGCCCCGTTAACGGTCGAACCGCCGACCATGATTGCCGATGTTACCGCCGTCGTACCAAGATTGAGAGCCGCACGAAGATAAATACCGTTTGCAGCGCCCGGAGTGAAAACTGTGCTGAGCGCAGCGGAGCCTACGGCCGAGCCGTAAACGCCCGCCGCTGTAAAAAACAGCAACGTGGGCAGATTGGTTGGCCCCATGCAGAAGTTCCATGACGCATTGGACGCCCCCGCGGTGCCGGAGGACCAAGTATGAACTAGCGGCATATTCTTGCCGCTAGTCGCGCCTTGATATGCCGTTAGGGCGCTCCAAACCGTTGCATCGATAAAGCTGTCCGTGCCGCGGTTTGCCGTGCTGCCATTAGCATAGGCGTTCGAGTTGCTACCGGACACGCTCATATAGTGCACCGGAGAAGCGCCGGGGGTTGCTGATACCTCGGCACTCTGCGCGCCCGCGCCGACCGAGTTAATCGCCGCCGCCGTGTAGTAATAAGCCGTGCCGTTGGCGGCAGCCGTGTCCGTGTAGGGCAGCGACTGGTTCGAGGCGTATGGCGTCGTCCCTTCTCCACCAGCCGTGGTGGACCGGAATATATTATATCCCGAAATGGCGGCACCATTCGTGTTCGGTGATTTGGAGAGCGAGATGATATTCTGTGCGTTGCCGCTCGCCACTGTGATTGTGGGGGCGCCGGGCTTGCTCGCGGCCGTCAAAACGGAGGTTTCTGGGCTCGTTGTAGCAAATCCGCCGGCACTAAGCGGGAACACCTGATAGAAGTATGTCGTGCCGACGACCGTATCCAAATCGACGAACGACGTATCCCCCGCAAGCGCTGCGCCGTTGGTGATGACCTCTGCGCCAGAGGTCGTGCTGCGGCGGACCTGATATCCACCGAGACCGCTAGCATCCGGCGCGGATGGCGCGGTCCACGACAACGTATTGACGCCATTCGCCGACGTGGCTGTCAAGCCGGTGACAGGCCCAGGTGCAGTAAGAGTACCGGTAGCGGCGACGCTCTTCGGCGCGGCGTAATTCACCGACACGATGTCACCCGCCGCAAGCGTCAGGAACGATACAAAACCGGACGGGCCTTCCACGATCGACACAGACTGCGCGGTCGTCGCATTGTTGAAGAGCAGAATGCCAGTCGTGCCGTCGGGATTCGTGAAAGCCACATTCTGGACGACAAGATCGCTCTCGCCGACACCGAACGACGTGCTCTTACAGCGGCGCGCGCCCGGTCTCATTACGTTGGTGAGGTGGGCGAGTGCCATATATTCGGGGCGCTTAACGACCGTCGCATTGCCGTCCGTTGAAACCGTCGCGCAAGGCGCCACGATCGCATAGGCGGGTGCGAAAGGCTGATACAGGCCGTTGCTGAGGGGCTCAAGAAACAGGTTCCAGAACGTGACGCTGTTAGCGCCGCAGCGGATTGATCCAATGATCGCATTGGCGAGATGCTGCTGGAGGATTTGCTTATTGCTCAAGCTTCCTACCGAGCACATCTCCGTGAAGTGGATTTCCTTGTTGAGGTTATTCTTCGCGCGCGACAGCTCAAATTCGTGCGCTCCGGCCGTGGAATACCCGTGATAGCCAGCACCTGTGACATAGCCCGCCGCGGTAGCGTCGGCCCATACGTTCGTTACGAGGTCCCCGCTTGCGCCGGTGTAGCCCGTCGCGTTCGACCAATTCATATCGCCGGTAAGGATTTTGACATGACCAAAGCCGGCGCCTGCTAGCGCTGGCCCGAGTATGTCGGCGAACGCGGCCATCTGCACGCCCGTCCAGACGCAGCCCGGATAGGTCGAGGGTCCGTAGTTTCCCTCGTTCTGCATCGTCACGGCCCACACAGGGATGCCAGCTGCGCGGTAAGCCGTCAGTGCCTTGACGAAATAGGTGGCATAGATGGCGTAATTTGCTGGCGTGCCATTGAAGGTGTTGAGGACGCCGTTGACCGACCCTAGCAGTGAATTTATTGTCTTCAGAAACGCGGGTGGGGACCACGGGCAGAAGATAAACTTGAGGCGTGGATTGATCGCCAGCGCCTCGCGCAAGACTGGAATGATGTATTCCATATCCTTTGCGATCGTGAAATTCGGAAGCGTTGCGTCGGTACCATCGTCGGCGTCGGAATATGTGTAGTAGCCCGACGTGCCACGCCATGTGAAATCGGACGTCCCCATTTGGATGCGACAGGTCGAGAAGCCATCCGTCCCGAACGCCATCGTCAGAAGCGCCTTGCGCTGCGCTGGTGTGCAGAAGTTGGCGAGCACATAGCAGGTGCTCTCGGTCAGAGCCGCGCCAGCGCCGAACATCTGCTGATAGGTCTCGGTCGGATCGACATAGATCGCAGTGCCGGGCAGCGCCTGGATCGCGGCAAACGGCGTCATCGCGACGGCGCCCATCTGCACTGTCTCGTCGAGTGACGTGCGCAGCGCAGCCGGCGTTGGCGTGAAGCTGGACGTTGCGGCAGCCTGTGGCGCTGGCGCGAGGACGGTGTTCACCATGGGGGTGATCCTTGATCTGAAGGCTTAGAGAAGGTTGGTGAAGGTGCAGGTCGCCGTCTGGCTCGCGACCTTCGCGACGCCGAAGCCGAACTGGTTGAACCCGATGTTCACGGGGACCGTGATTGCGGATCCGTCCGATCCGTTCAGCACGATGTTGCCTGCTGCCGTGCAGATCGCGGCGAGACCGATGCCGGGGGTGAAGGCTGTGCCGACGGTTACGGCGCCGAAGCTGGTCGCCGGTTTGGTATTCGTCTTGATCAACTGAAGGGTCGCGTCCGTCGCGGCGCCATTCAGCGTGCCAAAGTTAACCGTGGGCGGCGCGGCGAAGGCCGGCAGCGTCCCGCTGATGCCGAACGAGGTGTTCCCGATCGAGCCACCCGCCTGGAACGGCGAGCCGAGCGTCGTGATTGTCGACTGCTGCAACTGCTTGGTCGCCGGGTCAATCTTCGTGCCCGTCGTATCGGTGAGGATGTTGCACTCGGAGAGCGAGCCATCGGACATCGAGATGGCGCACAGCACCTGGGCGGTGCTGTTGCCGTCCTTGATGTTGAGGTTCGCGGCAGCAGCCGGGGCGGCGACGAGCGGAAGGCTCGCCAGCAGCAGCGCTGCGGCGAGGATAGCCTTGCGGAACATGGAGGTCTCCTGGGTTTAGGCGGGGCTGCTGGTGAGGATGGTGGCGACCAGGTACGGCGCCTTGCTGCTGAAACCGGGCGCGCGGGCCACCCAGACCGAAGCGATGGTGTCGCCGACGATCGCCGTCATCGTCTTCGGCTGCGGCATGCGGTTCGTGCTCGGAAACCAAAGCTGGTCGCCTTGCACGCCCGCGATGCCGTCGTAGACGCCGTCGATCGTGACGCGGATGCGCGCGCCGTCCCGGATCTCGGTCATAGCTGCCTCACGATCAGCGCGGCGGTCCGAGTGAGAACGTCGCCCGCTATGGTAGATATCTGGACCGAGATGCCGACGCTGATGCCGGCGCCGGAGAACGACGAGACCGTGGTGTCGCCGGTGTCGCGGAAGTGCAGCCCGATCATGGTCCCGCCGGTGTCGATCTTCGGTCCCCGACCCGTCGTGGTGTCGATCGAGACGCCGAGCGCGGCGCCCT
Organism: uncultured Sphingomonas sp.; assembly: GCF_937859915.1. Taxonomy (GTDB): domain Bacteria; phylum Pseudomonadota; class Alphaproteobacteria; order Sphingomonadales; family Sphingomonadaceae; genus Solisphingomonas. Next base: position 1,558 of record NZ_CALMAW010000062.1, on the reverse strand, counting down.
GCGGCGATACCGTGATCGCGAGGATGTCCTCGATCAGATCGTCCTCGAACAGCAGTGCCGACCAGTCCATCGCATAGCCGACGCGATCGGTCGGGCCGAACGGCGCCTTCCACGTATAGGCGCTCTCGGTCGTCAGCGGCGTGACGTTCGAGATGGACGGCACAAGCCCCAGCGTGACCAGGCGCTCGGGCGGCACGTTGACGTTACCCCTCGTCGCGTTGACGTCAGAATTGCTTGGCGGCAGCATGGTGACGCTCAGCGCGGTCGTGTGCGGGCTATTGGCATAGCCGTCGTTCGTCTCGGTGATGGACAGTGCATAGACCGTCGCTACGGCAACGACCGGCAGCGCGGCCGTCTGGACGAGCTCCCACGTGCCGTTGACGAGCTGAGGCTGGGCGAAGGCTGCTGCCGCCCCTGTGGCGGTGACATTGACCCCCATCAGAGGTTCTCACTGTTGCGATAGTCCGAGAAGTCCTCGGACGGCACATAGGTCTGCACGATCGCGGCCGAGACGCCCTGGATCACGGCCAGCACCGCGCCCACGGTCGTCCCGGCCGGAAGGGTTGTGGTGCTCAAGGAAAGGTCGGTCAGGCTGGCCACGGGGTTCTCCTCGACCTGGACGCGTGGGGCTTAGGCGGTCGGCGCCGACGCGGGCGCCGCGGCCGGCAGCGGCACGCCAAGATTGCGCAGCCCGGTCAGAGCAGCGTTGATCGAGGCGCCATAGGTCTGGTCCATGATGAACGCCGGCAGCAGCGCCTCGAGCGCGGCGCGCACCTGGGCGGCGCTGTCGGACGCGACGAAGTCGGTGATCGGCTTCATCTTGGCCGCCTGCGCCGCCGCCGCGGCTGCCTGCGAGGCTGCGATGACCTGCTGAGCCTGAGCGACTTCGGCGTCGGTCGGGGCGGTCGTGGTGGTGCTATCGTCGGCCATGGGGTTCGATCCTTATGATGGTGGTCGGGTGGCTCAGCGCTTGGCGTGATTGCGGGCGCGCCGTGCGGGACGAGGGCTGTTGAGCTGCGCGGGTTTCGGCTGGAGCGCCTCGGCAAGGCTGGCCTCGACGACGGCCCTGGCTGCCTCGATCTCGTCGTCGGTCTCGACGACCGTCGCGAACTTGATCTCGCGCCCATCGCCGAACGCGTCGAAGTCGACCCGCGTGTTGGCGCCGGCGCATTCGTCAGGGTCGAGCCCGTGGGTCGCAATGATGGACGGCGCGAGCAGATAGACGTCGTCGCCTTCGGTCGTCGTGAGCGGCACCCATGGCGCGGGCGCGAACTTCGTCGCCTGGACCATCACCTGCTCTGCCGCGGTGCGCAGCCAGGCGAACATCGGGCCGGCGCCGAAATCGTAGCGGAGGATCGACTTGCAGCCCTTCTTATCCCCGGGAAGATCGGCATGCTCGACGCCGATGATCGACCTGATCGAGGTCGCGGGGATCTTGATCACGCGATGGGCATGATCGGCCAGAAGCACGTTCATTGTGGTTTCCTTCGACATTTGACGGGTGCTGCGCCGGACACCCCGGCTAAGGCGGCAGCGCGCCTATCACTTGTCGTTGCCA
>NZ_CALMAW010000061.1 GCF_937859915.1 uncultured Sphingomonas sp. | reverse complement strand
GCCAAGCAGCTGTTCGGCTGCGGCTTCGTCAACGTCCAGCCGCATTCGGGCGCGCAGGCCAATGGCGCGGTGATGCTCGCGCTGACCAAGCCCGGCGACACGATCATGGGGCTCAGCCTGGACGCCGGCGGCCATCTGACGCACGGCGCGCGCGCCGCACTGTCGGGCAAATGGTACAATGCCGTGCAATATGGCGTGCGGCCCGACACGCATCTGATCGACTATGATCAGGTCGAGGCGCTCGCCAAGGAGCATAAGCCGCGGCTTATCATCACCGGCGGCTCGGCCTATCCGCGCCACATCGACTTCGCGCGCTTCCGCGCGATCGCGGACGAGGTCGGTGCGACCTTCATGGTCGACATGGCGCATTTCGCCGGGCTGGTCGCCGGCGGCGTCCATCCCACCCCGTTCGGCCATGCGCATGTCGTCACCACGACGACGCACAAGACGTTGCGCGGCCCGCGCGGCGGCATGATCCTGACCGACGACGAGGGCGTAGCCAAGAAGATCAACTCGGCGGTGTTCCCCGGCCTCCAGGGCGGCCCGCTGATGCACGTCATCGCCGCCAAGGCGGTCGCGTTCGGCGAGGCGCTGAGCCCCGAGTTCAAGACCTATTCGGCCGCCGTCGTCGCCAACGCCAAGGCGCTGGCCTCACGCCTCAAGGAGCGTGGCGCCGATCTCGTCTCGGGCGGGACCGACACGCATCTGGCACTGGTCGACCTCAGCCCGCTTGGCGTCACCGGCAAGGATGCCGACGAGGCGCTCGAGCGCGCCGGCATCACCTGCAACAAGAACGGCATCCCCTTCGATCCGCTGCCGCCGATGAAGACCAGCGGCATCCGCGTGGGAAGTCCGGCGGGCACCACGCGTGGCTTCGGCATCGCCGAGTTCCGCGACATCGCCGACATGATCGCCGACGTGCTCGACGGGCTGCGGACCAGGGGCGAACAGGGCGATCCGGCGGTTGAGGCCGCGGTGCGGCTGCGCGTACGCGCGCTGTGCGAGCGCTTCCCGATTTATTGAATGACACCGTCATCCTGACGAAAGTCAGGATCCAGGGTTGCGGGCGCAGCGCTCGCCATTCTGGATCCCGGATCACGTCCGGGATGACGAGGAAGGATATGGTATGCGCTGCCCGTTCTGCGCCCATGAAGACAGCCAGGTGAAGGACAGCCGCCCGTCCGAGGACGCCGCCTCGATCCGTAGGCGGCGCCAGTGCGAGGGCTGCGGCGGGCGCTTCACCACCTTCGAGCGCGTGCAATTGCGCGAGGTCACCGTGGTCAAGTCGGGCGGCGCCAAGCGCGAGCCGTTCGAGCGCACCAAGCTCGAGCGCTCGATCGAGATCGCCTGCCGCAAGCGCGGTATCTCGGCCGAGCGGATCGACCGGCTGGTCTCGGGAATCCAGCGCCAGCTCGAGACCTCGGGCGACAGCGAGGTCGACGCGGCCCGGATCGGCGAACTGGTGATGGACGGGCTCAAGGGGCTCGACCCGGTCGCCTACATCCGCTTCGCCAGCGTCTACAAGGATTTCACCGAAGCGCGCGACTTCGAGGCGTTTGCGGGGAATGTCAGCGAGGTGGGCAAGGGATGATGGTCGCGGTCGATGCGCCCTCCCCATCCCCGATCGTCCTGAGCGCAGTCGAAGGACAGCCATGACCTTTGCGACCTACATGCTCCGCTGCTCGGACGGCAGCTTTTACGTCGGCCACAGCGACGATCTCGACACGCGTATCGCACAGCATCACGCCGGCGCGCTGCCCGGCTACACGCATGACCGCCGCCCGCTCGAACTCGTGTGGAGCGAGACCTTCGGTTCGCGCGACGAGGCGCTGTCGGCGGAACGCCAGATCAAGGGCTGGTCGCGCGTCAAGAAGGAGGCGCTGATCCGCAGCGACTGGGCAACGATCAGCGCCGCCGCGATCCCGCCTGCAGAACGGGAGGCGCGTGCCCTTCGACGGCGCTCAGGGCGAACGGCGGTAGGGGATGTGGAGGACAGCGGCGACGGCGCCCCTCCCCACCCCGTTCGTGCTGAGCGCAGTCGAAGCACGGCCACCACTGCCCCCCTCATCGTCCTTGTCCGCCCGCAGCTCGGGCAGAATATCGGCAAGGCGGCGCGGGCGATGCTCAATTTCGGGCTGACCGAGTTGCGCATCGTCGCGCCGCGCGACGGCTGGCCCAATCCCGAGGCCGCACCCGCCGCCTCGGGCGCCGACCGCGTGCTCGAGGAAGCGACGATCTACGAGAGCGTCGCCGAGGCGGTGGCGGACTGCGCGAACGTCTATGCGACCACGGTGCGCCGCCGCGGCGTCACCAAGCCGGTGGTGACGCCCGAGCAGGCTGCCGCCGAGATCCACGCCGCGACCGGCCGCTCGGCCTTCCTGTTCGGCCCCGAGCGCGCGGGGCTCGAGACCGACGACGTCGCGCTCGCGCGCAAGATCGTGACGGTGCCGATCAATCCCGAATTCGGCTCGCTCAACCTCGCGCAGGCGGTGATCCTCGTCGCCTATGAATGGTCGAAGCAGCAGGCGCTGGTGCAGCCGTCGGTGACCGACATCGAGCCGCCCGCTTCGCAGTTCGAGCTCGACGGGATGATCGCGCAGCTCGACGGCATGCTCGATGCGGCGGGCTATTTCTTCCCGCCCGACCGCCGCGTGACGACGACGCGGATGCTGCGCACGCTGCTCACCAAGCCGGCCTGGTCGAGCCAGGAGGTGCGGACCGTGCGCGGTGTGCTGACCACGCTCGCCAAGCCGCATCCGCGGGACTGACGCTTAAGGCGCTATCAAACCCGTTCGTCCTGAGTAGCCATTGAGCTTGTCGAAATGGCGTATCGAAGGACCGGGGCTAGGCGGCGCGCCTCCTTCGATACGGGCCTTCGACTTCGCTCAGCCCCTACTCAGGACGAACGGGACGAGATGAACAATTCGGCGCTCACACCTTCGCGTCGAAATGCGCCATCTCATAGGCGATCGACGCCTCGACCAGCGTCTCCCACAGATCGGCCGCGACGTCTTCCGGCCAGCCGCCGCCACGCGCATCCGCGGCCGCATTGGCAATGACCTCGGCCTTGCGCGCCTCGTCGCGGACCGCCGCACGCGCGGGCTTGATCCGCGCGGCGGCGCGCATGTAGCCGAAGCGCGTGGCGAGCAGCGCGCCGATCGCGCGGTCGGTCGCGTCGACGCCGGCGCGGACCTCGGTCATGGTGGTACAGGCGTCGGGGGCAAGAATATCGGTCATCCTGAGCCCTTAGCCGCGCACCGCTGCCCGCGCCACACCGGTTTCGCTTGCCTTTCGCGTGGCCGCCGCTAAGGGGACCGCTTCGCAATTGGCCCCGCACGCTCGGTGAAGCGGGTGCCCTGCCGGACTGATTCTCGAATCAGCGCCGCGCCAGAGCGGCTCCGGGCAGTTTCACGATCCTCGGGTCGACACGCAATTGAAGGATGTCTTATGTCGAAGCGCCATAGCGCCAAGTACAAGCTCGATCGCCGCATGGGCGAGAATATCTGGGGCCGCCCCAAGTCGCCGGTCAACAAGCGCGAATACGGCCCCGGCCAGCACGGCCAGCGCCGCAAGGGCAAGGCCACCGATTTCGGCATCCAGCTGCGCGCCAAGCAGAAGCTCAAGGGCTATTATGGCGACGTCACCGAGAAGCAGTTCAAGAAGGCCTATTTCGAGGCCGACCGGATCAAGGGCGATACCTCGCAGAACCTGATCGGCCTGCTCGAGCGCCGCCTCGACGCCGTCGTCTACCGCGCCAAATTCGCGCCGACCGTCTTCTCGTCGCGCCAGCTGGTCAGCCACGGCCATGTCCGCGTCAACGGCGTGAAGTGCAACATCGCGTCGCGCCGGATCAAGATCGGCGACGTGATCGAGCTCGGCAGCAAGGCGCAGGAGATGGCGCTGGTGATCGAGGCCCAGGGCCTGTCGGAGCGCGAAGTGCCCGACTATCTCGCTCAGGACGGCGCCTCGAAGGTCACCTTCCAGCGCATCCCGACGCTCGACGAAGTGCCCTATCCGGTCAAGATGGAGCCGAACCTGGTCGTCGAGTTCTACTCGCGCTGAGTCGTCACCGTCTTACTGTATCGACGAGGGCGGTCCCGCTGGGGCCGCCCTTTTCTTTTGCCCGCACGCGCCCCAAGGAGTCGCCATGTCCTGTCCCCCCCCCGAATGGGCGCCGCATGACGCCGTCTGGATCGGTTTTCCGAGCCACCCCGACCTGTGGGTCGAAGACCTCGAACCCGCGCGCGCGGAGGTGATCGCCTTCGCCCGCGCGGTATGGGCCGGCGGCGCGGGCGAGCGCGTGATCCTCGTCGCGGCCGACGCGGAAGCGGGCGACGCCGCACGCGCGCTCGCAGGAGACGATGCCGACGTGCTGGTGCGCCCGTTCGGCGATGTCTGGCTGCGCGACACCGGACCGATCCTGCTCGATGGCGGCGATGGTCGGATCGCGGCGCGAGACTTCCGCTTCAACTATTGGGGCGGCAAATATGACCTGCCCGGCGACGAGGCGATCGGCGGCCTCCTCGCCGAAAGCCGCGGGCTCGACGCCGCGAGCTGCGACTGGGTGCTCGAGGGCGGCGCGATCGACGGCGACGGCACCGGGCTGCTGGTCACCACCGAACAATGTCTGCTCAACCCCAACCGCAACCCCGACCTCACCCGCGCCGAGATCGAGGCGAAGCTTGCAGCCGATCTGGGAACGACGCGCGTGCTGTGGCTGGGCGACGGGCTCGCGCACGACCATACCGATGGGCATGTCGACAATCTCGCGCGCTTCGTTGGCGTGGGCCGGCTGGCGATCCCGGTCGCGGCGGACGCCGAGGATCCAAACGCCGCCGTCTATGCAGACGCGCGCGCGCGCGCTCAGGCATTCGGCGTCGAAGTCGTGGACATTCCCTCCCCTGGCCGCGTCGAGCGTGACGACGAGGTCGTCCCCGCCTCCTACATGAACTTCTACATCGGCAACGCCGCGGTGGTCGTTCCCGTCTACGGCGCGCCCAACGACTCCGCCGCGGTCGCCGCGATCGGCGCGCTGTTCCCGGATCGCGCCGCGATCGGCATCCGCGCCGACCATCTGCTCACCGGCGGCGGTTCGCTCCACTGCATCTCGCAGCAGATCCCGTCGCCCCGCTGATGCTCGCCTTCTGGATCCGCGCGCTACTCTCGGGGCTGATCGTCGCGGCGGTGTCGACCGTCGCGCGGCGCTATCCCGCGGGCGGCGCGCTGATCGCCTCGCTGCCCCTGGTCTCGCTGCTCGGCATGATCTGGCTGTGGCACGACAAGCCCGATGTCGAGAATATGGCGCGCCACGCGGAGGCGACCTTCTGGTACGTGCTGCCCTCGCTGCCAATGTTTTTGCTAATTCCCGCGATGCTCCGGCGGGGCGTGGATTTCTACCCGGCGCTCGTCGCGGGTTGCGTGCTGACCATCTTCGCCTATCTCGCCACCGTCCTGATCGCCGCGCGCTTCGGCGTCCGCTTGTAGAGAGACCCCGATGACCGAGATCACCGTCGCCGCGCTGCAGCTCGCCTTCACGGCCGACGAGGCCGCCAACATCGCGCACGTCTCCGAACTGGTGCGCGAGGCGGCCGCCAAGGGCGCGCAGGTGATCCTGCCCCCCGAACTGTTCGAAGGCCCCTATTTCTGCCGGGTCGAGGACGAGGGGCTGTTCGCGGGCGCGCGGCCGACCGGCAAGCACCCCGCGGTGCTCGCGATGCAGGCGCTCGCGTCCGAACTGGGCGTCGCGATCCCGACCAGCTTCTTCGAGGCGGACGGTCCCCACCATTATAACAGCCTGGCGATGATCGGCCCCGACGGTCAGGTCCGCGGCGTCTACCGCAAGAGCCACATCCCCGATGGGCCGGGCTATGAGGAGAAATTCTACTTCCGCCCCGGCAACACCGGCTTCAAAGTGTGGGGCGACGTCGCACCGGTGACGGTCGGGGTCGGCGTGTGCTGGGACCAATGGTATCCCGAGACCGCGCGCGCGCTGATGCTGATGGGCGCCGAAGTGCTGTTCTACCCGACCGCGATCGGCTCCGAGCCGCATGATCCCTCGCTCGACACCTCGCGGCTGTGGCGCCGTGCGATGGTCGGGCATGCGGTGTCCAACGTCGTGCCGGTGGTGGCGTCGAACCGGATCGGGACGGAGGAAGGCCAGCGCTTCTACGGCCACAGCTTCATCTGCGACGAGCGCGGTGACATGCTCGCCGAGTTCGGTGCGGAGGAAACCGGCGTGCTGGTGGCGACGCTCGACATCGAGCGGATCAAGCGCCACCGTGCCGCCTTCGGCTTCTTCCGCGATCGCCGGCCGGATCTGTACGGTCGGCTGGCGCAGGATATCTGACTGTACCATTCCTCCCCGAGCAAGCTCGGGGAGGCGTTGCTCAACGCCGCAGCATCTTCCGCACGCCCCACACCACGCCGCCCAGCGCGACCAGCCCGACCAGCACCAGCCCGCCCGCCGATGCCGCCGCCCACAGCGCCGCGACGATCAGGATCCGCATAAAGTCGGCGATCGCGAGCGTGAGGTGGACCATCGCCCCGCCCTAGCCGCCGTCGCGGAGCGCGAGCGCGCGTTCGAACACCGCCTCGAACATCGGCGCGGTCAGCCGGCCGGTGTTGGTGTTGTAGCGCGAGCAATGATAGCTATCGACGAGCATCAGCCCCGAGGGCAGCCGGTGCTCGGCGCAGTGGCCGAAGCGCATCTTGGGCAGCTTGCCGCCGAGCGCCTTGACCGCCGACTGGTGCGCGATCTGGCCGAGTGCCACTACCACCTTGAGATTGGGCAGCGCGTGCAGCGGCGGTTCGAGGAACTGTCGGCAGGTCCGGATCTCCTCGGGGGTCGGCTTGTTCTGCGGCGGCACGCAGCGCACCGCGTTGACGATGATCGCCCCCTTGAGCGCGAGGCCGTCGTCCGGCGAGGCCGCGAACACGCCCTCGGACAGGCCGAACTTCGCCAGCGTGTCGTAGAGCAGCACGCCGGCATAATCGCCGGTGAACGGCCGCCCGGTGCGGTTGGCGCCCTGCAGGCCGGGGGCGAGGCCGACGATCGCCAGCCACGCCTGCGGATCGCCGAACGCCGGGACGGGGGCGTTGTACCAGTCGGGGTGCAGCGCGCGCTGCTCGTGCCGGAAGGCGGCGAGGCGGGGGCAGAGCGGGCAATCGAGCGGCGGTTCGTGCGCGGCCGCGGTGGCGGCGGTGGCATTGTCGAGGGGGAGCGGGCTTCCAAGGTTCATGGCGAGGCGATAGGCGGTGCGGCATGGCCACGGCAAGCTACGTCATCGGGATCGGCTCCAATCGCCGCCACGGCCGGCACGGCGCGCCGGCGCGGATCGTGGCGGCAGCGGTGGGCGCGATCGCGGCGCAGGGGCTGACGGTCGTCCGTTGCAGCCGCACGCGGCGCGGTCCGGCGCTCGGCCCCAGCGCGCGCGACTTCGCCAATGCCGCGCTTCTGGTCGACAGCGCGCTCCCGCCGCTGGCATTGCTCGCGCTGCTCAAGCGGATCGAGCGCGACTTCGGGCGGCGGCGTGGCCGGCGCTGGGGTGCGCGCGTGCTCGACCTCGATATACTGGCCTGGTCGCTTGGCCGCTGGCAAAGCCGGACGCTGGTCGTCCCACACGCGGCGCTCGCCGACCGCCGCTTCGCGATCGGCCCGGCCGCCGAGATCGCGCCCGACTGGCGGCATCCGCGCGATGGCCGCACGCTGCGCCAGCTCGCCGCGCGACTTCGTGCGCCACGACCGGTTGACCGCACGCCGCGCGGCTCATAGGGACGGCGCACCGGCGGCGCGGCCCCGTGGGCCCATAGCTCAGTTGGTAGAGCAACGGACTTTTAATCTGTAGGTCATGGGTTCGAGTCCCATTGGGCCCACCACCGCGCCGCCGTGCCGCCCTTAGGCCCAGCCGAAAGGCGCGAGCGGTTCGACCTGCGGTCCCGCGACAGGCCACGCCGCGTCACTCGTCGATCATCGCCGACAAGCCTCGGCTCAGCCGGTCATGCCCGTTCCGGGTCACGATCCGGGCCGATAAACCTAGCGTGTCGGCCAGCGCGATGGCGGCGTGCGATCCTGCCACGGTCAAGGCTGTCGCCCAGCCGTCCGCGAGCATCGTGCTGTCGTGCACGACGGTTGCGGCCACGATGTCCGGGGCGAGCGGACGGCCGGTCCGCGGATCCAGCGTATGGGCGCCGCGGACATAGTCCCCCGATGTCGCGACGGCGAGGCCATGGAGCGCGATGCGCAACGGACGGAGCGTACACCCGGGCGGATCCTCGATATCGACCCACCAGGGCTGGCCGTCGGGCCTGAGCCCGTCGCCGCGCAGCTCGCCGCCGATCTCGACCAGCGCGTCCTCGATTCCCTGTCCCCGCAGCAGCGCGACGATCGCGTCGACCGCATAGCCCTTGGCGATCCCCGACACGTCGAGCCAGAGCCCGCCCGGCTGGCGCAACCTCCGGGATTGGGCGTCGAAGTCGAGCCGCGTCCAGCCTGCGGCCGCGTGCGACGCGTCGAGTGCGGCCGGCGACGGCGGTCGCGTGCAGGTGCGCGCGCCGTAGCCGAGCAGCGCCGCCGCGCGCCCAAGAGTAGGATCGAACGCACCGGCGCTGCGCTCGGCGAGGTCGAGCGCGGCCGCGATCACCGTCGCGAAATCCTCAGGCAGCGCGAACCAGGTGCCGGCCGGCGCGCGGTTGAAGCGCGACAGCAGCGAGGCCGGCTCCCACTGGCTCATCTGCGCGACGATCATGGCGAGGCGGCGCATGATCGCGCTGTGGAGCGGCGCGGGCGCGTGTTCGGGCGGGGCGGCGAACCGTACCCGCCACGTCGTGCCCAGACCCGCGCCGGTCAGTGCCATCACCCCCCGGCGGGGATCGCAACGCCGCAGCGCCGCCGACGAGATCGTCGCCGGCAGCGCGATGCGCGGCTCGCGCATGTCGTCCGCGATCAGGGCGTCATCACCTCGATCGTCGCCGCATAGCTCATCCGGCGCGTCTCGGCGCGCGGCTGTGCGGGATGACGATCCTCCGCCTCGACGCCGAGCCAGTACATGCCCGCAGCCGGCCAGCGGATCGCGACGATCCCATCGGTGCCGCTGGTCAGCGCGATCGTGCCGGCCTCGTCGCGATAGCGGTCGCCGCCCGGGATGACGGTGACCTTGAGCCCGGACGCGGGCTTGCCGTCGATCAGGAAGCGGAAGCGCGCGGTCTCGCCCGCCGCCGCCGCATTGGGGTGCGTGATCGGATCGAGCTCGAGGCCCTTGCCGGTCGGCGTGAACACCGTCGTCGTCGGCGCGCCGGCCGTGACGAAGGTCTCGGCACGGCGGACGTCTTCGATCAGATGGACGTCGGTCGCCTCGGCCGGCATGTCCTCGAACGCCACCGGCGGCGGGCGACGGGGGCCGTCGCCCCCCGGCGCCCCCGGCCCGCGCCCATCGGCCATGCCGCCGGGTCGATCGCCGCCGCCACGCTGATCCGGACCCGCCCCACCCGGCCCACCGATGCCACCCTGCGGCCTCGGCGGACCGCCGCGGCCGCCGACGCGGCGCTCCTCGCCGTTGAGCTTGAACGTGCCGCCGATCATCGTCTGCACGCTGGCGACCTTCCAGGTGCCCTGCTGGTCGAGCTTGAGGTCGAACACCGAGCGGAAGCGGCCCTGGAGCGTATTATAGGGCGTGCCGGCGCTGCCGTCGGGACGCAGCACCGCGATCGTGGCGAGCTGGAGCGGGCGATGGTCGAAGAAGAAGACATGATCCGATCCCGCCGCGTCGAAGGTGACGACGTTGCCATCACCAGCGAGCGCCGTGCTCGACGGCAGGATGAAGCCATGCTCCGCGCGTGCCGCCGGAGCGACGAGCAGCGCGAGCAGCGGCGCGGCGAGAAGCCGGGTCCGGCGCGCGCTCATTTCGCGGCCACCACGACGGCGCCGAGCTCGGTCTTGCCACTGGCATGGCCGCTGTCGGCGGGCACCGAAAGCGGCACGCTGACCAGCTCGCGGCCGCCATTTTCGCGCGCCGCCTCGACGCTCAGCACATATTGGCCGGGCGCAAGATCGGCGGGCAGCGCGACGCTGTAGACGCCGGGGCCCTTGGTGGCACCGGTGATCCCGTCGGCGGGGAGCGTGAGCGTCCGCCCGCTCTTGCGCCACCAGGAGCGGAGCTCGGACAGCCATTTGGTGCCGGGCTCGTTGCCCGTCTTACGATAGTCGTACCAGGCAAACAGGCTGCGCGCGGTGCCGCCGCCGGCAGGTTCGATCCAGCCCGCCACATAGGGCTTCTTATATTCGGCGATAGCGAGGCGCGGCAGCGTGATCGTGACGGTGCCGGCGAAGGCGGCACCCGCGGGCGCGATCAGGGCGCCGGCGGCCAAGGCGAGAGAAATCGGGCGCATGATGGTCCTCGGACGGGTCAGTGGATGAACAGGAGGGCGATGACGAGCGGCACCGCGAGCCCAAGCCCGACCAGCGGCCAGGTCTTGCGGCGATGCTTGGCATGGAATTGGAGCAGCAGCAGGCCGGTGCTCGTGAACAGGATCGCGGCGGCGGCGAAGGCGTCGATGAACAGCCGCCAGGCAAGGCCGGTGTTGCGCCCCTTGTGGAGATCGTTGAGCAGCGAGATCAGCCCCTGCCGCGTCACCTCGGCCTTGATCGCACCGCTGCCGCGCTGGACGCTGACCCAGGCGTCGCCGCCGGGCCGCGGCATCGCGACATAGACCTCGTCATCGCTCCATTCGGCGGCCCGGTCGGCGGGATCGAGCCCGACCGCGTCGTGGACCGCGTCCGCCACCGGCTTGGGCATCGGCGCATCGCTGGCCTTGGGCGTCGCCCGGAGCATCCGCAGCAGCGACGGCGCGAGCATGCCGGTGCGATCCTGGACCGAAGGCGTTGCGGGGATCGAGGCGGCATGGTTGAGCGTGACCCCGGTAACCGCGAACATCAGCATGCCGGTCAGCGAGATCGCGGCGCTGATCCAGTGCCACCTGTGCAATTGCCTGAGCCACCAGCCGCGCGAGATGCGGCGCTTCCTGGGCGGAGCAGCGAGGGGAAGGGGCGCGTTCACCAAGCTCGGTTAGCGCGATCGCTCCGTGACGGCAATACTATTGCGAGGCATTTGCATGAGAGACGTGCGGCTCATACATCGGCCCAGCGGCGGAGCAGGTTATGGTAGATCCCGCTCAGCCGGAGGACGACGGGATCGTCCTGCCCGGTGGCGGTCGCAAGGTCCTGGATCGCGCTGTCGAGTTCGAACAAGGTGCGGCGGTCGCCGTCGTCGCGGACCATGCTCTGCACCCAGAAGAAGGCCGCCAACCGCGTGCCGCGCGTGACCGGCAGCACATGGTGCAGGCTGGACGCGGGATAGAGGATCAAGTCGCCCGCGGCGAGCTTGACACGTTGCTCGCCGAACCGCTCCTCGACCACCAGTTCGCCGCCATCATAGCTCGCGGGGTCGGACAGGAAGAGCGTCGCCGACAGATCGGAGCGGACGCGGAAGTCGCTGCCGCGCTGGATGCGGATCGCATTGTCGACATGCGTGCCGAAGCCGTCGCCGTCCGCATAGCGGTTGAACAGCGGCGGATAGACCTTGTGCGGGAGCGCGGCGGCGACGAACAGCGGCGACCGGCCGAGCGCGTCGAGCAGCAGCGAACCAAGCTCTCGCGCGACCGGAGACCCCTCGGCGAGCTGGCGGTTGCGCTTGGCGAGCGCCGACTGCGCGCCCGAGGTCGCATTGCCGTCCTGCCATTCGGCGGCGGCCAGCGCGGCGCCGAACTGCGCCAGCGCCGCCGCGTCGAGCAGCCCGGGAATCGCCAGCATCATCGGGGCGTCAGTGTTTGAGCACGAACGGGATCTTGACCTCGCCGCGCACCATCACCGGATCGCCGCCCCGCAGAAGCGGCGCCCACCGCCATTTGCGTACCGCACCGAGCGCGGCTTGGTCGAGCAGGCTCGATCCGCTGCTCTGCGCGACCGAGATATCCGACACCGAACCGTCGGTCGCGACCAGGACGCTGAGCACGACCGTGCCCTCCTCGTGCCGTCGCCGCGAGTCGATCGGATAGGTCGGCGGCTTGGCGACGATCATCTTCGACGACAGGTCGCCGCCGTCGGAGACCGCGGGCGCGGCGGCGGGTGCCGGTGCAGGCGGCCCGGGGACGGCGGGCGCGGGCGGGCCGACGATCGGGGCCGGCGGTGCCGCATGG
>NZ_CALMAW010000060.1 GCF_937859915.1 uncultured Sphingomonas sp. | reverse complement strand
TGCCGCGGTTGTGGTGCGCCTGCGGCAGCGCCGGGTCGAGCCGGAGCGCCTCGTCGAGGCTGTCGCGCGCGGCCTCCATGCGGCCGAGATCGTGCAGCGCCATGGCGCGGTTGTTCCACAGCAGCGCGTTCGTCGGCGCGTGCGTGAGCGCCCCGTCGTATTGCGCCAGGGCCTCGGTCACGCGGTCCTCGGCGTGCAGCAGATTGGCAAGGTCAAGGCTGGCGTCGAGGTAATCGGGACGCAGGGTGAGCGCGTCTGTAAGGAGACGCAAGGCGCCCGGCAGGTGGCCAAGATCGCGCAGCACCGCCGCGGCCGCGCGTCGGGCTTCGGGAAAGGCCGGGCGGAGGGTCAGGGCCGCATCATAGGCCGCCAAGGCCTCGTGCGGACGCCCATCGAGCCGGAGCGCCGTGCCATAGGCATAGAACGTGTCGGGGTTCGCGCCATCGCGCGCGAGCACGGCCGCGAAGGCCGTGGCGGCTTCGCCGTGTCGGTCGAGCCGGGCGAGCGCCTCGCTAAGCTGGGCGGTGCCATAGCCCTTGTTCTGCCGCCAGCCGTAGCCGGGATAGGTCGCGTCATGCGCGATCATCATCCGGTCGCGCGTCACCTTGGCGACGATCGAGGCGGCCGCGATCGAACGGCAGAGCGCGTCGCCCGAGATGATGGCCCGGGCGGGATGGCGCCATTTGGGCAGCGCATTGCCGTCGACCAGCACCATCCCCGGCTCGATCCCCAGCGCGTCGACCGCACGGCTCATCGCCAGCATCGTCGCATGATAGATGTTGAGCCGGTCGATCTCCTCGACGTCGACGATGCCGACGCCCCAGCCTGCGACGCGCGTGATCCGGAGATACAGGCTTTCGCGCGCCTCGGCGCACAGCTTCTTCGAATCGTCGATGCCATGCGGCACGCGCCGGCGGTCGAGCACCACGGCGGCGGCAACGACGGGGCCGGCGAGCGGCCCGCGCCCGGCCTCGTCGACACCGACGGTAGGAGTGGGATGATCACGTTCGAGGCGAGAACTGGGTGGCATGACGCCTCCTTAGCGCGCCGTGATCCGGCTTTGAACCGCTACGCGCTGCAAAAGCGCTGCGCAGTTGACGAAGCCTTTACACGGCAGGACTATGGCCTTGCTGCATGGACGCCCGCATCGCCGATCTCCGCACCTCGTTCCCCGCCGCCGCGGCATCCCCCGCCCCGCCCGCGATCGTCGTGGTGGGGCTTGGCTATGTCGGATTGCCGCTGGCGGTCTCGCTCGCGCGAAGCTTTCCCACAGTCGGACTCGACATCGATGCGACCCGGATCGCCGAGCTCGTCCGTGGCGAGGATCGCACCGGCGAGATCGACGCGGTCCGCATGGCCGCCAGCTCGCTCAATTACGCAGCCGACGCCGCCGCGTGCGCGCCCGCCGACGTCTACATTGTCACCGTCCCGACCCCGGTCGACCAGCGCAACCGCCCCGATCTCAGTGCGCTGCTCGGCGCGAGCGAGATGGTCGGCCGGATGCTCGATGGCAGCCGCAAGCCGCTGATCATCTTCGAGAGCACGGTTTATCCCGGCGTCACCGAGGAATTGTGCGTGCCGGCGATCGAGCGCGCCTCCGGATTAGTCTGGAAAGAGGATTTTGTCGTCGGATACAGCCCCGAGCGGATCAATCCGGGCGACCGCGAACATACCGTCGATCGCATCATCAAGGTGGTGGCGGGCGACAGCCCCGAAACCACCGATCGCGTCGCCGCGCTGTATGAGCGCGTCACCACCGGGGGCACCTTCCGTGCCGCCTCGATCAAGGCGGCCGAGGGCGCCAAGGCGATCGAGAATGCGCAGCGCGACGTCAACATCGCCTTCATGAACGAGGTGACGCGGATTTTCCAGAAGCTCGACGTGTCGATCTGGGACGTGCTCGACGCCGCCAAGACCAAGTGGAATTTCCTGCCGTTCACCCCCGGCCTGGTCGGGGGCCACTGCATCGGCGTCGACCCCTATTATCTGTCGCACCGTGCGATCGAGCTCGGCCATCTGCCCGAGGTGATCCCCGCGGCGCGGTCGGTCAACGACGACATGGCGCGCTGGATCGCGGACACGCTCCATCTCACGCTCAAGCGCCGCTCGCTGCGCATCCTCATCCTTGGCGTCACGTTCAAGGAGGACGTGCCCGACCTGCGCAACTCCAAGGTCGGCGACATCGTCAAGCGCTTCTGGTTCCACGGCCATTCGGTGACCGTCCACGACCCCCATGCCGATGCGGCGGAGGCGGAGCGCGACTATGGTGTCCATCTCGATGCCGAAGCGCTCGACCGCCGCTACGACCTCGTCGTGTCGGCGGTGAGCCACGCCTTCTATCGCGAGATGGACGATGCGACGCTGGCCGGGCTGATCGAGCCGGACGGGCTGTTCGCCGACATCAAGGGCGTCTTCCGCCACCGCGACATCGGGCGGACAATGTGGACGCTGTGACGAGCTGACCATCCTCCCCAGCTTTTGCTGGGGAGGGGGACCGCCGGCGAAGCCGGTGGTGGAGGGGCAGAGGCAGGCGCAACCGCGATACGCGCGGCCCGGTCGGCGACGTCATACACCCCTCCACCACTCGCTGCGCGAGCGGTCCCCCTCCCCATCTGCGATGGGGAGGATGTTCCAAGGCTTAGCCCGCCAGTCTCTCCTCGAGCGCGGTCTGCTCGTGATGGATCGCGGTCGGCAGCCGATCACCCAGCTTGGCGAGATCGCGCGCCGCCAGTGCCGCCTCTTCCGCCCACACCGCGCGGTCCACGGTCAGCAACTCGTCGAGCTTTGCCGCATCGAGCCCGAGCCCGCCGAGATCGAGCGATTCGACGGTCGGCACACGCCCGATCGGCGTATCGTCGGCGTCGGCACGCCCCTCGAGCCGCTCGACGATCCATTTGAGCACGCGGCTGTTCTCGCCATAGCCCGGCCACAGGAACTTGCCGTCGGCACCTTTCCGGAACCAATTGACGAGATAGATGCGCGGCAGCTGCGCCGGATCGGACGCCGCCTGCTTGCCGACGCGCAGCCAATGGCCGAGATAGTCCGCCATGTTGTAGCCGCAGAAGGGCAGCATCGCGAAGGGATCGCGGCGCAGCTCTCCGACCTTGCCCTCGGCCGCCGCGGTACCTTCGGAGGCGATGTTGGCGGCGAGATAGACGCCTGCTGCCAGTCATAGGCCTCGGTGACCAGCGGCACCGCGGTCGCGCGACGGCCACCGAACAGCATCGCCGAGATCGGCACGCCCGCAGGATCGGCCCATTCGTCGGCGATCGACGGACATTGCTCGGCAGGCGCGGTGAAGCGGGCGTTCGGATGCGCGGCAGGCTTGCCCGACGCCGGGTCCCAGCGATTGCCCTGCCAGTCGGTCATGCCCTCGGGCGGGGTGTCGGTCATGCCCTCCCACCACACGTCGCCATCGTCGGTGAGCGCGGTGTTGGTGAAGATGCAGTTGGCGGTCAGCGTCGCGATCGCGTTGCGGTTGGTCTTGTCGCCGGTGCCCGGCGCGACGCCGAAGAAGCCCGCCTCCGGGTTGACCGCATAGAGCCGCCCGTCCTTGCCGAAGCGCATCCAGGCGATGTCGTCGCCGATCGTCTCGGCCTTCCAGCCGGGGATGGTCGGCTCGAGCATCGCCATATTGGTCTTGCCGCACGCGCTCGGGAAGGCGGCGGTGACATAGTGCATCTCGTTGGCGGGCGAGGTCAGCTTGAGGATCAGCATATGCTCGGCGAGCCAACCGCCGTCGCGCGCCATGACGCTGGCGATGCGCAGCGCGAAGCATTTCTTGCCGAGCAGCGCGTTCCCGCCATAGCCCGAGCCATAGGACCAGATCTCGCGCGTCTCGGGATAATGGACGATGTACTTGTCGTCGTTGCACGGCCAGGCGACGTCGGCCTGGCCTTCGGCCAGCGGCATGCCGACGGTGTGGATGCACTTCACGAAGAAGCCGTCGTCGCCGAGCATGTCGAGCGCCTGGGCACCCATGCGCGTCATGATCTTCATCGAGACGACGACATAGGGGCTGTCGGTCAGCTCGACGCCGATCGCGCTCTTGTCGGAGCCGATCGGGCCCATGCAATAGGGCACGACATACATGGTGCGGCCCGCCATGCAGCCGTCGAACAGCGGTTCCAGCGTCGCACGCATCTCGGCGGGGTCGCGCCAATTGTTGGTGGTGCCGGCATCGACCGCCTCTTCCGAGCAGATAAAGGTGCGGCTCTCGACGCGCGCGACATCACGGGGATCGGAGCGCGCGTAGAAGCTGTTGGGACGCTTGCTCGGATCGAGTTGGGTGAAGGTGCCCGCAGCGACCATCTGCGCGGTCAGGTCGTCCCATTCGGCCTGCGAGCCGTCACACCAGCGGATCGCGGCCGGCTTGGTGATCGCGGCGATCTCTTCAACCCAGGCGAGCAGCGCAAGATGGCGCGTGCGTGCAGCCGCTTCGCGCGGAGCGTCCGTATCCATTGCCAGCGTCGCCATCGTCACTCTCTCCGTATGAGCCGTCCGCCAATCTGTTCGTTCGGCAACAGCGTCGCATCACAATCGATGGAGCAGGCGTAGCGGGCTATTGCGGGCGGCGGGAGGCTGACAACGCTATCTTCGATCGCCGACAATCGGGCATTCTGCGCGCGGTCTAGGGAAGCTCTGCGTAGGTGGGATTTTGGGTGGTGAGCGGCGGCAGTCACGT
>NZ_CALMAW010000059.1:6313-16677 GCF_937859915.1 uncultured Sphingomonas sp. | reverse complement strand
ATGACGAGCAGCGGCCAGCGCCGGGGGCGCCGCTCGACGGGCGGCGGCGGGGGTGCCGCGCGCTCGCCCGCCGCCTCGGCCCAGAGATTCTCGCTCATCCGGCGGCCCGCTTGGGTTCGGCGTCGCGCGCGGCGACCAGCGCGTGGACGAGCGGGAGCAGCTGGTCGCCATAGTCGATCGCGTCGGCGAGCGGCTCGAAACCGCGGATCAGGAAATGATCGATGCCGAGATCATAATAATCGAGCAGCGCGTCGGCGACCTGTTCGGGCGTGCCGACCAGTCCCGTCGAATTGCCCTGCGCGCCGGCCACCGCCGCCAGCCCGGTCCATAGCCGCGTATCGGCGCGGTAGCCGGCCTTGGCAGCCTCGAGCAGGCGCTGCGAGCCGGCATTGGGCGGCGCATGGCCTTCGGTCGCCGCTCCCGCCGAGGCGCGCAGGTCGCGGACCCGCTCGACGATCGCGTCGGCCTTCTTCCACGCCGCCTCCTCGGTGTTCGCGATCACCGGGCGCAGCGACAGCGAGAAGCCCGGGCGCCGGCCGTAACGCGCCGCCGACGCGCGGATCGTCGACACCGCCTCGCGGACCTGCGCCTGCGTCTCGCCCCACAGCGCATAGACATCGGCATGGCGGCCGGCGACGTCGAGTGCTGCGGGCGACGAACCGCCGAAGAAGATCGGCAGGTTGGTCGGCTTCACCGCGCTGAACCCCTGGATCACATTGTAGAAGCGCCCGGCATGATCGAACGGGGCCTCCGCCGACCATTCCTGCTTGAGGATGGTCAGATATTCGTCGGTGCGCGCATAGCGATCATCCTTGACCGAATGGTCGCCGTCGCGCGCCATTTCGGCATCGGCACCGCCGGTGATGATGTGGACCGCGACGCGGCCGCCCGACAGCTGGTCGAGCGTGGCGAGCTGGCGCGCTGCGACGGTCGGCTGGGTGAAGCCGGGACGGTGCGCGATCAGGAAACCGAGAGACGATGTGATCGCGGCGGCGTGCGCGGCGACGATCTGGCTTTCGGGCGTGTTCGATCCGAACGGGATCAAGACGCGGTCGAAACCGCCTTTCTCCTGCGCCTTGGCCGCCGCCTCGACATAGGCTTTGTCGAGCGCGCGGACGCGCGTCGCGCCGTGGATCTCGGAGGTGTCGTTGAAGCCGATATAGCCGATGAACTTGACGGGCATGGAATATCTCCTGCTGGGGTCGAAAAGATCAGATGACGAAGAAGCCGTGGGTGGCGTCGCGGGCGAGTTGGTCGACGAGGCCATATTCCCAGTCGAGATAGGCCTGCATCGCCGCCGCCGCGTTATCGGTGCCCTCATAGGGACGCTTGTAGCGATGCGCGGGATCGGGCGGCGGGATCGCGGGCGGCGCGCCGGTCTCGAGCGCGCCGTCGAAGCCGCCCGCGAGCACATAGACCTCCCAGCCCATCTGGCTGAGCCAGGAGGCAGTCATGTCCGCGCGCACGCCGATGTCGTCGGCGAGCAGGAGGCGCGCGCCGCGGACGGGCGCCGCCATGTCGGTCTCCTGGACGAGCTGGCCACCGGGATAATGGCGGAAGCCCGCGATGTGGCCGGCGGCATAGTCTTTTGAGGAACGGACATCGAAGCGGTAGAGGGTGCGCGGGCTATCGGTGGCGAGCACCGCTGCGTCGTCGGGCGTGATGTGGCGGACGCCGGCTCTATAGGCGACGGCGCGCGCCTTTGCCCGCGCCTCGTCGGCCGTACCGGGCGCAGCGCGGCGATCGGCCCCGTGCTGGAGCGCCTGCCCTGCGAGCGTCCAGCCGATCGTGCCGTTGCGCAGCGCGACGACTCGGTTGGGCACCCCGGCATTGATCAGCGACTGCGTGCCGATGATCGAACGCGTGCGCCCGGCGCAGTTGACGATGATCAGGGTGTCGGGATCGGGCGCCACGTCGCGGGCGCGGAGCACCAGTTCGGCGCCGGGGACGCTGGTCGAGCCCGGAATGTTCATCGTCGCATATTCCTCGAAGCGGCGCGCATCGAGGATCGCAATGTCGGCCTTTTCCTCGATCAGCGCGGCGACGTCTCCGGCTACCAGTGACGGCGTGTGCCGCCGCGCCTCGACCAGTTCGCCGAACGCCTTGGAATAGCTGTTGACGTCCTGGAACAGCTCGTAGCCGGCGGCACGCCAGCCGGAGAGACCACCTTCGAGGCCGGTGATGTCGGCATAGCCGAGCGCCGCCAGTCGCGCCGCCGCCTCGGCAACCAGACCCTCGCCATCGTCGTAGAGCACGATCGGCACGTCCTTGCGCGGCAGCCGCGCCTCGGCCTCGAGATCGATCCGGTCATGGGCGAGATTGGCCGCGAACAGCGGATGCGCGGTCGCGAACCGCGCCTCGTCGCGCAGATCGAGCAGCGCGATCTCGCGACGCAGCAGCAGGGCGCGGCGCACCGCCTGCGGGGTCGTGGCGCGGGTCATCGCAAGCGGTCCCAGATGTTGGGCAGCGTGTCGTTCGCATAGCCCGAGATGAAGCGTTTCGGCGTGCCGGCGGCGTCGTAGGTCGCGCGCTCGACCGCGCCGATATTGGCGCCATAGACATGGATGCTGATCGACACGCGATCGGCATGCGCGTTGCTGACGCGGTGGATGTCGCCCAGGCGCGGCGAGACCGGATCGATCTGGCCGGCGTCGATCCGGCCCTCGCCGAGGCGGCGCAACGTGCCGTTCGCCGATTGCGCGAACCGTTCGGATATCTCGGCCCCGCGCAGCACGCCGACCAGGCCCCAGACGCGGTGGTCGTGGATCGGCGTCGCCTGCCCCGGCCCTTACACGAAGCTCACCACCGAGAAACGCTCGCGGCTGTCGCAATGGAGCAGATATTGGCGGTAGCGCGCCGGATCGGGGACGGCATAGGCGTCGGGTAGCCAATCGTCGTCGGCGACAAGATCGGCGAGCAGGATCCCGCCTTCGGCGAGGATCGTCGCCTCATCGTCGCGCCGGTCGAGCAGAGCGCCGAAGTCCGTGACGAAGTCGCGCAGGC
Organism: uncultured Sphingomonas sp.; assembly: GCF_937859915.1. GTDB lineage: Bacteria > Pseudomonadota > Alphaproteobacteria > Sphingomonadales > Sphingomonadaceae > Solisphingomonas. The sequence continues at coordinate 13,674 of NZ_CALMAW010000059.1, read as the reverse complement.
GCGCGGTGCCGGCCGGGCGCGGCAAGGCGAAGGGAGAGGCGCTCGCCATGTCAGTGCTCGCGCCCGATGAGATCGGCATAGACGCCGTCGCCGACTTCAAGTCCAAGATGACCGAGCAGCTTCGCGCGCAGCGTGCGGACGACGCCGCCGCGATGGCCGCGCACCGCGGTGATCCGCTCCTCGGCGGCGACCTGCCCCTTGTCGAGCACGAGGATACGGTCGGCGAGCGCCATCGCCTCCTCGACGTCGTGCGTCACCAGCAGCACCGCGGGCTGATGCGCGCGCCACAGCGCCAGCACCAGCGCGTGCATCTTGATCCGGGTCAGCGCGTCGAGCGCCGCGAACGGCTCGTCGAGCAACAGCAGTTCGGGCTTGCGGACGAGCGCGCGGGCGAGCGCGGCGCGCTGCGCCTCGCCGCCCGACAGCGTCAGCGGCCAGGCAGCGAGCCGATGGTCGAGCCCGACCTCGCGCAGCGCCTGCTCGGCATGATGCCGAGGCGCCCCGCCGCGCAGACCGAGCGCGACATTCTGCCAGACCTTCTTCCACGGCAGCAGCCGCGCGTCCTGGAACACGGTGGCGCGCGAGGCGGGCACGCGCACATCCTGCCCCTGGACGTCGTCGAGCCCGGCGAGCGTGCGCAGCAGCGTCGTCTTGCCCGATCCCGATCGGCCGAGCAGCGCGACGAACTCGCCCGGCGCGATCGCGAGATCGAGGTTCCGGATCACGCTGGTGTCGCCGAAGCTGCGCGTGAAATTGGCAAGCCGGACGACGGGTTCAGGGCGCGGCGTCGGGACCGCGGCCAGCGGGATACGCAGGACTTCGCTCATGACCGAGCCTCCACCAGATTGGGTCGCCAGGCGAGCGCGCGCGTCTCGACCGCGCGGACGATGAGATCGGCGCCGAGGCCGAGGATCGCGTAGACCATCAGGCACACGACGATGATGTCGGTGCGCATGAAGTCACGCGCGTTGTTGATGAGAAAGCCGAGTCCGGACGAGGCGTTGATCTGCTCGGCAATGACCAGCAGGATCACCGCGATCGACAGCGCATAGCGCAGCCCGGTCAGGAAGGACGGCAGCGCGCCGGGCAGGATGACGTGACGGATCAGCTCGGCCTGGCTCAGCCCGAAGCTGCGCGCGGCATCGACCAGCCTGACGTCGATGCCGCGAATGCCCTGATAGAGGTTGAGATAGACCGGGAAAATCGTCGCGAAGGCGATCAGCGCGATCTTGGGCGTCTCGCCGATCCCGAACCAGACGATGAACAGCGGCGACAATGCCACCACCGGGATCGTCCGCTTGATCTGCATGACCGGATCGATCGCGGCATCACCCGAACGCGACAGGCCGGCGACCAGCGCCAGCACCGTCCCGATCGTCACACCGATCGCCAGTCCGATCGCGGCCCGCCCGAACGACACGAGCAGGTTGCGCAGCAGCTCGCCCGACTGGATCATGCCGAGCAATGTCGCGATCACCGACGAGGGCGCCGCCAGCGTGCGCTCGGGGATCAGGCCGGCCCGCGATCCCAATTCCCACAGCAGCAGAAGCACGATCGGCGACAGCCAGCGCGCGCCCTTCAACTGATATGCCCATCCGGCGCCCGATCTCTGCATGGCCATTCCTCATTCGGTGCTGCCACGCGAAAGGGCCCGCGATGCGGCGTCCAATCAATTGAGATATTCTGTTGTACCCATGAGCAATCCCTATACCGGCGCCTAGGTACCGATCGACACCTTGATAATGCGGGATTCTGGCGACGCAGGATCGCCACCGATAGAAAGCCTTGCCCGGGGACAAGCCGAAGCACGCTGGTCATACCCTATTCGTTGAATAGACAATGCACATGTCCGTGAACCTGCCCACCACGCTGCTCCGCAGCTTCGTCGCGATCGTCGACGCCGGCACGATGCTCAATGCGGCAGACCAGGTGTTCCTGTCGCAATCCGCGCTCAGCCTGCAGATCAAGCGGCTCGAGGAACTGGTCCAGCAGCCCTTGTTTACGCGTGAAGGGCGGCGGCTGGCGCTGACCGCCTCGGGCACGCTGCTACTCGACTATGCGCGCCGCGTGCTCAGCCTGCACGACGAGGCGCTTCACGCAATCAGCGCCGGTTTGTTCTCGGGGCCGGTGCGCATCGGCATGGTCCAGGATTTCGCTGATACACTGCTTACCGGCGTGCTTGCGCATTTCTCGGCGCTGCACCCCGACACGCAGATTTTTGCGCGCGTCGCAGGCACCGCCGAACTGCTGGCGATGCTGGGCCGCAGCCAGCTCGATATCATCCTAGGCTATGCCGCGGCCGACGATCCCGCAGCGATCCGTGTCGCGCCGATGGCCTGGTTCGGCGAGCAGCGCTTGGCGGAACGCGAGGTCGTGCCGCTGGCGGTGCTCGAGACACCGTGCCGCTTCCGCGACGCCGCGATCACCAGCCTCCAGCGCGCAGGACGCCCGTATCGGATCGCGGTCGAGACCCCCAATCTGTCGACGATGCGCGCCGCGGTAGAGGCTGGGCTGGGCATCACCTGCCGCACCGCGATCTTCCTCAAGGCCCAGCCCTTGCTCGGCGACCTGCTGCCGCGGCTGCCCGATGTCGCCTTCATCATCGCGCAGGCGGACAGTCATGATCCGGCCAAGGCACGCCTGGCAAGCTTGGCAAGCCTTGCCGCCGACGTCGTGCGTACGCTTTAGACCGGCTCGACAATCCGTGGGTACCGCGCGATCCGCCTCGTGCCTTTCCGTTCTCCTGGGCCGGGCCGCATCCTCGGTGACTGGTGGGAGCGACCGTAGCGGGGCCAATGCGATGCTCGCCGCGGTAGCGACGCTCGCGGTGACCGCCTCGGCCTTTCCGTCCGCGCGTTCGCGACAATGCTATCGCTGCGGGAGGCTCGCGCTGAGCCACTGCGCGATCGTCGTCGCAAGCGCGACGCGGTGATCATTATAGCTATGGTCGGTGGTCATATGCACGGCGGTCGCCCCGGGACCGCCAGCCTTGCGGATCGCCGCAACGACGGCGTCGCCGTCGGCTGCCAGACCATCGTCCGAGGTCAGCACCAAGACCGGACGACCGGCCATCATCGCGGCACGCTTGGCCCAATTCCATTCCGCCGCATGCGCCTGCGCGTCGGCGGCAAGCTGGTCGACACTGGCATTGGTGTAGCTGGCTTCGTCGGCGAAGTCGGCGCGTTTCGCGGCACTCCAGCCGGCGGCCTGCGCGCTTGAGGCCATATTCGCGGCCGAGATCAGGACGTAGCCGGCGAGCGCCCTGTCGTCGCCGAGCATCACCGTATCGAAGCCGCCCATGCTGTGGCCGACCGCGACGATCCGCTTCGGATCCACCCCGTATGCCGCCGCCGCCGGCGACCGCAGCCACGCCAGCGCGGCATGCGCGTCCGCGACCGTATGGCTGAAGCTGAACGATCCCGGCGCACCCCAGACGCCGCGATAGTGGATCGCAAGCACGTTCCAGCCGGCCCGCTGCAGCACGCGTGCGAGATCGAGGTTGAGCTCCGTGCCGGGAAAGCCGTGGAGCAGCAGCACCGTCGGATGCACGCCCGCGCCGGAGGCGACGAACAGCCGGGCGGGCACGTCGACGCCATCGGTCGGATATCGGATCTGCTCGAGTCGCGCCGGATGCGCCGCATCGCGTGGCGGGTCGGCCGCCAGCGCGGCGGGCAAGGCTTGACCCACCGCCGGCGTCGCGAGGCTCAGGGCGGCGAACAGCAGAAGGCGCATGGCATGCAGCTCCGAATCGGTTGGCTGCAGACGGTAGCGCGGGGATGTTGGCGATCCTAGCGGCACCAGCGCCGGCTCGCTCGGGCCGGCAGACTGGAAGCGTCCGGGCGACCCGGCATCAAAACCGGCGGGTCGCCCTTCCCTGCTTCGCGCCGGGGGGCGCGCGATCGGCGGCCTCAGCTGACCGCCGTGAGACGATGCTTGAGCTGGCGGACTTCATCATGCCCCCGCTGGACCGCGACATAGCAGCGCTCGATGATGACGCACGTCTCGGGCGACACGGCGTCATCTCCGATGGCGCGTTCGAACTCTTCCTGAAGATAATTCTCGCCGCGCTCGATCTCCTTGATGATCGCCTCGTCGCCGCCGCCAAGCGCGCGACGCAGATCTTCGAAACCGCGATGCAGCGTGGCGGCCGCCGAACCGAAGTCGCCGGGGGTACCGCCGAGCGCACGGCTCTGATCCTGCAACACCGTCACCACCTGCCGGCGTTCGGCCGCGAGCGACGTGAACAGATCGGCATATCCGCCAGCATCGGCATGGTCTGCGGCATGATCATAGCCTTTGACGCTGTCGATCACGGTGACGATCAGGTCGTCCAGCTTCGAGATATCGGTGTTGATGGACATGGCTGCGTTCCTCTCTGGCTGACGGCACGGGTCCCAATAAAATATCGGCGCCGGGCGCGGCTAAAACGAAGCAACACTTCGCTATGCCGCATGGTCACAGAACTATTGGTAGAACGGCGCGGTTCCGGCGCGCCTATATTATGATGGTTACGGACTAATTAACCATATGACAGTAGCGACAACCCGCGTTCATCGCGCGGCTCGGCATTCCGCTCGCGACTTGCGCGGCGATAGCGGAGCATTGGCTGGGGCGGCAGGGATCGAACCTGCGAATGCCGGCATCAAAAGCCGGTGCCTTACCGCTTGGCGACGCCCCAAGGCCGGCCGGTCCTTAGCGGGGCTTTGCGCGCGAGGAAAGCCCGATGCGTGCCGCGCGTCACATCGCAGGCGCAGACTCGATCAGCGCCCGGATCGCGGCGAGGTCCGGAAGGATGGCGTGCGCCAGCGATGCCGCGTCCGCGCTCGGGGGCACCAGATCTGGGACGAGCAGCGCCATCATGCGCGCCGCTGCCGCCGCGCGCAGGCCATTGGGCGAATCCTCGACCGCGATGCAGTCGCGCGGATCGACGCCCAGCCGCCGCGCGGCGAGCAGATAGGCCTCGGGGTCGGGCTTGGGCCGTTCGACAGCGCTGCGCGTCACCACCGTGGCGAAAAAGCGCGCGAGGCCGGCATGAGCGAGGCGCTCCTCGGCGGCCGGGCTCGTCGTCGAGGTCGCGATCGCCATCGGCATCTCACGGTCCGCCAACCATTCGAGCGTGTCGCGCGCACCCGGACGCAGCGGCGTACCGGCGCGCCACAGCGCCTCGAACCGCGCGTCGGCATCGGCGTAGAAGGCCTCGATCGGGAAATGCTCGCCGAAATGGTCCCGCAACGTCCGGCTATTCTCTTCCCGATGCACGCCGACCAGATCCAGGAACAGCGCGTCGGGAAAGTCTTGGCCGATCGCATCCGCGGCGGCGCGCATCGCGGTCCGATGCACCGCCTCGGTGTCGAGCAGCGTTCCGTCCATGTCGAAAATGATGGCGGCGACGCGGCGCGGTAGCGCAGTGATGGCTGTCGGCATACAGGCGGTCCCCGCGCATCGCGACGCGATGCCGCGCTTGCCCCCGCCTAGGCAGCGGGGGTAGGCGGGTCAACATGGCCGCCCCGTCGAGCCCCGCCTCCCCGCTCTTCCTGCGCGAAGCCGAGATTCGTCGCGGTATCGAGCTGATGCACTTCGGCTATGGCCGGTTGCTCGGCGCGATCGACGAGCGGCTGGCCGCCGAAGGTCTGGGCCGCGCCCACCACCGCGCGCTGTATTTCATCGCGCGCCAACCCGATCTGACCGTGAGCGCGCTGCTGACGCTGCTGGGCATCACCAAACAGTCGCTGGGGCGGGTGATTACGGAATTGTCGACGCGCGGCCTGATCGAGACGCGCACGGGACGCGACGATCGTCGGCAGCGTCTATTGCGGCTGACCAACGCGGGGCAGGCGCTCGAGAGCGCGTTGTTCGAGATGTTGCGCGCGCGGCTGTCGGCCGCCTATGTCGACGCGGGGCCGGCCGCGGTGGCGGGTTTCTGGCTGGTGCTCGAGGGCTTGGTGCCAGCCGCCGAGCGGCCGATGCTGGCGAAGCTTCGCAGCTAGCGCTCAGGCGCCGCCAAGCGGCTTGTCGAGCACGACGAAATGCAGGTCGTCGCGCAACGGCACGCCGAAGCGGCTGTCGTCATAGGGGAAAGGTTCGGTCTCGCCTGTGCGCCGATAGCCGCGGCGTAGATACCAGGCGATCAGGCCGTCGCGGACGTTGACGACGGTCATCCGTATCCTGTCTCCCCCCCGGCTGCGCACCCAAGCCTCCGATGCGGTGAGCAACCGGTCGCCGATGCCGCCATTCTGGATCGCGGGATCGACGGTCAGCGCGCCCAGATACCAGCTCGCGTGCCCCAGCGGCTCGAGCCAGACGCTGGCGAACGGCGACGCGTCGTCGCGGCGCACGACCAGCAGGCGCGCATCGGGCTTCAGCGCGAGATCGGCCTCGATCAGCGTGACGCTGGTGCGGTCGCCGTCGATATAGGCAGCCTCGCTATTCCAGCTGGGCACCGCGCCTTTGCCGCGAAATGCGCGATTCATCAGCGCAACGACGAGCGGGATGTCGGTCGCGGTCGCGCGTTCGAGCCGCATCCTGGTCGCATCAACGCCCGACATCGCGGTCAACGCGCCGCCGCCGCCATCTCTGCATTGCGTCTCGCCGAGGCCGCGAGCACGCGGGTCATCAGCGCCACGAGCGCGGCGCCGTCGTCGATCACGTCTAGCCCAGCGCGGGTCGACCCGCCCGGGCTCGCAACGCGATCGGCGAGCCGCGAGGGGCTCTCATTCGATTGGCCGGCAAGCCGGGCCGCCCCCTCGACCGTGGCGAGCGCCAGCCGCGCCGCCTGGTCGTCCGGCAGACCCAGCGCCCTTCCCGCCTGCGCCATCGCATCGACGAAGCGGAACAGAAAGGCGGGCCCGCAGCCCGAAAGCGCGCTCGCGGCGCCGAACAGCGCCTCGTCGGCGATCCACTCGATCGCGCCGAGCGGCCGGACCAGAGCCTCGGTCTCGGCGCGCACATCGGCACCCGCCTCCCCGGCGTGCAGCAGCAGCACGCCCTCGCCGATCGCGACGGGGGTATTGGGCATGACACGCACAATGGCGCGGTGCGAAGGGAAGCGGTGCGCCAGCGAGGCGATCTCGACGCCGGCGAGCACCGAGACAAGCAGCGTCCCCGCACCGACCAGCGGCGCGAGCGCAGGCACCGCCTCGTCGAGCTTCTGGGGCTTCATCGCCAGCACCAGCACCGCCGGCATCTCGCCACCAGGCGGCGGCGCGGTATGGACTGCGACACCGTCGGCGACCGGGGCACCCGACGGGCGGATCACCGTGATGCGCGCGGGTGCGATCCCTTCGCTGAGCCAGCCGCGGAGCATCGCCCCGCCCATGTTGCCGCAACCGATCAGCCATAACGGCCCCGCGGGAAAGCTCATG
>NZ_CALMAW010000059.1:0-6303 GCF_937859915.1 uncultured Sphingomonas sp. | reverse complement strand
GGCGCCCGCGAGCTAGATCGGCCCGTCGCCGGCGACCGCCTCGGCGGCCACCGTCACGCCTCGCCCCGCGTCTCGATCAGGGCGGACGCAATCGCGTCGACCGGGCTCTTGTCGCCCCACAGCACGAACTGGAACACCGGGTAGAAGCGGTCGCATTCGTCGATCGCGGTCTCGATCAGCGTCTCGGCCTGGTCGAGGCTGAGCACGCTCTCGCCATCACCCTCGATCAGCGAGGCGTTGCGATAGAGCGCAAGGCCGGATGCGGCCCAGAGCTCGAAATGACCGAGCCAAAGCTGTTCGTTGATCAGCCCGATCGTCTCGTAGATCGCGATGCGCTTGTCGGCCGGTACGCGGATGTCGGGCAGCGCCAAGAACTGCAGCACGCGATCCTCGGGCCGCCAGACGCCGCGCAGCTCATATTGCGTCCAGCTGCCCTGGACGGTCGCGGTGACCTCATCCTCGCCGAGGCGTTCGCACGCCCAGCCGTGCGCCTGGAAATAGCTTTCCAGCATGTCGATCGGGGGCGTCGCCTCTCCGCGCGCATCCTCGAGATCATCGAGTGTCATTGGCCGCCCCTAGCGCAGCACTCGCCGCGGGCCAAGTTCTGCCTTCCGCGCGGCGGCGCGGCAAGGCCCGGGGCGACAAAGCTGTGGAGAACCCTCAGATCGCGGTCGGCGGCGTGTCGGATGTCGGCGCACCGGTCTCGTGCAGGCGCCCCTCGATCGCGTCGAGCCGCGCCTTGAGCGCGTCCGCCTCGTCGCGCGCGGCCGCGGCCATCGCCTTGACCGCGTCGAACTCTTCGCGCGAGACGAAGTCCATCCCGCCGAACACGCCCTTCATCTTCTCGCGCATCTGACTCTCGGCTTCGCGACCGGCGCCCGCGACGGTGCCGGCAACGCCGTTCATCAGCTTCACCAGGTCGTCGAAAAAGCGGTTCTCGGATTGCATGCTGATTGTCCTGTAATCGATCAGAGCTGCACTTGGGCACTCGATTGCGCAGGCGCAAGCGCCTGGCCGCCCGGATTGAGCGTCTCGATCGAATGGGTGAGGAATGCAGCGAAGCAGATCCAAGCCAGATAGGGCAGCATCAGCAGGGCGGCCCCTTGGCGGACGCGCGCGAAGGCCAGAATCGTGGCGATCGTCGTCACGATCATCAGCAGGATGATCGCAAAGGCCGCCCCGATCGCGTGCCCGGCGAAGAACACCGGTGCCCAGGCGAGATTGAGGATGAATTGAACCGCGAACAGCGCGAGCCCGATCGAGCGCCCGCCGGCGCCGCGCGCTGCGACGATCATCGCCAGCGCCAGGCCGATCACGATGTAGAGCAATGTCCAGACGAGAGGGAATGCCCAGTCCGGCGGCATGATCGATGGTTTGACAAGACTTGCAAACCACGGATTGGACGACCCCGATCCCGCAACCGCTCCGGACAGGATCCCCAGCAACAAAATGGGTGGCACCGTAACCAATGCGACCCGCACGAACGACATCCGCAACTGACCCCGCGACGCTATTTGGCTCATTCATTTACCCCACGGGCCCGAAGTTGGAGGCGCAGGGGTATCGACTTGCGGCCCCGCGTCAACCGCCTGTATCGACGTCATTGTGCGGCGAGTGTTTCATTGCGGCTACAAGGAACTCGATATTGCCTTCCGGGCCTGTGATCGGGCTCGGCACGACGCCCGCGACCCGCCAGCCGGCCGCGCCCAACCATGCGACGACATCGTCGCAGACGGCTTGGTGAACCGCCGGGTCGCGGACCACGCCACCTTTGCCGACCTCGTCGCGCCCGGCTTCGAACTGCGGCTTGATCAGCGCGGCAAGGCGCGCGCCGGGGCGCGCCAGCGCAAGCGCGGCCGGCAGCACCTTCGACAGCGCGATGAAGCTCGCATCGCACACGACCAAGTCGATCAGTTCGGGAATCTGGTCTGTGGTGAGATGGCGTGCATTGGTGCGCTCGAGCACGACGACGCGGGGATCCTCGCGCAGCTTCCACGCCAATTGCCCGTGCCCGACATCGACCGCGAAGACCTTAGCCGCACCCCGCGCGAGCAGCACATCGGTGAAACCCCCAGTCGACGACCCGACGTCGATCGCCATCAGCCCCGCGACGTCCCAATCGAAATGGGCGAGCGCGTGATCAAGCTTGAGCCCGCCGCGCGACACCCAGGGATGATCCCGCCCCTTGACGCTGAGCGGCGCGTCGTCGGGCAATTGCTGCCCCGCCTTGTCGACCTTGCGGTCGCCCGAATAGACCAGACCCGCCAGAATCAGCGCCTGCGCGCGCGTGCGGCTTTCGGCGAGGCCGCGATCCGCAAGCAGCTGATCGGCACGGACTTTGCTCATGCCGGCTCGCTTCCGCGAAGGACGGATCCCAATTGCGTTTTTCGCAATAGAAGGTTCATGTCCGTCACTTGAAACAATGTTTCGTCGCGCATATCTCTCCTTTCGCCGCAGGGAAACAACCCACTCGGACGCCGAGCGCGCGGCTCGATAAGGACAGATATATGCGCATTCTGGAAACCGCGGCGATGCTCGCGATGATTGTCGGCGCACAGACGCTCGCGATCGGCACGATCCTCATCCACTGAGGCGTTGATGTTCGCTGGCGCAACGGTCCCCGCCGTCCGCGCCGCCGACATGCCCCAGCCGCCGCGGCGCCGCCTCGGCGGCTTTCGCATGTCTGGGCCACATGGGCGCGACAGATCTGCACCGTAGGGAGTATGCCCCGTCGCCGCCGGCGCGGCAACGAACGCGCCCACCGGTTTCGGCGCGTCGCGCCACCCGCGAACGCTCGTCAGGGGGCGCACTGACGCGGACGCCCCCCTCCGCGCCGCTAGGCCCGCACCTCGCCGACGACACCGACCGAATTGTGCCGCAGCGCCATCTTGACCGCGCCGACGATGCCCTCGGCGTCGAGTCCCGCCTCGGCATATTGTTTCTCGGGCTTGTCATGCGCCTGGAAGATATCGGGCAGCCGCAAGGTGCGGATCTTGAGCCCCGTATCGAGCAGCCCGTCATCCGACGCCAGCGTCAGCACATGCGCGCCGAGCCCGCCGATCGCGCCCTCCTCGACGGTCACCACCACCTCGTGGCTCGCGCACAGCTTGCGGATCAGCGCGCTGTCGAGCGGCTTGGCGAAGCGCAGATCGGCCACCGTCGTCGACAGCCCCTGCGCCTCGAGCCGCTCGGCCGCCTTGAGCGCTTCCTCCAGCCGCGTGCCGAGCGACAGGATCGCGACCTTCTTGCCCTCGCGGATGATCCGGCCCTTGCCGATCTCGAGCTTTTCCGGGACCGTGGGCAGCGCCACGCCGGTGCCGTTGCCGCGCGGATAGCGCAGCGCGATCGGGCCGTCGTCATACAGCGCGGCGGTGTGCACCATATGGACGAGCTCCGCCTCGTCCGCGGCCGCCATCACCACCATGTTCGGCAGCGTCGCGAGATAGGTCACGTCGAACGAGCCGGCGTGGGTCGAGCCGTCGGCGCCGACCAGACCCGCGCGATCAATCGCGAACCGCACCGGCAGATTCTGGATCGCGACGTCGTGAACGACCTGATCGTAGGCGCGCTGCAGGAAGGTCGAATAGATCGCGCAGAAGGGACGCTGCCCCTGTGCCGCCAGCCCCGCGGCGAAGGTCACCGCATGCTGCTCGGCAATGCCGACATCGAACAGCCGCTCGGGGAACGCCTTCTGGAACTTGTCGAGCCCGGTGCCCGTGGGCATCGCCGCGGTGATCGCGACGATCGTGGGATCGCGTTGCGCCTCGGCGAGCAAGGCATTGGCGAACACGCCGGTGTAGCTCGGCGGGCCAGGTTCGGCCTTGGCCTGCACGCCCGTCACGACGTCGAACTTCTGGACACCGTGATATTTGTCCGCCGCCGCCTCGGCCGGCGCATATCCATGCCCCTTCTTGGTGACGACATGGACGAGGATCGGCCCCTGCGCCGCGTCGCGGACATTCTCGAGGATCGGGATCATATGGTCGAGATTGTGGCCGTCGATCGGCCCGACATAATAGAAGCCGAGTTCCTCGAACAGCGTGCCGCCCATCGTCATGCCGCGGGCGAACTCGTCGGTCTTGCGCGCGGCGTCGGCGAGCGGGCGCGGCAGGCGGTTGGCGAATCGCTTGAGCACGTCGCGCAGGCCGAGGAACGGACCGCTCGAGACCATCCGCGCAAGATAGGCGGAGAGACCGCCGACCGGGGGCGCGATCGACATGTCATTGTCGTTGAGGATCACCACCAGCCGGTTGCCGGCAGCCTCGGCGTTGTTCATCGCCTCATAGGCCATGCCCGCCGACATCGCGCCGTCGCCGATCACCGCGATCGCTTTGCCGGGCTGCTTGGCGAGTTTGTTCGCGACCGCGAACCCGATCGCCGCCGAGATCGAGGTCGACGAATGCGCCGCGCCGAACGGATCATATTCGCTTTCGGCGCGCTGCGTGAAGCCGCTCAGTCCGCCGCCCTGGCGCAGGGTACGGATACGGTCGCGGCGACCGGTCAGGATCTTGTGCGGATAGGCCTGGTGGCCGACGTCCCAGATCACCCGGTCGCGCGGCGTGTCAAACACGTAATGGATCGCGGTGGTCAGCTCGACGACGCCGAGGCCCGCGCCAAGATGACCGCCGGTGACGGACACCGCGGAAATCATCTCGGCGCGCAGCTCATCCGCCAGTTGGGGCAGCTGTTCAGGCTTCAGGCGACGCAAATCCGCTGGAATATCAATTTTATCGAGCAGCGGGGTAACAGGACGTTCGGACACAAAGACATCTCCTTGGACCGCGCTGTTTACTTCAACCCGCCCGTCCTGTCGAACCGTGAACAAAGCTTAATCGCGATCGATCAGACCGGTGTGGCCGCGCTGCACTCCGCGCACTGACCATGAACCTCGATCACCGGGCGTTCAGGAAGAAATCCCGCGCGCTGGGCGGCCTCGCGCACGCGGCCGGTCACCGCGTCGTCGTCGACATGGGTCGCCTGCCCGCAGCGATCGCAGACCAGGAACATGCAGTCGTGGCGGCAGCCGGGATGCGGGTTTGCGATATAGGCGTTGGCGCTCTCGATCCGCTGCGCGAGGTTCGAGGCGACGAACAGGTCGAGGATCCGGTACACGCTGTTGGCGGCGACTCGACGCCCCTGCACGGTCGAGAGCTGTTCGGTCACATCATAGGCAGAGGCGGGCCGTTCGAGCCGACGCAGCACGTCGAACACCGAGGCGCGCAGCGCCGTCCACTGTTCGCCTCGCGCCTCGAGTGCGGCTTGCGCCGCCTCGGCAAGCGCAGCGCCATGATGATGCGCATGATCGTGCGGGCGTGCGATCGTGGCGGACGTCGGTGCCATGCCGGCCAAGCTAGGCGTCGCGGTGCCCGGCGGCAAGAGCATGGGCATGGCCGCGATGCGCATTGCGGCGATGCGCCAGCGCGAGCAGCACCACGCCCGACATGGTCGCGGCGATTTCGGGCAGCCCCTCGGCGCCGAGCAGCCCGACTCCCATCAAGGCAAGGCCGACGCCGCCGACCAGCAGCGGGCGTGCGTCTCGGTGCGCGGCGTAACCGCGTCCCAACGCCACCGCCCCGATCAGCATTGCGATGGTGAAGCCGACCTCATGCCAGGCCGGATTGGCGAGCGCAGCGCCCGCCGAGGCCAGGACCGCGGTCAGCAGGACGGTGGCGACGCAATGCACCAGGCACAGGCTCGACAGCGCGATCGCGACGCGATCGAGACGACCGATGCGAGCCTCCTCGCGGGCGGCGGACGATGTCCTTGAAAAGCGGCTGGCCATGACCGCCATGTGGCACTTTCGAAGTCATGATACAATATCTCATATTACCAAACGACCTTGCATCGTCCTTTCCTGGAGTACCGTCAGGACGACGGCTCGGTCGGCGGCCGACAGACGCCCGGCGGCTCAGCGGGGCGCGACGCGGGCCCGCATCATCGCGAACAGCTCGAGCCGCTTCTCCAGCGGCGCCTTCCACAGCGAATCCTTGGGCAGGCTCGCATCGAGCGCGCGCCACGTCTGCTCGGCGCCCGCCATGTCGCCGGTCTCCACCTGCGCCAGGCCGCGAAAATAGCGCGGGGCCGGGTTGGCCGGCGCGATCTGCTCGGCGCGGTCGAAGGCGAGCGCCACCGCGGGCGTCATCGTGCCCTGCGCGACCACCAGCAATGCATGCGCATAGCCGATGCGCAGGCCGACATCCGTGGGATGCTTGGCGATGGTGTTGCCGATCAGGTCGACCGCGGTCTCGTCCTCGCCCATCCGGTTGAACGCGTCGGCGGTCGCGAGCACGGTTCCCGATTCGC
>NZ_CALMAW010000058.1 GCF_937859915.1 uncultured Sphingomonas sp. | reverse complement strand
CTCAAGAAGCTGCGCGTCGCCAAGGTGCAGACGCCGGTGATGATCCTGTCCGGCATCGCCGAGATGGAAAGCAAGGTGCGGGCGCTCGGCTTCGGTGCCGACGACTATGTCACCAAGCCGTTCCACCGCGAGGAGCTGGTCGCGCGCATCCATGCGATCGTGCGCCGCTCGAAGGGCCACAGCCAGTCGGTGATCAAGACCGGCAAGCTGCAGGTCAATCTCGACGCCAAGACGGTCGAGGTCGACAATGCCCGCGTGCATCTGACCGGCAAGGAATATGCGATGCTCGAGCTGCTCTCGCTGCGCAAGGGCACGACGCTGACCAAGGAGATGTTCCTCAACCACCTCTATGGCGGGATGGACGAGCCCGAGCTCAAGATCATCGACGTCTTCATCTGCAAGCTGCGCAAGAAGCTGTCGCTGGCCTGCGAAGGCGAGAATTACATCGAGACGGTGTGGGGCCGCGGCTATGTGCTGCGCGATCCGCAGGATGTGGCAGCAACGCAGGTCGCCTAACCGTTCGATCGCTACCCGGCGCGTAGAGGCCGCCTCGATCTCGCGATCGGGGCGGCCTTTCTCGTGGCGTTCGGAAGCGGATCGAAAATTCGTGGATCTCCGCAAAAATACGTTTTCCTACACGAACCTTTTTGGTTATCTGATTCGGCTCCTCTTGGATGGAGCCTTGCGATGGACCCGACCGACCTCATCGACGAGCTGATAGCCCGCGAGGGCGGCTATGTCGCCAACCCGGCCGACAAGGGCGGCCCGACCTGCTTCGGCATCACCCAGGCGGTGGCGCATGCGCACGGCTATACCGGCGCGATGGCGCGGCTGCCGCGCGTTACCGCGGTCGCGATCTACCACGCCGACTATTGGACAGCGCCCGGACTCGATCAGGTGGCGGCCGTGGCGCCGCTGGTCGCCGCCGAGCTGTTCGACACCGGCGTCAATATGGGGGTCGGCACGGCCGCCGGCTTCCTGCGCCGCGCGCTCAATGCGCTCAATCGCGGCGGCGCGGACTATCGCGACATCCCCGCCGCCGGTGCGATCGATCCTGCCGCGCTCGCGGCGTTGAAGGCGTTCCTGCACGTACGCAGGACCGGCGCGCAGGCAGTCCTGGTCAAGGCGCTCGATGCGCTCCAGGGCGAACGCTATCTCGCGCTCGCGGAACAGCGGCCGGCGGACGAGGCGTTCCTCTACGGATGGCTGGCGAATCGGGTCGGCTAGGAGCCGCGTGCGCCCCTGCCGACATCCCGACCTGGCTCGCCCTGACTGCGGCATGCGGTAGCGCGCGTCGCCTGGGATAGCAGTCTTGTCGGAGATGACGCTATGCAGACAGAATGGCGCGGCCGTCCGCGACGCCCTACATGCGACGCATGACCGACCGTCCCACGCTCCTCGTCGCGCAACCGCATCTGGCGGCGATCGCCGCACTGCTCGCCGGCCACTATGCCGTCCTGTCGCTGTGGGACGACCCGACCGATGCGCAGCTCGCCGATGTCCGCGCGATCATCGTCGCGGGCGAATTCGCGGTCGATCGCGCGCTGGTCGACCGAATGCCCAAGCTCGGGCTGATCGCCTGCTTCACGGTCGGCTATGACGGGATCGACGTCGCCTGGGCGACGGCGCGCGGCCTGCTGGTCAGCCACGCGCAGGACGCGAACGACGAGGATGTCGCCGATCATGCGATCGGGCTGATCGTCGGGCACCGCCGCGCGATCGTCTCGGGCGACCGGATGCTGCGCGCCGGCGAATGGCATGCCCGCGCCAAGACGCTGACGCGGTCGCTCGGCGGCGCCCGGCTCGGGATCGTCGGCCTCGGTGGCATCGGTCGCGCGGTGGCACGGCGGGGCGCGGCGATGCGGATGGACGTCGCCTGGTGGGGCCCCACTCCCAAGCCCGATGCCGCGTGGCCGCGCGCCGACGGTCTCGTCGACCTGGCCAGGGACAGCGACATTCTCGTCGTCGCAGCACGGGCGCATGCGGGCAATGTCGGATTGATCTCGGCCGAGGTGATCGCCGCGCTGGGTCAGGACGGCCTGCTCGTCAACGTCGCCCGCGGTCAGCTCGTCGACGAGGACGCTGCGATTGCGGCCCTGAAGGATGGCACGCTCGGCGGCGCGGCGCTCGACGTGTTCGCATCCGAGCCGACCGCGGCATCGCGCTGGGCGGACGTGCCGAACACGGTGCTCACCCCGCACACCGCCGGCGCGACGCAGGAGGCGGTGCAAAAGATGGCCGGGATGCTAGTGGCCAATCTCAAGGCGTTCTTCGCGGGGGAAGCGCTGCCGAACCCGGCGGTTTGACGCCACCTGGGATGTAGGGGAAGCGGGCTAAGCCTTCTTCGCCGCTCGCGCCTTGTCGACCGCGTCCTTGAGCCCCTGGTACCCGACCGCGCCGGCGAGCAACTGGTTGCCCACCACGAAGCTCGGCGTCCCCGACAGCCGCAGCGCGCGCGCGGTTTCGAGGTTGGTCGCGATCTCGGCGGCGATCGCCGGACTGTCGGCGGAGTGCGCATCAAGTCCCGCGGCTGTGCCCGCCTGCGCCACCTTGCCCGCATCGAGCGGCCCCGCGCCGTAAAGCGCATGATGGAAGGCCACGAACTTGCCCGCTTGCGCTGCCACCAAGCTGAGCTTGGCGGCGTCGGCGCTCCACGGCGACAGGATCGGCAGCTCCTTGAACACGACCCGCACGCCCGGATCGCTGGCGACCAGCTTGTCGACGTCGCCGACGGTCGCGCGACAATAGCCGCAGGCATAGTCGAAATATTCGACCAGCGTGACATCGCCCTTGGGGTTGCCCGCGATCGCGCCCGCAAACGGCGTCTCGATCGCGGTCCGGTGCGCGTCGATCAGCGCGCCGGTCTGCTTGTCCTGAAGGCGGTCCATCGCCTCGGTGATGACCTCGGGATGATCGAGCAGATAGCTGTGCACGATCGCGCCGGTCGCCGCCGGGTCGGGCGCGCCCGCGCGATCGAATCCCTCCACCGCGACCACGGCGATGAGCGCGCCCACCGCCGCCGCGGTGAGACCGCCCGCTAGATTCCTGCCGTTCATTTTCGGTGCCTGACCTTGTCGTCGAGATTGTTGCGCGAGGTCACCGCAATGTCCTCGGCACGAAGATAGTCGATACTGCCCTCGGGCAGGCCGCGCATCGCGAGCTCGGCATTCTGCCGCGCCAGCCGGTCGTCGCCGCCCATCGCATAGCGTTCTGCGGTGGCGAGCGCCGCATGCACCTCGTCGCCGCGCTGCGCATAGACGGTGCCGAGCGCATACCAGGCCAGCGGATCCTCGCGGTCCTTGTCGACCGAGACCTTGAGCACGCGCTCCGCCTCGGCGAAGTTCTTCGGATCGTCGGTGGCAAGCAGCGCATGGCCGAACATCGCCGAGATCAGGGGCGCGCTGCTCGACTGCGCGACCGCGATGCGCAGCGGCGCGAGCGACTCCTTGGGATGCCCGTTTTCGAGCAGCATCTGGCCCTTGAGCTCGTTGAAATAGGGATCCAGCGGTGCGGTGCGCAGCAGCGCGTCGGCTTCCTGGTCAGCCTTGTCGGGATAGGCGCCGCGATGCCAGGCATAGGCGCGGGCATAATGGGCGGGCACCGACTGGTCGCTCTCCGGAAATTTGCGCATCACCGTCGTCGGATCGAGCAGGAAGCCCTGCAGCTTGGCCTTGATCCGGAGAAAGCGCGCCTGCAGCGCCGGGTCGACCGGCACATGGTAATACGGCGAGCTGGTGACGTCCTTCTCGAGCGTCAGCTGGCGCTCGGCGGACATCGGATGGTCCTGCATGAACGGGTTGATCGCCTCGTCGGCCGGCGACAGCCGATATTCCTCGGTCTTGAGCTTGCCGAAGAAGCTGAGCATGCCCGCGCCCGACAGATGCGCGGCCTTAAGATAGGAGGCGCCGGCGGCGTCCGCGCTGGCCTCCTGCGACCGCGAGAAGGCGAGCGCGCTCGATTGTGCGACCTGCGTGCCCGCGCCCATCACCGCCATCCCCGCCTCGGGGGCACCCGCCGCGATCGCCGCGACGCCGGCGAGCAGCGACAGGATGCTGATCTTGCCGAACTTGCCGTAATTGTCGCCCGATAGCGGCACATGGCCGCCGGCCAGATGGCCGAATTCGTGCGCGATCACGCCCTGCAGCTCGAGCACATTGTCGGCCGCGAAGATCGTGCCGGCATTGACGCCGACCAGCTGGCCCGAGGTGGCGCCGGCGTTGATCGACTGATCGGACAGCAGGATCACCTGCACCTTGCTGGTGTCGAGCCCCGCTGCCTTGGCGAGCGGGGTCGCAATGTCGTGGAAGAAGGCCTCGGTCTCGGTGTCGCGCAGCACCTGCTCGTCGTCCTGCGCTAGCGCCGGACGCGCGGTAAGCAGGAGTCCCATGACAAGGACGATGAGGACACGGCACAGGCCGCGGATCGTATCGCGTCGGCGACGGCCGCGATCGGGCCGCGCTTGCCGAAGCCCGTTTCGCTCGAGCGCCGTCGCACGAAAAAGAGAGCGGCCGTTCGACAGGCTCGGGACGAACGGGCGAAGAGGGTTCACAAGCATCGGGCCCCGGTGGCGATCGCGATAGTCCCCTCGGCCCGATCCGCTGAACCCGCGCTGAAGGCGGATGCGCGCGAACGGGCCGAGGGGATCACAACCGAACGATCAGGCGATCGATCAGGCGCCGAACGTCCGCTGCCACCAGCCACGGCGCGGCGTGCCGTCGTCGGCTTGCTCCTCGCCGGCATCGCCACCGTCGGTGGGCGCAGCGTCGGCCACGGGCGCCGACTCGATCGGCGTTGCGACCGGCGCCGCAACGGGCGCGGCTTCCGCCTCCGCGGCGGGTGCGTCCGCCGTCACCACCTTCTTACGCGAGCGGCGCGGCTTCGGCGCAGGCGCCTCCTCCGGGGCGGCAGCGACGGGCTCTGCGGCGACCGGCTCCTCGGCCGTAGGCGCCTCCTCGACGACCTTCTTGCGACGGGCGCGGCGCGGCGCGGGCGCTGCGACGGCGTCATCGACCGGCGTGGCC
>NZ_CALMAW010000057.1:1251-3928 GCF_937859915.1 uncultured Sphingomonas sp. | reverse complement strand
CCGCCGCCCTTCGCCGCCGACTCGATCCTCGAGGCGATCGACGCGCAGGTGCCGCTGATCGTGTGCATCACCGAGGGCATTCCGGTGCTCGACATGGTCAAGGTCAAGCGTGCGCTGACCGGCTCCAAGTCGCGGCTGATCGGGCCCAACTGCCCGGGCGTGATGACGCCGGGCGAGTGCAAGATCGGCATCATGCCGGGCTCGATCTTCTCCAAGGGCTCGGTGGGTGTTGTCTCGCGCTCGGGCACGCTTACCTATGAGGCCGTGTTTCAGACCACCAATGAGGGCCTCGGCCAGACCTCGGCCGTCGGCATCGGCGGCGATCCGGTCAACGGGACCAATTTCATCGACGTGCTGGAGCTCTATCTGGCCGACGACGACACCAAGTCGATCATCATGATCGGCGAGATCGGTGGCTCGGCCGAAGAGGAAGCCGCGCAGTTCCTCAAGGACGAAGCCAAGCGCGGCCGCAAGAAGCCGATGGTCGGCTTCATCGCGGGCCGTACTGCGCCGCCGGGTCGTCGCATGGGCCATGCCGGGGCGATCGTGTCGGGCGGCCAGGGCGGCGCCGAGGACAAGATCGCGGCGATGGAAAGCGCGGGTATCCGCGTGGCGGCCAGCCCGAGCGAATTGGGGACGACTTTGTCCCAGCTGCTTAAGGGCTGATTAACTACAACGCGCCGACCATGCGGCCGACGCGGCTGACAGAAGGACGTCCGGGCGAATCGCGTAGACGCCCGGACTACCAAGGACGGTGACATGGGTTTCGAAGGGCAAGAGTTCGACGTCGCAGGGGTAAGCCCGGCGTTTGCGGAGGATCTCTATCGCCGCTGGCAGAAGGATCGGACCGCGGTCGATCCGACCTGGGGCGATTATTTCGCGGGCGTCGAGCAAGGCGTGTCGGGCCCGAGCTGGGCGCGGCCGAACTGGCCGCTGTCCGATACCGACGCGCTGACGGCCGGGCTCGACCCGACCCAGATGGAACCCGCGCCGAAGCCCGCCAAGGGCGGCGCCAAGCCCGCTGCGCCCGTGGCGGTCGCTGCGCCCCAGCCGGTCGACACCGCTTCGGTCGAGGCCGCCGCGCTCGACTCGATCCGCGCGATGATGTTGATCCGCACCTACCGGGTGCGCGGCCATCTCGCCGCCGACCTCGATCCGCTGGGCCTCGCCCGCAACGATCTGCCCGCGGATCTCAGCCCGCATTATCACGGCTTCACCGACGCCGATCTCGATCGCCCGATCTTCCTCGGCGGCCAGCTCGGGCTCGAACGCGCCAGCGTCCGCGAGATTGTCGCGATCCTCAAGCGCAATTACTGCGGCCATGTCGGCCTCGAATATATGCACATCGGCGATGTCGAGGAGCGCAAGTTCCTCCAGGACCGCATGGAAGGCCACGACAAGGAGATCGTGTTCACGCCGGAAGGCAAGAAGTCGATCCTCGCCAAGGTGATCCAGGGCGAGCAGTATGAGAAATTCCTCGGCCGCAAATATGTCGGCACCAAGCGCTTCGGCCTCGACGGCGGCGAGAGCGCGCTGCCCGCGCTCGAGGCGGTGATCAAATATGGCGGTCTCGCCGGCGTCGAGGAGATCGTGCTCGGCATGCCGCATCGCGGCCGCCTCAACGTGCTCGTCAACGTGATGGGCAAGCCCTATCGCGCGGTGTTCAGCGAATTCGCCGGCGGCTCGGCCAACCCCGAGGACATCGCCGGATCGGGCGACGTCAAATATCATCTCGGCACCTCGACCGATCGCGAGTTCGAGGGCGCGCGCGTCCACATGTCGCTGGCCGCCAACCCCTCGCATCTCGAGGCGGTCGATCCGGTCGTGCTCGGCAAGGCGCGCGCCAAGCAGACGCGGATCAAGGACAATGACCGCGGCAAGGTGCTGCCGATCCTGATGCACGGCGACGCGGCGTTCGCGGGCCAGGGCATCATCATGGAGTGTTTCGGCTTCTCGGGGCTGCGCGGCTATTCGACCGGCGGCACGATCCATTTCGTCGTCAACAACCAGATCGGCTTCACCACCTCGCCGCAGTTCGCGCGCTCGTCGCCTTACTCGACCGACATCGCCAAGATGGTCTCGGCGCCGATCCTGCACGTCAACGGCGACGATCCCGAAGCGGTCACCTTCGCGTGCAAGCTCGCGATCGACTTCCGCATGACCTTCAAGCGCGACGTCGTGATCGACATGTGGTGCTATCGCCGCTTCGGCCACAATGAGGGCGACGAACCCGGCTTCACGCAGCCGCTGATGTATGACGAGATCCGCAAGCACCCGCCGGTTTCTGCGGTTTACGGCGAGCGGCTCAAGGCCGAGGGCGTGATTGACGACGCCTGGCTTGAGGCCGAGGCGGCGCGCTACGTCACCGAGCTCGAGGCCGAGTTCGAGGCGGGCAAGAGCTATCGCCCCAACAAGGCGGACTGGTTCGAGGGCGCCTGGAAGGGCATGACGCAGGCCAAGGAAAAGGGCGCACGCTCGGGCATGACCGCGGTGACGCAGGATCAGGTCGACAAGCTCGTGCCGATCCTGACCGAGGTGCCCGAGGGCTTTGCGGCGCACAAGACGCTGCTCCGCATCCTCGAGGCCAAGAAGCAGATGTTCGCGAGCGGCGAGGGTTTCGACTGGGCGACCGGCGAGGCGCTGGCGTTCGGCGCTCTGCTCGCCGAGGGCTATGGCG
>NZ_CALMAW010000057.1:0-1241 GCF_937859915.1 uncultured Sphingomonas sp. | reverse complement strand
GCTTCAGGAAGATTATGGCGTCCGCCTGTCGGGCCAGGACTCGGGCCGCGGCACCTTCTCGCACCGCCACGCGGCGTGGACCGATCAGCAGGACGGGCACAAGTATATCCCGCTCTCCGAGGTCGATCGCTCGTTCCAGGTGCTCGACAGCCCGCTCTCCGAGTTCGGCGTGCTCGGCTTCGAATATGGCTATGCGTCCGCGGCGCCGCGCACGCTGGTGATGTGGGAAGGCCAGTTCGGCGACTTCGCCAACGGCGCGCAGGTCATCATGGACCAGTTCATCTCCTCGTCGGAGAGCAAGTGGCTGCGCTCCAATGGGCTCGTGATGCTGCTGCCGCATGGCTATGAAGGCCAGGGCCCCGAGCATAGCTCGGCCCGTCTCGAGCGCTATCTGCAGCTGTGCGCCGAGGACAATATGCAGGTCGCCAACTGCACCACGCCGGCGAATTATTTCCACATCCTGCGCCGGCAGGTGCTGCGCGATTTCCGCAAGCCGCTGGTGATCATGACGCCCAAGTCGCTGCTGCGCCACAAGGCGGCGGTGTCGAAGATCGAGGATTTCGTCGGCGACAGCCGCTTCCACCGCGTGCTGTTCGATCCTTCCGCGCCGGCCGACCGCGACGTGCGTCGTCTCGTTCTGTGCACGGGCAAGGTCGCCTACGACCTGTTCGAGGCGCGCGACGCCGCGGGCGACCGCAACACCGAAATCCTGCGCGTCGAGCAGATCTATCCGTTCCCCGGCGACGTGATCGCCGAACGGGTCAAGGCCAGCCCGGGGATCGAGACCGTCGTGTGGGCACAGGAAGAACCGAAGAACCAGGGCGCCTGGTCGTTTGTCGAGCCATTCATCGAGCAGGCGCTCGGCGAGGCAGGCGGACGCGTGTCGCGCGCATCCTATGCCGGACGGACCGCGTCGGCGTCGCCGGCGACCGGTTCGGCCAAGCGTCACGTCGCCGAACAAAAGGCACTGGTCGCGGCCGCGCTCGGCCATGATCAACAGGCTCCCGCGCTCGCCAAGGCCAGCTAACACCCGATCCAGGATACAGGACGAACCATGACCACCGATGTGAAGGTGCCGACGCTCGGCGAATCGATCACCGAAGCGACGCTCGGCCAGTGGCTCAAGAAGGTCGGTGACACCGTCGCCATCGACGAGCCCATTGCCAGCCTCGAGACCGACAAGGTTGCCGTCGAGGTGCCGTCGCCGGTCGCCGGCGTGATCGGCGCGCTGGTCGTCGCCG
>NZ_CALMAW010000056.1 GCF_937859915.1 uncultured Sphingomonas sp. | reverse complement strand
CCATGCGGTGCGTGTCTTCGCGCTTCTTGACCGCGTTGCCGCGGTTGTTGGCGGCGTCCATCAGCTCGGCCGACAAACGCGCATCCATCGTATGCTCGGAGCGGTTGCGCGCCGCCGTGATCAGCCAGCGAATCGCAAGCGCCTGCGCACGCTCGGTGCGAACCTCGACGGGCACCTGATAGGTGGCACCGCCGACACGCCGCGAACGAACCTCGATGCCCGGACGCACATTGTTGAGCGCATCGTGGAACACCTGGAGCGGATCGCGCTTGGCGCGCTGCTCGATCACGTCGAGCGCGGAGTAGATGATACCCTCGGCGACGGCCTTCTTGCCGTCGAGCATCACGGAATTCATGAACTTGGAGAGCACGACATCACCGAATTTGGGATCCGGCAGGATTTCGCGCTTCTCGGGGCGACGACGACGGGACATATTCTGTTTCCTTATACTTCAGCCTGGTTGGTCACACGCCTGTGGGTGACCGGCTTACTTCGGACGCTTGGCGCCGTATTTGGAGCGGGACTGCTTGCGATCCTTGACGCCCTGGGTATCGAGCACGCCACGGAGCACATGATAGCGGACGCCGGGAAGATCGCGGACACGACCGCCGCGGATCAGCACGACAGAGTGCTCCTGGAGGTTGTGGCCTTCGCCCGGGATGTAGCTGATCACTTCGCGCTGGTTGGTCAGGCGAACCTTGGCCACCTTGCGGAGTGCCGAGTTCGGCTTCTTCGGGGTCGTCGTATAGACGCGCGTGCAGACGCCGCGCTTCTGCGGATTCGCTTCCATCGCAGGGACCTTCGACTTGGCCTTCTGCGGATCGCGGCCCTTGCGGACCAGCTGGTTGATCGTTGGCATTGAAGCCTTCACCTTTCACATGGTTACTTTGCCGTGCCCGGACTCGCACACATGGCTCGTGCAGAAATGCACGAAGGCTCAGGGGACCTTGTCGACCCGCCCGAGCCTTTTCCACGCTTCGGCAATGTTCAAGCGTTCGCCCACGGATCAGGGTCGAGACCACAGCCCCGCAAGCGAGCGCGGCCTATAGCGAGCGACTCGGTTAGGGTCAACCGCGGCACGCGAGGCTCAGTTGAGCGCGCCGCTCAGTGCCTGCAGCAGCGCGATCTGGAAGCGCGCGGGATCCTCGACCTGCGGGACATGACCGAGCCCATCGAGCGGCACGAAGCGCGCGTTGCGCATCCTCGCCGCGGCGCGGTCGCCGATCGTCGAATTCTCGGGCAGCTGATTGCCGATTTCGGTCGGCGCCCAGGTCTTGCCGAAGACATTGTGGTCGAGCGTCCCGACCATCAGGATCGTCGGCACGGTGATGCGCGGGAATTCATAGACGACGGGCTGCGTCTCGATCATCTCGGTGGTCCGCGCCTGCGCGTCGATTACCGCATCGCGGCCCGGCCCGGCATACATGCCGGCGATCATGTCGAGCCAGCGATCATAGTCGCGGTGCCAGACGCCGTGATAATAGCCGTTGAGCTGATAGGCTTTCATCGAGGCGAGCGTCTTGCGCCGCTCCTGCTCGCGCGCGCGGTCGACGCCGATATAGGGCACACCCTGCGCAAGCTGGTCAGCGAGGCCCAGCGGATCGACAAGGATCAGCTGGTCGAGCAGTTGCGGCGTGGTGATCGCCAGTCGCATCGCGACGAGGCCGCCGAGCGAATGACCGACGATCGTCGCCTTGATCACCCCGCGTGATCGGATCAGGTCGGCGGTCATCGCCGCCATGCCGTAAAGGCTGTATTGGAAGCCTGCAGGCTTGGACGATTTGCAGAAACCGATCTGATCGGGGACGATCACGCGGTAGCCGCTCGCGGCGAGCACGCGCGCGGTATCGCCCCACGTCGCCGCGCAAAAGTTCTTGCCGTGGAGCAGGACGACGGTGCGCCCATTCGGACGCTGCGACGCCAGCTCCATATAGGCCATCTCGACCGACTGGCCCTGCACCACTTCGCGGAACAGGTGGACCGGAAACGGATAGTCGAACCCCTCGAGCCGCGGTCCGTAGCTGTGCACCGGAGCCGAGGAGGCTTCCGGCTTCGTCATGCCGACTGTCGGCGTCGCCTTCCCCGTCTCGGGCCTAATGGCGACGGGCTTGTCAGCGGTTTGCGCGGCATACGCCGCTGGCGCCGTCGAGAGGCCGGCAAGAAGGGCAAGGAACAGGCGACGCACGATCTGTCTCCGATCAGGAGGCGGTACTCTCCACGACATTAACCATGGATCGGGCCTTGATATACACCGATCCGATCTCGGGCCAATCGTTTCGTAGCCGTAACTCCACGTCCGCGATGAGCCGCTCGACCGTACCCGCGGACACCGAGTCGACGAAGTCGACGCTGGTCGCGACGAATACCGATCGCGGGCCGAGATGGACCGTGATCACCTCGTCGACGCGCACCACCTCGGGACGCGCGTCGATCGCCGAGCGGATCGCGGCGACGAGTTCGGGCGAAGCGCGCTCACCGATCAGCAGCCCCTTGGATTCGCGTGCCAGCAGGATCGCGACCACCCCCAGCACGATCCCGATCAGGATCGATGCGACGCCGTCCCAACGCCCGTCATTGGTCGCATGGCTGAGGAATATCCCGGCGCCTGCGATCAGCAGACCGGCGAGCGCCGCCGAATCCTCGAACAGCACGATGAAGGCGGGCGGGTCCTTCGAGCGGCGGATCGCCTCCCACCAGCCCTGCTTCCCCTTGGCGCCGCGGAAGCCGCGCACGGCGGTCAGCCAGCTTGCACCCTCGAGCAGGAAGGAGACGGCCAGGACGATATAGGCGATCAGCGGCTCCTGCGGCGGCTCGGGCGCGCGCAGATGGACGATGCCTTCATAGACGGAGAGTCCCGCACCGGTCGCGAAGATCAGGATCGCGACGACGAAGCTCCAGAAATAGAGCTCGCGGCCATAGCCGGTGGGATGCGCCGCATCGGCGGGGCGCGCGGCGCGCTTCTGGCCGTAGAGCAGCAGAATCTGATTGAGGCTGTCGACGACCGAGTGGAAACCCTCGGTCAGCATCGCGGCCGAGCCGGTCATGCCGGCGGCGACGAACTTGGCGACGGCGATGCCAAGATTGGCGGCAAGCGCCGCGATCAGGACGAATGTACTTTCGCCGGCGCCCTCCGGAGGGGATGGGTCGGCGCTCATGCTCGTCCTTCAAAAAAAATGGCCGGCGATGCGATCTGCACATCGCCGGCCATCTATATTACATGGCGTTGTTGGACGCCGTGGTCGTGTCGTTGCCGGCCATGGCGCTGTTGTCCATCGCCATATTGTCGGTCGCGCCCATGCTGTTCATGTCGCCCATCGAATTCTCGTCGGCGGGCACCAGCATATTGTCTTCGGCCGAGACGTTCGACGTGTTGGCGTCATCCGACTTGTGGCACGCAGCCGCACCGAGCGTAAGAGCCGCAACCGCGGCGATCGTGAGAGCCTTGTTCATCTGTATTCTCCTCATTTCGGTCACCAGCGGACGCACGGCAACGCAACAAAACCACTGCCGTTCCGAAAAACGCGATAAACGGCGCGTTCGTCAAGCGTCTTATCAGAAATGCAGGGCGCGGCCATACGCCGACAGCACGCTTTCGTGCATCATTTCGCTGAGGGTGGGATGCGGGAAAACCGTTTCCATCAGCTCCGCCTCGGTGGTCTCGAGCTGCTTGGCGACGGTATAGCCCTCGATCAGCTCGGTCACCTCGGCGCCGATCATGTGCGCGCCGAGCAGCTCGCCGGTCTTGGCGTCGAACACCGTCTTGACGAAGCCTTCGGCCTCACCGAGCGCGATTGCCTTGCCGTTGCCGATGAACGGGAATTTGCCGACCTTGACCTCATAGCCCTCTTCGCGCGCCCGCGCCTCTGTAAGCCCGACCGACGCCACTTGGGGTCGCGAATAGGTGCAGCCCGGGATGTTGCGCTTGTCCATCGCATGCGGGTGGTTGCCGGCGATCGCCTCGGCGGCGATCACGCCCTCGTGACTCGCCTTGTGCGCCAGCCACGGCGGCGCGGTGACGTCGCCGATCGCCCAGATGCCGGGCACGTTGGTGCGGCACATCGCGTCGGCGTCGATATGCCCGCGCGTCGTCTTCACGCCGAGCGCCTCGAGTCCGATATTCTCGGTGTTGGGGACGATGCCGACCGCGACGATGCAATGGCTGTACTCGCCCGTCTCGATCGTCCCGTCGGCCAGCTTGATCTTCGCGGTGACGCCCTTGCCCGTGTTGGCGAGGCTTTCGACGCCGGCCTTGGTCAGCAGGCGGAAGCCCTGCTTGGTCAGCGCCTTCGCCATGAACTCGGAGACCTCGGCATCCTCGACCGGGAGCACGCGATCGAGCATCTCGACGATCGTCACCTCGGCGCCCATGTCCGAATAGAAGCTGGCGAACTCGACGCCGATCGCGCCCGATCCGATGACCAGCAGCTTGGTCGGCATCTCCTTGGGCGTCATCGCGTGGCGATAGGTCCAGATCCGCTCGCCATCGGCCTTGGCGAACGGCAGGTCGCGCGCCCGCGCGCCGGTCGCGATGATGATATCTTTCGCGGCGAGCTCGGTGGTCTTGCCGTCCTTCTCGACCGACAGCCTGCCGGCCGCGGTGATCGTGCCGATGCCCTCGACGACGGTGACCTTGTTCTTCTTCATCAGGCCTTTGACGCCCGCGTTGAGCTGGCCCGCGACCTTGCGCGAGCGAGTCACCACCTTGGCGAGATCGAAGCCGGGCGTGCCCGCGCTCAGACCATAGGCGTCGGCGTGGGTCATATAATGATAGATTTCCGACGTACGCAGCAGCGCCTTGGTCGGGATACAGCCCCAGTTGAGGCAGATGCCGCCGAGCAGCTCGCGCTCGACGATCGCGACCTTGAGGCCGAGCTGCGAGGCGCGGATCGCAGCGACATAGCCGCCCGGCCCGGAGCCGAGCACGACGAGGTCATAGGTGTCGGCCATGCTTATCCTTTCATGAGCCCCGCGCCTGTCGGCGGGGCGATCGGGGAACCCTCGGGCGCTAGCGCCCTATTTCGTTTCGCTGGCCGCGAGCAACGCCCAGGCGAGCAGCGTGACCACGCAGAAGACCAGCCAGCTCCAGTGCAAGGCGAACCCGCCGCCGAGCGGTATGCGGACGAGCTGGCCGGTGAGCACACCGCCGAGAATGTCGTCATGCCCGCTCATCAGCCAGGGTACACCCACCGCCGCCACGGCCCCGAGGCCGACTGCGGTGGTGAGCGCCATGTCAGGCGGCCTCGGTCTCGGCGTCGGGCGCCAGCGGCGGTACCCGGCGCGGCTGACGATCCTCGCCGACCGCGACGAAGGTGAAACGCGCCTCGGTGACCTTGTAGGTCGCCTCCTCGTGCCGCGCACGGCGCCAGGCCTCGACCGCGATGGTCATCGACGTCCGCCCGGTCGCGGTCAGATGCGCGAACACCGAGACCTCGTCGCCGACGAACACCGGGCGGTGGAAGGTCATGCCGTCCATCGCGATCGTGACCGCACGACCCCGGCTGTGCCGCGAGGCGACCGAACCTGCCGCCGAATCCATCTGGCTCATCAGCCAGCCGCCGAAGATGTCGCCATAGGGATTGGTGTCCGCCGGCATCGCGATCACGCGAACCACCGGGGCACCGTCGGGCGGCAGATCGTCGATCGGCTTCATGCCACCATGCCCAGCGGGTTTTCGACCAGCCGCTTGAACGCCTTCATCAGCTTGGCGCCGTCCGCGCCGTCGATCGCGCGATGATCGAAGCTGCCGGTCGCCGACATGACGGTCGCGACGACGAGTTCGTCACCCTCGACCCATGGCCGCTTCTCGCCGGCGCCGACCGCCATGATCATGCCCTGCGGCGGATTGATCACCGCATCGAACTGCTTGATCCCGTACATCCCCATGTTGGAGATCGAGGCGGTGCCGCCGGCGAACTCCTCGGGCTTGAGCTTGCCGTCGCGGGCACGCGCCGCGAGATCCTTGAACTCGACCGCGATCGACGACAGCGCCTTGGTGTCGGCGCCCGTCACCACCGGGGTGATCAGCCCGCCCGGGATCGACACCGCGACCGAGATGTCGGCCCGTTCGAAGGTGACGAGCTGGTCGCCCGCGAACATGACGTTGCAGGCCGGCACTTCGATCAGCGCGACCGCGAGCGCCTTGATCAGCATGTCGTTGACCGACAGCTTGATCTCGCGTGCGGCGAGACTCTTGTTGAGCTGCTCGCGCAGCGCCAGCAGCGCGTCGAGGCGGATGTCGACGGTCAGATAGATGTGCGGCACCTGCTGCTTCGACTCGGTCAGGCGGCGGGCGATCACCTTGCGCATGCTCGACAGCTTGGTGGTCTGATGCGGAATATCGGGGATCGGCGGGGCCGGAGTCGCGGCTACCGGCGTCGGCTTGGCAGGCGCCGCCGTAGCAGCCACCGGTGCGGCAGGAGCAGCAGCGGCGGGAGCGGCAAGCTTGGGGGTTCCGGCCCTGCCGAGGTCCGCCTTGACGATCCGACCATTAGGTCCCGAACCCGTCACGGCGCCAAGATCGATGCCCTGCTGCTCGGCGAGGCGACGCGCGAGCGGACTGGCCTTGATGCGATCGCCGGCATCGGATGCGGTCACCGGCTGCGCCGACGCCTTCTGCGCCGCCGCGATGATCGGTGCGTCGGCCTTGGGCGAGACGCCATAGCCCTTCTCTTCGGGCGGCGGCGCGCCGGCGTCGGACGTGGGCGCTGCGGGCTGCGCCGCGGCGGCAACCGGCTTGGTAGCCGCCGCCGAGGCGTCTTCGCCCTCTTCGAACAGCGTCGCGATCGGCGCGCCGACCTTCACGCCGTCGGATCCCTCGGGCACGAGGATCTGGCCGATCGTGCCTTCATCGACCGCCTCGAACTCCATCGTCGCCTTATCGGTCTCGATCTCGGCGAGAATATCGCCGGATTTGACCGTGTCACCCTCCTTCACCAGCCATTTGGCCAGTGTGCCCTCCTCCATGGTGGGCGACAGTGCGGGCATCTTGAGTTCGATGGGCATAAGCGAGGACGGCCTCTCGATCGGTAACGAGCGCCCATTTCGGCGCTGCGACCCGAGTGGTCAAGGCCGATGCTTGCGCGGAACGCCAAGATCCAGCACGCTTGGCGGATGAACGACGAGACGACGCCGCTCCGCACCTATCTCGTCGTCTATGACGGCAGCGCCGAGGCGCGCGTCGCGCTGCGCTTCGCCGCACGCCGCGCCGCGAAGACGCAGGGCCGCGTCGAGATGCTGGCGATCGTCGAGCCCGCGGAATTCGTGCAGTGGGGAGGCGTGCAGGATGCGCTCGAGGAGGAGGCGCAGCTTGGCGCCGAGGCGATGCTGCACCAGGCCGCCGCCGAGATCGCCGACGAACTCGGGGCCGATCCGACGATGACGGTGCGGCAGGGCGAGCCGGTCAAGGCGGTGCGCACGCTGCTCGAGGAACGGCCCGGAACGGCGGCACTGGTGCTCGGCGCGACGATCGTCGGCGGGCCGGGACCGCTGGTCGCCTATTTCGCGGGGGCCGAGGCAGGGGTAATGCCCTGCCCCGTGATGATCGTTCCTGGGTCGTTGGATGACGCGGCGCTGGACAGGCTGAGCTGATCGCCCCGCGTTGGTTTTGAGCGTGCCGAGGCACCGTCCTCGTTCCTTCCCGTCGATGGGCGAAGCGGCCGTCCGGCGGTTCCGGGCGAGGGGCGCGGGTCGGATCGGGAACCGCCCGCGCGCCGATCCGTAATCGCTTCATGCGGACAATCGCCCATATCTCGGATCTCCACTTCGGTGCGCACGAGCCCGCGGTGGTCGCGCATCTGCATGCGGCGCTGGTCGCGATCCGTCCCGATCTGATCGTCGTATCGGGCGATCTCACCCAGCGTGCGCATCGTTCGCAATTTGCCGAGGCAGCGGGGTTCCTGGCCCGGCTCGAAGCCGACGGCTTCATGCTGCTCGTCGTGCCCGGCAATCACGACGTGCCGATGCACAAGCCGATGGCGCGCCTGTTCTGGCCGCTTCGCCGCTACGGCCGGATCATCGCCCGCGGTCGCAGCTGCTGGTATGCCGATCAGGAGATCGCGGTGCTCGGGCTCGCCTCGGCGCATGGCCTGACGGTCAAGGACGGGCGGCTGACGCGAATCCAGATCCGCTCGATCGCGGACAGCTTCGCCGGCGCACCCGCGGGCGCGTCGCGAATCCTGGTCACGCATCATCCGCTGGTGTCGCTACCCGGCGACGAACCCGGCGAGATCGAGCCGGCGCTCCGCGGCGCGCGGCGTGCGCTCAAGGCGGTCGAGGCCGCCGACGTGCATCTCGTGCTCGCCGGCCATCATCATCTGCACAGCGTCGGGATCGGCGCGCCGGACCGTGGGCCGACGGTCTCGATCGACCCTCACGTGATGATCGTGCAGGCGGGTACCGCGACCAGCTTCCGCCGGCGCGGCACCCCCAACAGCTTCAACCTGATCCGCCTCGACGGCACGGGGGCCACGATCGAGGAATGGATCTCGAACGGGGGTGCGTTCAGCTCCCGAGAATCGGGCAGCTCGTCTTATGTACGCAGCGCGGGCGGTAATGGCGGATGGGTTGCCGCCACACCTTCTGCCTGACCGCGACCGATTTGTAGACGGTCTCATAGTCGGTGCTTGTCGTGGTGGTGGTCACCGCGACGCCGGGGGTGACGCTGATCACCGTGCCGCCGCCGACATAGCCGCCATATCCGCCGGCATAACCCAACGCCGGGCCGCCCACGATCACCGGTGGCGGCGCCTGGACGACGGTGGTGGTCACGGTCGTGTTGGGGCCGGCACGATAGGTCGACACGCCGGGGGCAGGATAGCCAGGCCCACCTGGATAGATGCCGGGGCCGCCCGGAGCGCCGGGGAAGCGGCCCGGTCCGCCAGCGAAGCCACCACGCGGTCCGCGCATCGGGCCACGCTCCCACGCGACGCCGTAGCACGCGTCGACGATGCGGCCGTCGGCGTCGATCAGCAGACCGTCGTCATAATAGCGCACCCAGCGCATGCCAGGACCCGGCGGCGCGAAGCCCCAGTCGCTCCAGTCGCTGACCGTATAGCTCGGATCGAGATAGGCGTGTGGGAGGCGCTTGCCACGCTCGAGGCGGCGATAATCGCCATGACCGTGCGTCGCGCGAGCCTGCTGCCAGTCGCCGCGCGGCGCGACGCCACGCTGCGGAGCATAACCCGCCGCGTCATTGCCCGGCTGCC
Organism: uncultured Sphingomonas sp.; assembly: GCF_937859915.1. Lineage (GTDB taxonomy): Bacteria > Pseudomonadota > Alphaproteobacteria > Sphingomonadales > Sphingomonadaceae > Solisphingomonas. Next base: position 2,394 of record NZ_CALMAW010000056.1, on the reverse strand, counting down.
AGCCGCCCTGGCCCCAGCTACCGGCCTGCATCGGCGCGCCAGCGGGCGCCCCCATCTGCGCCGAGGCGATCGTCGGCGTCAGGGCGATCAGTGCCGCGCCCGCCAATATGCCAATGTGCCGCATCTCTTTCCCCTTGCCGTTACCGGACCGCCACGTCGCGCGTGCAGAGCCCCCGTCTCGTCAACGGGCATAGCATCGGCCGGTTGCGGCGCCCACGGCACGCATATCGTCCAGCGTCCCGATTCGGGTCAGCCGACGAGACGCGCTGCGATCATCGCGCACAATCGCTCGGCACCGGCGGCGTCCGCGGGGGTGAAGCGGCCGGGCATGGGGCTATCGAGATCGAGCACGCCGATCACGCGTCCGGCGACCACGAGGGGCACGACCAGTTCGGACGCTGATGCCGCATCGCAGGCGATGTGGCCGGGAAAGGCGTGGACGTCGTCGATCCGCTGCGTCGCCTTGGTCGCGGCCGCCGTGCCGCAGACGCCGCGGCCGAGCGCGATCCGGATGCAGGCGGCGCGGCCTTGGAACGGTCCGAGCACCAGTTCGTCGTCGATCATCCGGTAGAACCCGGCCCAATTGAGGTCGGGCAGCAGCTCCCAGCACAGCGCCGCGACATTGGCCATGTTGGCGATGCCGTCACGCTCGCCCGCGGTCACGCCGTCGGCGGCGGCGACCAGATCGTCCCAGATCGTCGCGGTATCGGCATCAGGGCGGGCAGCGAAATCGAACATGGCGGCTCCTTCAGGCGGGCGACGAACGCCTATCGTCGCGGGTCAACGGCGGATAGATAGGCCGGATGGTCGCGATCCCCATCACCCGCTCGATCGCGATCGACAGCGACGAGATCGCCGAAAGCTTCACGCGCGCATCGGGACCCGGCGGCCAGCACGTCAACACCACCGATTCCGCGGTGCTGTTGCGCTTCGACGTGTCGAATTCGCCCAACCTGCCCGATGCCGTCAAGCATCGCCTGAGCGACCTTGCGGGATCGCGACTGACCCGCGAGGGCGTGCTGGTGCTGCGTTCGGACGGGAGCCGCTCGCAGGAGATGAACCGCCGCGAGGTGCGCGAGCGGCTGGTCGCGTTGATCAAGGAAGCGACCTTCGTCCCCAAGAAACGCCGGCCGACCAAGCCGACCAAGGGCTCGCAGCTACGCCGCGTCGAAGGCAAGGCGAAGCGCGGTGCGGTCAAGAGCCTGCGCGGGAAAATACGCGGCTGATCCGCGACTGTTCGGCCGTCATCCCGCGACTGATCCGGGATCCACGATTTCGGGTGCCACCGTCTGGGCGTCTGGATTCCGGAGCAAGTCCGGCAGGGCGGGCGCGGGAGACTGAGGGGGCCCTGCAAGGTCCGCCCAGCGGGCGAAGCTCTTTGGCAGCGGCGCGGTAACATCGATCGCCGCCTTGGGATCGCGCGGCAGGCGCAGGCGCAGCGCATGGAGCAACATGGGTTCGCCGCCCTGCCCATAGACCGGATCGCCGACGATCGCATGGCCCAGCCCGTCGGCGGCATGGACACGCAATTGATGCGTCCGCCCGGTCTGCGGCCGGAACTCGACGAGCGCACGTCCTTCGACCACGCCCAGCACGCGCCAGTCGGTGACCGCCGGCTTGCCGCGCGGATCGGCGACCATCCGCCAGCCGTCCTCGCGCGTCGATCGCTTCGACAAGGCCAGCGCGATCCGGCCCCCTTCCCCGTCCGGTACGCCGGCGAGCACCGCCAGATAGGTCTTCTCGACGAGCCCCGCCTCGAAGGCCGCGGCGAACCGCTTGTGCGCCTTAGGATGACGCGCGATCAGCAGGCAGCCCGAGGTGTCGCGATCGAGCCGATGCACCGCGCTCGGCGTGCGCTGGAAACCGAATCGAAACGTCTCGAGTGCAGCCTCCACGCTCGAAGATGCGTCGCGCGGAGCATCGACAGGGAGCCCGGCGGGCTTGTCGAGGACGATCGCCTCGCCGTCGATGAAGAGAATAAGATCGGTCAACATCGCGGCCCTGTGCCACGTTGGCCACGGTGCCGCAAATTCGGTAAGGGAAAAGTCACGCGCGCTTTACTCGGCGTTAACCTTTTTCCTTCATTCCTGTAATGGTTAATGCCGGTGCGGTCGCGTCGTGGGACGGGACGAGCTGACGGGGATGGAACCATCATGCGCGTATTGCTGATCGAAGACGAACCGACGACGGCCAAGGCCATCGAACTCATGCTCGGTGCCGAAGGCTTCAACGTCTATACGACCGACTTGGGCGAAGAGGGCTTGGACCTTGGCAAGCTCTACGATTACGATCTGATTTGCCTCGATCTCAACCTGCCGGACATGCACGGCTATGACGTACTCAAGAAGCTGCGCGTCGCCAAGGTGCAGACGCCGGTGATGATCCTGTCCGGCA
>NZ_CALMAW010000055.1 GCF_937859915.1 uncultured Sphingomonas sp. | reverse complement strand
CCGCCGCCTCGCCATGCCAGCGCATCAACAGGCTCGCGCCCGCTTCCTCGGTGGTCTCGATCTCGCCGCTCGACAGCATCGCGCCGGTGACGCCCTCGTCCTGCGAGACGCCGAGCAGCCAGTCGAGCGTCACCGCATGGCGCTCGGCGATGGTCAGCAGCGTCTCGACGCGCGGCAGCCGCGTGCTGCTGCCCGACAGCAGCAGCGACAGCGCCGAGCGGTCGATCCCGATTGCCTCCGCAAAGGCCGACTGGCTTTGCCGCGCGCGGTCGAACAGCGACCGCAGACGGGCGTGAAACACCTCCGCGAGGGCGCGCTTGTCCATTAGTTCACCATCTGTGACATTCATCACCGTTTATCGGGCTTCGTGTGCAGAATCAACGGATCGTCACCAAATACCCATAGGCGTGGACGCCGAAATCTGGGAGGCCGGTCGTCCCTCGAGGGCAACGGCAGCGCATGCAACAACGGACGGCGGCGGATTATGATCAGGTACGCCCGACGCGGCGCGGCACCGCGATCGAGTGGCGCACCGTCCTGCTGATTGCCGGATGCCATGCGACATGGCTCGCGGCCGGCCTTCTCTACACGGTCACCGCGCCCGGATCGGTGCTACTGCTCGCGCTTACGATCGTGCTCCATTCCTCGCTGCAGCACGAGGCGATCCATGGTCATCCGACGCGCCGCGCCGGCTGGAACGAGGCGCTGCTGTTCCTCCCGCTCGGCATGCTCGTGCCCTATCGCCGCTATCGCGACCTGCATCTGAGGCATCATGCCGACAGCCGGCTGACCGACCCCTATGACGATCCCGAAAGCTATTATCTGGCGCTCTGCGACTATCGGCGACTGCCGCGCGCGGTGCGGGTGTTGCTGTCCTGGAACAACCGGCTGCTCGTGCGGATGACGCTCGGCCCGTCGATCGCGGCGGTGGGTTTCTGGCTGGCCGAGTGTCGCCATCGCGGCGGCGACGCGACGCGCCGGCGCCGCGCCTGGCACTTGCACGCCCTCGGCCTGCTCGGCGTCGCGGCGATCGTCCATTTCGGTTTCGGGATGCCCGCTTACGCCTATCTCGGCGCGGCCTATCTGGCCCTCTCGCTGCTCGCGCTGCGATCCTTCTGCGAGCATCGCTGGGCCGCGGCGCCCGACGGACGGACGGTGATCGTCGAGCGCTCGCTGCTCGCGCCGCTGTTCCTCAACAACAATCTGCATCTCGTCCACCACAAGCATCCCGGCCTGCCCTGGTACGTGCTACCCGCAGCCTATCGCACGCGGCGCGCGCACTGGCAGGCGGTCAATGGCGGCTATGTGTTCCCCAACTACGCCGCGGTGATCCGCGCCTTCGCGCTGCGCCGCAAGGAGCCCGTCGCGCATCCCGAGTGCCGCCGCGGCTAACTCGGCGCCGGCGCCGGCCCCCCATCGCGTCGCCGGCATGCAGCAACAAAGCACCTGTCCCGCCATCCGAAAGTAACGATGCGGTTACCGATCCTGTCCTGCCATAGGCGACGCTTATGGCCGGCATAATCTTTCAGGGTCTTGCAATGCAGCATGGACAGGTCCGGGCGCCTCGACAACACTCGGCAAGCATAAAAGCCGCTCAAGCGGTGAGTCGGCGGGGGCCGATCGACGACGTATATAGCGTTACTCACTCTGTTCCGGGGGGAAGAAGATGAAATCGCGGTATCTGATGTCGTGCGCGGTCGCGGCGTTCCTGAGCGGCGGCGGCGCGACGGCCGCCTCGGCCGCAGACGCGGCACCGGCCGGCGCCGACGCTGCCGCGGTCGCCGCCAACAATGGCGAGATCATCGTCACCGCCACCCGCCGCAGCGAAAGTCTCCAGAAGGTCCCGCTGACCATCCAGGCCTTCACCGGCGACACGCTCAAACAGCTCAACGTCGTCAACTTCACCGATCTGCTCAAATATACGCCCAACGTCACCTACGGCAACAACGGCCCGGGCGCGGGATCGATCTTCATGCGCGGCCTGTCGACGGGCTTCGCGGGCAGCCAGTCGGCCTCGACGACGGGCTATTTCCCGAACGTCGCGCTCTATCTCGACGACCAGTCGATGCAATTCCCGTCGCGCAACGCCGACATCTATATGGCCGACATGGAGCGCGTCGAGGTGCTCGAGGGGCCGCAGGGCACGCTGTTCGGCGGTGGCGCCGAGGCCGGCGCGGTACGCTACATCACCAACAAGCCCAATCTGAGCAAGTTCGAGGGCCATTTCGAGGGCAGCGCAGGCGGCACCCTCTCCGGCGCGCCCAACGGCTCGTTCAACGCGACGATCAACATCCCGGTCATCGAGGACAAGATCGCCGTCCGCGCGGTCGTCTATGACGATCACCGCGGCGGCTATATCGACAATGTGCCCGGCACCTTCACCCGCTCCAGCGCCGATCACTATGCCAATTATCTCGGCAACGGCACGCAGTCCAATGCGGGCCAGTATAACAACGCCTCGCAGGTCAAGAACAATTACAACCCGGTCGATTATATCGGCGGCCGCATCGCGGCGAAATGGCAGATCGACGAGAATTGGGACCTGCTGATCTCCGAAATGTACCAGCATATGGACGCGGAGGGCACGTTCAACGAGGAACCCTACAGCCCCGACGGCGCCAAGCTCGCCAATTTGCAGACGGTCACCTTCGAGCCGAGCTACAACAAGGACAAATTCTCGAACACCGCCTGGACGCTCAACGGCAAGATCGGCGACTTCAAGCTGGTCTATACCGGCGCCTATATGGTCCGCCACATCGAGACGCAGCAGGATTACACCAACTATTCGCGCGCCTTCGGCGAATATTATCAGTGCACCGGCAGCGGCACCGGCATCGGCAAGGGCGCGCCGATGTGCTACGAGCCGTACAGCTATTGGCACGACAAGACGCGCAGCACGCATCTCAGCAACGAGGTGCGCATCGCCAGCCCCGACGACAAGCGCTTTCGCGTGATCGGCGGCGCCTTCTACGAGAAGTTCCGCATCTACGACAATATGGACTTCGACTATAAGACGACGCCGACCTGCACGCCCGCGCTGATCGCCACCGACACCGGCTGCCTCGGCCTTGTCCAGACCAATCCGGCCTCGACCGCCAACAATCCCGGCGTGCGCGGCCCCAACACCGCGTTCGGCGAGGACACGCAGCGCGGCTACGATCAATATGCCTTCTTCGGCTCGGCCGATTTCGACATCCTGCCCAATCTGACTCTCACCGGCGGCACGCGCTATTATCACTACAAGGAGTTCGAGACCGGCTCGCAGTATGAGACCACGGCGGGGAGCTGCGCCGAGGTGCTGGTCTGCGCCTCGGTCAATCCGGCGACCGGCCTCCCCTATGGCGGCGACGTCAATATCGACGGCAATGGCGACCGCGTCGTCTATCACGGCTTCAAGAGCCGCGCGACGCTGACCTGGAAGCCCAGCGCCTACACGATGCTGTTCGGCACGTTCAGCCAGGGCTTCCGCCCCGGCGGCTTCAACCGCACCTCGGCCAAGATCCTGCCCGATGCGGCAGGCAATCCGCAATATCTGCGCCCCAACGGCTATACGCCCGACACGCTGACCAACTGGGAGGTCGGCCTCAAGACCGATCTGTTCAACCACAAGGTCCAGTTCAACCTGTCGGCCTATTACATGATCTGGGACAATGTTCAGATCAACTTCTTCAATCCCGCCGGCGGCTTCGGCAACACCGCCTTCGTCACCAACGGCGCCGACTTCCACGTCAAGGGCCTCGAGGCGCAGCTGGTCGCGCGGCCGATGGCGGGGGTCAACGTCCAGGCGGGCTTCACCTACAACGACAGCAAGCAGGTCAGTTCGCCCTGCCTCACCTCGGACCTGCCCAACACGCTGACCAAGCCCGGCCAGTGCATCACCAGCTATTATAAGGGCGGCGCGCTCACCAACGTCCAGGCGCCGTTCGGCGCGCTCGGCTCGTCGCTGCCCTATGCGCCGCACGTCCAGGGCAATCTGCGTCTCCGTTACGATTGGGCGGGCAGGCAGGCGCTCAAATGGTGGGTCTCGGGCGGGGTGAGCTATACTGGGCCGACCTCGAACCAGCCCTCGACCTATCCGTCGGGCACGGGCATCGTCCCGCCGCTGTTCCCGGGCACGACGCTGCTGCGCTACCGCATGTCGGGCTATGCGATGCTCGACGCGCAGATCGGCGTCCGGCGCGATTCATGGAGCGCCTCGCTGTTCGGCGAGAATCTCTCCAACAGCCACGCCAGCACCTTCACCTCCTCGGCGCAGTTCATCAAATCCGAGGTCGTCGTCCGCCCGCTGACCTACGGCATGAAGCTCACCTACGACTTCTGATCGGTCGCGATCGGCCGCCGGGCCCGGCGGCGGATAGCGCTGGATTGCGGCGGGCGGCTCGGCCAAGGTGCCGGCCGCCCGCCCCTCCGACCCCGGATCTCAGAATCGTGACCATGTTAACCGGTTCGCCGCTCGAACAGGAGGTCGTGCGCCTGCGCCAGCTCGCCGGCGCCGGCCACCATGCCGAGGCGCTCGCGCAGCTCGAAGCCCCGCTCGGCGACTATCCCGAGAATCGCGATCTGCTGCTGATCAAGGCGGTCGGCGAGCGCCATCTCGGGCGCCTCGACGCGGCGCTGGCGACGCTCGCGACGCTGGGCGATCTCCACTCCAATTTCAGCCTGATGCACCAGGAGCGCGGCCTGTGCCACGTCGCGCGCAAGGACGCGCCGGCGGCGATCGAGGCGCTGCTGCGCGCGGTCAACATCAACCCCGCGCTGCCGATGAGCTGGCGGATGCTCGAGGGCGTCTACAGGCTCAGCGGCGATCTCGACAATGCCGCGGTCGCCGCGGGGCACCGCGACCTTCTCGCCGCGCTGCCGCCCGAGGTGGTCAGGGCGACGTCGCTCTTCTCCGACGGCGATCTGGCGCCCGCCGAGCAGATCGTCCGCGCCTTCCTGCTGCGCCACGGCGACCATCCCGAGGCGATGCGGCTGCTCGCCAAGATCGGCATGGCGCACGACGTGCTCGACGACGCCGAGCTGCTGCTCGAGGCGGTGGTGACGATGCTGCCCGATCATGCCGCGGCGCGCTACGACTATGCCCGCTGCCTCGTCGCGCGGCACAAATATCCCGAGGCGAAGGGCCAACTCGCCACGCTGCTCGCCGCCGACCCGCAGCATCTCGACTATCGCTCGCTCGCCGCCACCGCCGCGGTGGGGCTCGGCGAGCATGCCGCCGCGATCACGCTGTACCGCGCGATGCTCGCCGAGGTGCCCGACGCCCCCGACATCCTGCTCTGGCTCGGCCATGCGCTCAAGACGATCGGCGAGCTGCCCGAGGCGATCGACGCCTATCGCGCCGCCGCCGCCCGCGCCGATTTCGGCGACGCCTATTGGAGCCTCGCCAACCTCAAGACCTATCGCTTCACCGACGACGAGATTGCCGCCATGCGCACGCAGGAGGCGGCCGCGTCGACCGCCGCGGAGGACCGCATCCACCTGTGCTTCGCGCTCGCCAAGGCGCTCGAGGACCGCGACGAGACGCCCGACTCCTGGCGCTATTACGAGCGCGGCAATGCGCTGAAACGCGCCGAGAGCCGCTATCGGCCCGAGGTGATCGAGACCAACACCGCGCGGCAAATAGCGATCTGCACGCCCGACTTCTTCGCGCGCCGCGCCGGCTGGGGCGATCCGCGACCCGACCCGATCTTCATCCTCGGGCTGCCGCGGTCGGGCTCGACGCTGCTCGAGCAGATCTTGGCGTCGCACTCGCAGGTCGAGGGCACGCAGGAGCTCGCCGACATCCAGCGCCTCGTCCAGGATCTGCAGGGCCGCGACCCCGATCTCGACGATCCGCGCTACCCGGGCTCGCTCGCCGACCTGACGCAGTCCGACGTCCGCGCGCTCGGCGAACGCTATCTCGCCGACACCCGGGTCTACCGCAGCGACAGGCCCCGTTTCATCGACAAGATGCCCAACAATTTCCGGCACATCGGGCTAATCCATCTGATCCTGCCCAACGCCCGGATCATCGACGCGCGGCGCGATCCGATGTCCTGCTGCTTCAGCAACCTCAAGCAGCTGTTCGCCAACGGCCAGGAATTCTCCTACGGCGTCGACGACATCGCCCGCTATTATCGAACCTATCTGGATGTCATGGACCATTGGGATCGGGCGCTTCCCGGCCGCGTGCTGCGCGTCCAGCACGAGGATGTGATCGCCGATCTCGAGGGCAGCGTGCGCCGCATCCTCGACCATTGCGACCTCGCCTTCGAGCCGGGCTGCGTCGACTTCCACAAGAGCCGGCGCAGCGTGCGCACGCCGAGCTCCGAACAGGTGCGCCGTCCGATCTTCCGCGACGGGCTCGACCAGTGGAAGAAATATGCAGCCTGGCTCGCGCCGCTGCAGGACGCGGTGGAGCGCTATCGCGGCTAGCGGTGTCCCCGTCTCTTTCTTCGTCATCCCGGACTTGATCCGGGATCCATACGCGCCACGTCCGCTTCTTGGGCGGAGACCGCGCTCGTCATCGTCTCGCCGAGCCACGGACGCCTCGTCTATGGATCCTGACCGTCGTCAGGATGGCGGATGTGCAGAAACTTTAGCTCTTGAAAAAAAGAACCGTTTAGGTTATACGCTTGCCCCGTCCGCTATCGCCTCCGATCAGGGCGACGCAGCGGGCGGGACGGGGTGGCGGTGCGATCGGCC
>NZ_CALMAW010000054.1 GCF_937859915.1 uncultured Sphingomonas sp. | reverse complement strand
GACCGGCATCGAGCGCGACCCGCTCACCCCGGCGCCGCTGCGCCGCCTCGTCCGCATCGCCCGCATCGGCGCGCGCGTGCCCGCGCAGCCGCGCTATGCCGACGCGCTCGAGGCGATCGGCCCCGCCGCGATCAAGTTCGGCCAGGCGCTCGCCACCCGCCCCGATCTGGTCGGCGAGGCGGCGGCGCTCGATCTCTATCGGTTGCAGGATGCGCTGCCCCCCGTCCCCTATCCGCAGATCAAGGCGGCGATCGAGCAGGCGCTGGGCAAGCCGGTCGAGAGCCTGTTCGCCTCGATCGACGAGATCCCCGTCGGCGCCGCCTCGATCGCGCAGGTCCACCGCGCGGTCACCACCGAGGGCGCGCATGTCGCGATCAAGGTGCTGCGCCCCGGCGTCGAGGACGAGTTCGCGCGCGCGATGGAGACCTATGAATGGGCGGCGGCGCAGGCCGAGGGCATGGGCGGCGAGATCGCCCGTCTGCGCCCCCGCCACGTCGTCGCGATGTTCCGCCAATGGACCGCGCGCGAGCTCGACCTGCGCCGCGAGGCGGCCTCCGCCTCCGAGCTTGCCGGCAACATGCTCGCCGAGCCCGGCTTCCACGTCCCCGCGATCGACTGGCAGCGCACCGCGCGTCGGGTCCTGACGCTCGAGTGGCTCGACGGCATCAAGCTCTCGAACCGCGATGCGCTGCTCGCCGCAGGCCACGATCCCGCGGCGCTCGCCGGCACGCTGGTCCGCGTCTTCCTGCGCCAGGCGATCGCGGAGGGTTTCTTCCACGCCGACCTCCACCAGGGCAATCTGTTCGCGCTCGCCGACGGGCGGCTGGCGGCGATCGACTTCGGCATCATGGGCCGCGTCAACCGCCAGGCGCGGCTGTGGCTCGCGGAAATCCTCCACGGGCTGATCACCGGCAATTATGCGCGTGTCGCCGAGATCCATTTCGAGGCGGGCTATGTCCCCGCGCACCACAATCTCGCCGAGTTCGCGACCGCGCTGCGTGCCGTCGGCGAGCCGATCCGCGGGCTGCCGGTCAAGGACATCTCGATCGGGCAGATGCTCGACGGGCTGTTCTCGATCACGCGCGACTTCGACATGCCGGTGCAGCCGCATCTGCTGCTGCTCCAGAAGACGATGGTGATGGTCGAGGGCGTCGCGACCGGGCTCGATCCCGACATCAACATGTGGGAGGTCGCCGCCCCCTTCGTGCGCGAATGGCTGCGCGGCGAGCTCGGCCCCGAGGCGGCGATCGCCGAGCATCTCCAGCGCCATGTCGGTCTGCTGCGCCGCCTGCCCAGCCTGATCGAGCGGATCGAGGCGGCCTATCCCGTGCCCGGCGCCGCCCCGCCGCCGCCGCCCTTCGCGCAGGTCGAGGTGGTGCGGATCGGCGGCGGCTGGCGCACCGGCGCGGTGGCGCTGGTCTCGGCGCTGGCCGGCGCGCTGCTGATGTGGTGGCTGTAGGGCCGCGCCGGCGAACGCCTCGTCCTGAACGGGGTCCGGGATCCCAGGACGCGATGCCTGTCCCCATGCGTTGCGCGTCTGGATCCTGACCTTCGTCAGGATGACGGGAAGGATTGGCGTGCCCGCGAATCGCGAAGCCGGCGCCGCTCAGCCGTCCCTTGCCGCCCCCCGCGCCCGAGCGAACAGCCAGACGCGGATCGCGCTTGCCAGATTCGCGGGATCGGGCGTCTCGATTCGCGCCGCGTCGATGCGCGCGACGAGCGCCGAGAGCGGCAGCGCCTGCGCGGCCGCCGCCTCGACCAGCGCGTCCCAGAAGATCGGCTCGAGGCTGATCGAGGTGGCGTGGCCCGCGATCTGGACCGAGCGTTTGACCGGACCGGACATGCACAAACCTACGCGATGAAGGCGCGCGGCAGCCGCAAGCGCCGCATCAATACATGTGCTG
>NZ_CALMAW010000053.1 GCF_937859915.1 uncultured Sphingomonas sp. | reverse complement strand
CTCCAACTCGATGACCTCGCAGATCACCGGCATGAACCAGGCGATCCGCAACTCCAACGACGGCATCTCGCTGGCGCAGACCGCCGACGGTACGCTTTCCGAGGCGACCAACAACCTCCAGCGCATTCGCGAGCTGGCCGTCCAGTCGGCTTCGGGCACCTACAGCGACAGCGACCGCGCCAACATGCAGGCCGAAGTCGCCCAGCTGACCACTCAGCTGACCAGTTCGCTGAGCAACGCCAAGTTCAACGGCGTCTCGTTGTTCACCACCGGATCGGCAACCACGGGCACGACCGTAAACATCCAAACCGGATCGGATGGGACGTCTGCGGACCAAGTTGCGATCTCCATCAGCAACATCGATCTCAGCAAAGCCACTGCGGCTGCTTCCGGCGCGGCCGCTACCGCGGGCAATTTCGACGTGTCGAATACCCTAACGACTGGCAGCAATGGCGTCGCCAACGCACAGACGACGATCGCCAGCGTGGATAGCCTGCTGACCACCGTCAACTCCGTCCGCGCAAACCTCGGCGCTTCGGAGAGCCGCCTCAACTCGGTGGTCAACAACCTGACCAACAACGTCACGAACCTGACCGACGCCAAGTCGGCCATCTCGGACGCCGACTTCTCGGTCGAGACGACCAACCTCGCCAAGGCCCAGATCCTGAGCCAGGCGTCGACCGCGATGCTCGCCCAGGCGAACCAGAGCCAGCAGGGCGTGCTCAAGCTTCTCCAGTAAGGAACTCGCTTCCTTGACTTGAGGCAGACGGCCTCCGGCGCAATTGCTCCCCCGCGCCGGAGGCCTTTTCTGCCTCTTCGTTTCACGATGTTCGCATCGCTACGCTGGCAGACGGACCATCCGATGAGCGACGCCGCCCCCTCCCCAACAGACTTTCTCGGCGCCGACGCCGACGAGGAACTGATCTTCGACGAGCCCAGCGCCGTCGATGCGGTTTCCCCCGTCGTATCGGCCACCGATACCAAGCCTCGTCGCGCACCGCGGCGGGGCCGCAAGTCTTCTGGGGAAGACGCGTCGCCGGAGCCCGTGCCGGCCGACACGATGCCCAAGACTTCTGCGGGGGCCGTTGCGCCCACCGCGGAGGAGCCGGCCAGCCCTGTACCCGCGTCTTTCCCGCCGCAGGGCGCAGGGCCGGCCGGCTCAAGAGTTCAACCCTGGTTGCTGGCGACCGTCGGGCTTGCGCTGCTGACCAGCACGCTGTCGCTTGGCGGGCTGATCGCGGTGGGACGCACGCTCGCGCATACCGAGGTCGATCGCACGCAGGTCGCAGCCGAGCGCCAGGCGCTCGCCGGCGTGCCGCTGCTGGTCGCGCACCTCGATGCGGCGAGCCTACGGTTAGACGCAACCGCGCTGCGCACAGCACCTACCAGCCCGACGCCGGCCACGGGGCCGACCGGCGGCCCCGCGATCACGCTTGCCGACCTGCATCGCGAGCTAGACGCGCTCAAGCTCGCGCTGGGTCAGCGCCAGCCGGAAGGGCTGGCGGCGCTCAACGGTGTCGCGCACGACGGATTTTCGGAGATTGGGACGAAGCTCGATCGCCTCGCGGCGCAGCTCGATCAAGTGGAGCGGCGTGGCGGCGCGGTCAGCGCCAGCCGGCCAGCTTCCCGCGCAGCCGATCCAAGGCGGCCTTCTTGATCTGGCAGACGCGCGCGGCGCCGATATCGAGCACGCGCCCGATCTCCTCCAGATTGAGTTCCTCGACGAAATAGAGCTGGAGCACCAGCGCCTCGCGCTCGGGCAGCGTCGCGATATGTTCGGCGAGCGCCTCGCCGAGCCGACCGCGATCGAACTGCTCGTCGGCGCCCTCGTCGACATCGGCAAACCACATCGACTGATCCGAATAGACCTCGTCGAGCGATTCATGGCGTACCGCCTCGGCGGCATCCGCCATCTCGCGGAAGGCGGTGGGATCAAGCCCCATCGCTTCGCCAAGCTCGAGCTCGCTCACCGCGCGACCGAGCTTGGCCTCGAGTTCGGCGCGCGCACGCGCGATCTCCTTGCGCTTGACCATGCCCGAGCGGCATTGCGTCGCATGGCGGCGCAAGTGATCGATCATCGCGCCGCGGATCCGCATGCTGGCATAGGTCGCGAAGGCGTGGCCGCGATCCTCATAGCCCGACGCGGCCTCGACCAGCGCGACCATGCCGATCTGCACCAGATCCTCGATGTCGATCGCGTTCGAGACGCGGCCGTGGACGTGCCAGGCGATCTTGCGGACCAGCGGCATGTGCGACTGGACCAGTTGCGCGTGATTGAGCCGTGCGGGCTTGCGCGCATAGGTCATCGGCATTTCCGCGTTCATCGCGCCATCTCCGGCTCACGGCGCATCTGCGTGACCTGGGGCGTCTGCCCGCCGACCACTGCGACCACCTCGACGGCCTTGCCGTCGGGAATTTCAAGGAAGGACAGCACCGGCGCGTCGGGCAGATGCGGGCGCAGCAGCCGGCCGAGCGCGCGGCGTGCGATCGGCGAGGTGACGATCGCGAAGCGCTTGGCCTCGCCGACCAGCGGTGCAGCGGATTCGGTCACCGCCTGGACGATGCGGCCGGCGAGCGCCGGCTCGATCGGATGGCTGGCATTGGGGCCGGTGCGCACCGCCTGGGTCAGCAGGCTTTCGAGCGAGGCGTCGAGCGTGACGACGGGCAGCGGCATGCGGACCGGCACGAGCGTCTGCACGATCAGCGCACCGATACGGCGACGGACCTGCTCGACGAGCTGGATCGGATCGCTCTCCTCACGCGCGGCTTCGCTCATCGCTTCGGCGACACGGCGGAAATCCTTGAGCGGCACGCCCTCCGACAGCAGCGCGCGGCACGCCGAGGCGATCTGCGCGAGCGACAGCGGCGCCGGGGTGAGCCCCGCGACGAGCTGCGGCGCCTTCTCCTTGAGTTCGTCGAGCAGCTTCTGCGTCTCGTCCATCCCGAACAGGTCGGCGGCCGAGTTGATGATCAGCTGGTTGAGGTGGGTGGCGAGCACGGTCGAGGGATCGACCACGGTATAGCCCGCGACCACAGCTTCGCCGCGCGTGTCGGGGGCGATCCAGACGGCGTCGAGCCCGAAGGTCGGGTCTTTGCACGCGCGGCCGGCGACGGTCGCGGCGAGATCGCCCGAGTCGAGCGCGAGCAGGTCGTTGGGGAAGCATTCGTCCTCGCCGACGACGACGCCGGCGACGGTGATCCGGTAGGCGTTGGGCGCAAGGTTCATATTGTCGCGCACGCGCACCAGCGGGACGACGAAGCCGAGTTCCTTGGAGAGCTGACGACGGATGCCGGTGATCCGCGCCATCAGGGGCGCGCCCTTGCGCTCGTCGACCAGCGACACGAGGCCGTAGCCGACCTCAAGGCCGAGCGGCGCGTCGTCGGAGACCTCGTTCCAGCCGATCGCGCTCGGATTGGCAGGCTTGGCGGCCGGCGCGCTCTCCTCGAGATTGGCCTCCGCCTTGCGCAACTGGTCGGCGCCGCGCAGCTTCCAGGCGACATAGCCGCAGAGGGCTGCAGCCGGCAGCATGATGATGTGCGGCATGCCGGGCAGCACGCCCAGGATGAACAGGATCGCGGCGACCGGCGTCCACGCCTTGGCCGAGCCGAACTGGCTGGCGATCTGCCCACCGAGATCGAGCGGCGAGCTGACCCGTGTCACGATCGAGGCGGCGGCGATCGAGAGCAGCAGCGCGGGGATCTGCGCGACCAGCGCGTCGCCGATCGCGAGCTGGACATAATTCTTGGCGGCGTCGCCGATCGCCATCTGATGGCTGACCACGCCGAGCACGAGCCCGCCAAGCACGTTGACCGCGAGCACCAGCACGCCGGCGACGGCGTCGCCCTTCACGAACTTGGAGGCGCCGTCCATCGAGCCATAGAAATCGGCCTCGGTCGCGACTTCCTGGCGGCGCGCCTTGGCGGCATCGGGGGTGAGCAGGCCGGCGTTCAGGTCGGCGTCGATCGCCATCTGCTTGCCCGGCATCGCGTCCAAGGTGAAGCGCGCCGAGACTTCGGAAACGCGTCCCGCGCCCTTGGTGATGACGACGAGGTTGATGATCATGATGATCGCGAAGACGAAGATGCCGACCGCATAATTGCCGCCGATCAGGAAGCTGCCGAACGCCTCGATGACGTGACCGGCCGCGCCCGCGCCCTCATGGCCGTGGACAAGCACGACCCGGGTCGAGGCGACGTTGAGCGACAGGCGGAGCAGCGTGGTGAACAGCAGCACTGTCGGGAAGGCCGAGAAGTCGAGCGGCTTGGCGGCGTTGAGCGCCACCATCAGCACGGCCAGGCTGATCACGATGTTGGTGATGAAGCCGAGATCGAGCATGATCGCGGGCATCGGCACCACCATCAGCGCGACGAGCATCAGCGAGGCGATCGGCAGGATCGCTCCGCGGCTCGCATCCATCCACACGCGCTTGTTGATCGCGGTCATCGCCATCTTGCATCAGACTCCGAGGCTGGCCAGCATGAGGTAGGCGAGCCGCGCAGTCTGCGGGCTCGGGGTGAGGACGGCCGATGCCGTCATGTTGGTAGGGTCGTTGGCGATCGCATCGGCGGTGGCGACCGAGGTGCCCTCGCTGGTGCCGTTGAGCGCGGCCAGCTGCATCCGCGCGATGTCCGAGGCGCTATCGGTCTTGCTTGCCATCCGCACCGTGCTGCTGCCTGTGGCGGCCGGCGCGGCCTGATCGAAGCGAGCGGCGAAGCGGGCATAGACGTCGGCGAGGCTGCGCAGATTGCCGGCCTTGTCGTAAAACACCCATTTGTTCGCACGCGCCGCGGCCGGCATTACCGAGGCGGCGGCCTGGTCGGGATCGGCGTCCTTGGCCTTGAGGAAGCGGGTCGCGCCCGCCGGCCCGAGAAAATGCGCCATATAGAGGTCGGTCGAGTTGGTCTCGCGGCCGAGTTTCGCCTGCAGTATGTCCTTGTTGTCCGACGCATATTCGCCCGCCATCGCGGCCGAGGTCTCGGGCGACTGACGCAGCGCCAGGATTTCCTGCTTCGTGGTGTCGTCGGACACGCTGTAATGGCCGTTGGCGTCGCGCGTGATCGCGTTTGCCGCCCAACTCAGGCCATGTTCGGCGCCATGCGCCTTGAGCACGCCGAGCCAGGTCTGGTTGGTGAACTGATAGAGGCCCGAGGCGCTCGACGTGCTCGCCTGCGCATTGGCGTTGTAGCCGCTCTCGATGCCCGCCTGTTTGTAGAGATATTGGAAATCGACGCCGGTGCTGGCCGACGCGGACGCGATCGCGTTCTGGACGCGACCGCCGCTGGCGGTGCTTGCGCCGGTCTCGCCATTGCCGCGGATGATGGTCAGCGTCATGCCGGTTCCGTCAGCGCGCGATCCGGCCGGTACGGCCGTAGGTCGGGGCGGTCTTGCCCTTGCCGGTCGCGACCGCCAGTCGGGTCAGCCGCCGTGCGGTCATGTCGGCGAGCACGTTGACGCGGACGCGCGCGGCGTCGGTCAGCGACATCGCCTCGGCGGCGAGGCGCTTGGCCTCCGCGCTGGTGAGCGCGCCGTCGAGCGACCGGATGCGGACCAGCGCCTCCTCGACCGTAGCGGTATAGCGGCCGATCGCATCGACGTCGTCGGCATCGAGCGCGGCGATCAGCAGGCGCTGTTCGCGCACCAGGGCTTCGAGCGGGGCGGTGCTCACAGCGAGGCTCCCATGTCCGAGGCGATCATCTTCTGCGCGATCGCCTGAGGATCGGTCCGGTACACGCCGGCGCGGATCATGCTGCGCAGCGAGGCGACGCGGTCGCTGTCGACCGGCGCGCCGAGCGCACTGATCTGGGAAACGGTGGTGGTGACCTGGCCGCTATCTTCCAGCGCAGCGGCGGGAAGCTTGGCCTTGGCGGCCGCCTCGCTGCGTTGCGCGGCGGTCTGGCCGGTGATGCCGAGCGAGCCGCCCGCCGAAAGTCCGATGCCGTTGATCATGCTCATCTCCGGCTCAATAGGTGGTGACGCGGACGCGACCGGCGTCGAGGACGCGACCGATCACGAAGGGGCTGCGCGGATCGGCCTTGACGCGGATCGCGCCGCCGAGCTGACCGTCTTCCTGCGCGATAGCCTCGGAGGTGACCGAGAAGCCGTCGCTGCCCGCGACGAGCTGGACGGGGTCGCCGCGCTTGATCACGGGCGGAGTCGACGGGGCGGACGCCTTGTAGACGGCGGGCGTCGCGGCGAGCGCCTGAGACGGCGTCTTCATCAGCGGCACGCGGATGCGCCAGCCGAGCGGTTCGCAGCGCAGAGCGACGGCACCGAGCGCGGGCGGATCGATCGTGACCGAGACCGGGCACGGCTGCAGCTTTAGGCGGTGGTCGATATGGGTGAGCGGGCCGCCGGGCTGGCCGACCTCGACGTCAAGCGCACCGACCAGGCGCGCCTCGAGCCGGTCGAGATCCTCGAAGCCGCCGGCGCCGGCCGCGGCAAATGCCGGGCTTGCCGTCAGTGCCAGAAGGAAGGCCAGAGCCTTGCGTGCCATCTTGAAATCGCTCCCGTCCTGCGGGCGCGTCTCAGTCGACACGATCCCGCTTCACAGGCGCCCTTAGAGCAAGCGACGTGCCAAGATTTGGTTAACGCCTGTTATCTACGTTGGTCGTAGTGGCGACAGGATAGGTCTTGCCGTTCCCCGGCGCAGGCCGGGGCCCAGGCCCGAGATCGCCATGTAAACGCGACGTTCGCCACAGAGTACGGGCCTGGGCCCCGGCCTGCGCCGGGGAACGGCGTCGTCATCGCGCCGCGATCGTCACCCGCACATGCTGCCCTTTTACCGTGGCAGCCACCCCCGTGCCGTCGATCGACAGGTCGATCCGCGAGGCCGCGACCCCGCCGCTGCCGATCGCACGGGCGATCGCCGCGGTGCGGGCGGCGGCCAGTTCCCAGGCGTCGAGCCGCTGGCCGCCGACGTCGGTGCCGAGACTCTCTATATGCACGACACCGCGCTGTACCGCCGTCTGCCGACCGATTGCGGCATAGGTCGCGCGTGCCTCGGGCAGCAGAACGGCTTCGCCCGGCTGGAATAACGGCGCCGTGGCCGTGTCATAGGCGGACGGCACCGGCGACCCGAAGGCTGCCCGCAAGCCCGCGCTGAGCGCCGCCGGATTGCCCTTATGCGCTTGAAGCAGCAGCAGAAAACCCAGTAGCAGCAGGCACAGGTCCGCGAAGCTCACCGCCCAACGCGCGCCGCCCGGTGCGGTCGCTGCGATCGCAGGCAGCTTCATGCCACCGCGCGCAGCCGCGCCTCGATCCGCGATACGCGACCTTCGAGAGGGCCGGTGAGCTCGTCGCGCGCGATCGTGGAAAGCCGTTCGAGCGTATCGCGCTGCCACAGCAGCTCGGCACGGCTCAGCCGCTCGAGGCGGGCGGCAACGGGACCGGCAATGCAGTTGGCGACGATCACGCCATAGAGGGTGGTGAGCAGCGCCAGCGCCATGCCCGGGCCGATCTTGGCAGCATCGTCCATCGCCGAGAACATCCGGATCAGCCCGATGACGGTGCCGATCATGCCCATCGCCGGCGCCGCATCGGCGGCGGCACGCCACACCGCATGCACTGCCGCATGGCGCTCGGCGCGCATCGCGAGCTCGGTCTCGCCCCAGGCGGCGAACGCGCCGGGATCGCGAGAATCGGACAGCTTCACCGCGGCCCGCGCGAGGAAGCGCTCGACGAGCGGCGCCCGGTCGGCGGTCGCGAGCCCGCCCTGTGCCGTGCGTTCGGCGATACGGTTGACCGCGACCCGCGCCGCCTGCGCCTCGGCCTCGACATTGACGCGCAACAGCGGTCGCAGGGCTGCGACGGCGCGCGCGAGGTCGCGACGCGTCGAGCGCATCGCGGCCATCAGCATCGCGCCCCCGAACACCAGCAGGATCGCAACCGGGTCCAGAAAAATCGCGACGTTCACTGTTTTCTCGCCCCCACGCCCATGCCGACCGGCAAAACCGGCAAAATCTTGCCGCTTGCCGGCAAGCCATTGCCGCCGGCTTCCGCGGCAGCCGCAAGGTCACCGCACGATCGTCGAGCCGCGCAGAATTGGCACGCCCGTTGCATCACCACGAGCGAAGCCACCGCAACCGGCCCCCTTGAGACCAAGGACGGCAGCGGCGGCGAAAGTTTTAGAGGCGGGATACGAAAAAGATCATGGGCAGCGACGCGCTCTTCGGCATTCACGGTACCGCCCTGCAAATTCGCGCGCAGCGGATGGCGATGCTCGCCTCCAACATCGCGAATGCCGGCACCCCTGGCTACAAGGCCCGCGACGTCGACTTCACCAAGGCGCTCGACAGCGCAACGGGCGACAACGCCTCCTCGGCGAGCGCCGCAGTCTCGGACAATGTCGCCTACCGTGTCCCCGTCCAGTCCTCGCTCGACGGCAACACCGTCGAGCTGCCCGTCGAACAGACGCAGTTCGCCGAGAATGCGGTCGCCTACAAGACGACGCTCCAATTCCTGCAGGGCCGTGTCGACACGGTGATGCAGGCGCTCAAGGGAGACAATTGATGGCCGCCCCCATGTCGGTGTTCGACATCGCCGGTCGCGCGATGTCCGCGCAGATCGTCCGGCTCAACACCGTCGCCTCGAACATGGCGAACGCGGGCACCGTGTCCTCCACCAAGGAGGGTGCCTACCGCGCGCTCAAGCCGGTGTTCACCGAGGTCAGCGACTCGCCGGGCGTGTCGACGGTCAAGGTCGACCAGGTCGTGCAGTCGGCGACCGAGCCGACCAAGCGCCACGATCCCTCCAACCCGCTGGCCAACAAGGACGGCGACGTCTGGGACGCCGGCGTCGATAGCGCCGCCGAGCTCGTCGATATGATCGAGACCCAGCGCCAATATCAGAACAACGTCCAGGTCATGCAGACCGCCAAGACGCTCACTCTCGACACGCTGAGGATCGAAAAATGACCGTAGCCTCCACCACGTCCTCCAACAGCTATCTCGATAGCCTGCGTGCCGCGAGCGCGACGACGGCGACCTCGTCGAGCACGTCGGCGGGCACCGACACGATCGACCAGGCCGGCTTCCTCCAGCTGCTCACCGCGCAGATGACCAACCAGGATCCGACCGCGCCGATGGATTCGAGCACGATGGTCCAGCAGCTCAGCCAGATGTCGACCGTCTCGGGCATCACCGAGATGAACACCTCGATGAAGTCGCTGGTCTCCGAACTCACCGACAACCGCATCGGCGATGCCGCCAGCTGGATCGGCAAGGCCGCGCTGCTGTCGTCGTCGACCGCGCAGCCGCTCTCCAACGGCGGCTATGCCGGCGAGATCACGCTGCCGTCGGATGCGACCAGCATGAACGTCAGCCTCGTCGATAGCACGGGCAAGTCGGTCTATTCGGAGACACTCTCCAACCAGGCGGCCGGCACCGTCGACTTCGCCTGGGACGGCACGCAGGCCGACGGCACCACCGCGACCGGGCCGCTTTCGGTCGTCGTCTCGGCGGCGGGCACGGGCGGTTCGATGACCCCCACCGTTTCGACCTGGTCGACGATCACCGGGGTGCAGTCGCCCGCCGGCGGCAGCTCGGCCGAACTCACCACCACGCTCGGTACGGTCGCGCCGACCGACGTGCTCAGCCTTTCCTAAGCCCTTCCGACCCCTTCCCGACAAGGAGCATCACCCATGTCCTTCTACACTTCGCTCTCCGGCCTCAACGCCGCCCAGACCGACCTCAACGTCACGTCCAACAACATCGCTAACGTCAGCACCGCCGGCTTCAAGTCGAGCCGCGCCGAGTTCGGCGACATCATCTCGTCTTCGGCCTTCCAGGCGCAGAATTCGGTGATCGGCCAGGGCACCCGGCTCAAGAGCATCACCCAGGAATTCTCGCAGGGCTCGGAAGAGACGACCAGCCGCGCGCTCGACCTCACCGTCAGCGGCCAGGGCTTCTTCGTCACCAAGTCGGCCGGCACCGGTGCGCAGGTCAGCTTCACCCGCGACGGCAGCTTCTCGGTCGACGGCAACAACAATGTCGTCGACTCGACCGGCGCCGCGCTCCAGGTGCTCCCGGTCGACAGCCTCGGCAATGTGACCGCAACCGGCACCGCCGCGATGCAGAGCCTGCGCGTCCCCGCCACCAACGGCACCGCCAAGCAGACCAGCACGATCGACCTGTCGGTCACGCTGCCGTCGAGCGCCGCCATTCCGACCAGCACCTTCAGCCCGACCAACGCGAGCAGCTACAACAACGCGACCTCGACGACGGTGTATGACAGCGCCGGCGACGCGATCCCCGCGACGGTGTATTATGTCCACACCGCCAATGCCACACCGGCTTCCACCGATTCCAATGGTGTCGTTACCCCGGCGACCGAGAGCAGCTGGACCGCGCACACCTTCGTCGGCGACAAGGAGGTCTTCCCGGCCGGCACAACGAACGCCCCCGTTCTCAATATCGCGTCCGACGGCACGGTCGATACGGCGACCTCCACCGCCAGCGGTGCCTACACCGCGGTAGACCCGACCGGCGCATCGGCACCATTGTCGCTGACGATCACCTACGGCAGCGGCACCAAGGAGGGCAATTTCGCCTTCTCGACCGTCGCCTCCTCGCAGGACGGCAACACCGTCGGCAAGCTCAGCAACCTGACCGTCGACGCCGGCGGCCTGGTCAGCGCGACCTATTCGGACAGCTCGACGGTCGTGCTCGGCAAGGTCGCGGTCGCCAACTTCGTCAACCCGGACGGGCTGCACCAGAGCGGCAACACGACGTGGACCGCAACCGCCTCGAGCGGGGCTGCGGACATCGGCGCGGCCAACACCGACGGTCGCGGCGAGATCGCCTCGGGCACGCTGGAAAGCTCCAACGTCGATCTGACCGCCGAACTGGTCAATCTGATCTCGGCACAGCGCAACTTCCAGGCGAACGCCAAGGCGATCGATACCGACAAGCAGATGCTCCAGAGCATCATCAACCTGCAGTAATAGCAGCAGAACGGTAAGGTCGAGGAACCCAGATGGACCAGCTGATCTACACGTCGCTTTCCGCGATGCGGTCGCTCATGACCAAGCAGGTGCTGACGGCGAACAATCTCGCCAACGTCAATACCACCGGCTTTCGCGGCGATCTGACCAACAGCCAGGCGGTCTATCTGGGCAATGGCGACGGCACCGTCTCGGCGCGTGCCCAGGCGGCCGACAGTAAGGACAGCCCCGACATGGCGGCCGGCGCGTCGGTCGCCACCGGGCGTGATCTCGACATCGCGCTCGACGGCGACGCGCTGGTCGCGGTGCAGTCGACCGACGGCAGCGAGGCCTATACCCGCCGCGGCGACCTCCAGGTCAGCCAAAGCGGGCTGCTCACCACCGGTGACGGCCTGCCCGTGATGGGCGACGGCGGCCCGATCACGCTGCCGCCTGCCGACAGCGTCAAGATCGACAAGACCGGCGTGATCTACATCGTGCCCCAAGGCGGCGATGCCAACGCGCCGACCGAGGTCGACCATATCAAGCTGGTCTCCGCCAAGGGCTCGAGCATCTCAAAGGGCGACGACGGGCTGTTCCATGTCGCCGACGGCGGCACGCTTCCCTCGGACCCGACCGCGCGCGTCACCGCGGGATCGCTCGAAGGCTCCAACGTCAACGTCACCAAGACGCTGACCGACATGATCGACGCCAGCCGCGCCTGGGAGACCCAGGTCAAGATGCTCGCCGGGGCGAAGGAGATGGATACCTCCACCGCCCAGCTGATGGACATGCAGAACTGATCCAAAGCGCCGCCTGACCGACCGAACCGAACCCAAGGACCACCGCCATGACCAACGCCGCCCTCCATGTCGCCCGCACCGGCCTCGATGCCCAGCAGGAGCGCATGCAAGTCATCGCCAACAACATCTCGAACGTGAACACGACGGGCTTCAAGCGCGACCGTGCCAATTTTCAGACGCTGGCCTATCAGTACACGACGGCGCCGGGCGCGACCTCGTCGGGCGACGACCAATATACGCAGGGCACCGCACTTGGCGGCGGCGTCAGCATGACCGGCACCTCGCGCTCGGACACGCAGGGGTCGCTCAACCAGACCGGCAACGCGCTCGACGTCGCGATCCAGGGCTCGGGCTTCTTCCAGATCCAGCAGCCCGACGGCACCATCGCCTATACCCGCGACGGCACCTTCACGCTGTCGTCAGAGGGCCAGGTGGTGACCACCGACGGTCGCCCGCTGCTCCCCAACATCCAGGTGCCCGACGGCGCCACCAACATCACGATCGGCGCCGACGGCACCGTGTCCGCGACCGTCGCGAACGCGGCGACCTCGACCCAGCTCGGCAAGATCCAGCTCGCCAGCTTCGTCAACCCGACCGGGCTGATGGCGCAGGGCAACAACCTTCTTACCGAGACCCAGGCCTCCGGCACGCCGCAGCTCGGCGACGCCGGCACCGACGGCCGCGGCTCGATCACGCAGGGCTCGCTCGAGGCCTCGAACGTCGACGTCACTCAGGAGCTGGTCGACATGATCGAAACGCAGCGCGCCTATGAGGTCAACTCGAAGATGATCAAGGCGACCGACGAGATGCTCCAGTTCGCCAACCAGAACATGTGATGGGCATGACCGTGATGACGTCCCGTCCCCTTCGGCTGCCGTGCGCAGCGCTCGGCCTTTCGCTGGTATTCGCGACGCTCGCGACGCCGCAGCCGGCGCGGGCGAGCAAGACCGCCAAGGCCCCGAAGATCAGCGAATATGCGCCGACGCTTTCCACCGCGCAGCCAACGCCCGTCGCCAACGGCTCGATCTTTCAGACCTCGATGGGCTATGCGCCGCTGACATCGGGCGCCCGCGCCTCGTCGATCGGCGATCTGGTGACGATCGTGCTGGTCGAGAGCACGCAGGCGCAGAAGACCAATTCGGCCTCGACCGATCGCTCGGGCAGCGTCAGCATCACGCCGCCGACCACCGGTCCGCTGTCCTTCTTCAAGTCGACCGACGCCTCGGTCGGTGCCGGCGGCACCTTCTCGGGCAAGGGCGCCGCGCAACAGTCCAACCAGCTGTCCGGCGCGATCTCGGTGACGATCGCGCAGATCTATCCCAACGGCACCTATCTGCTGCGCGGCGAGAAGCACCTCACGCTCAACCGCGGCGACGAGGTGATCCAGATCTCGGGCCTCGTCCGCGCCTCCGACATCGACTCGTTCAACAGCGTGCCGTCGACGCGGATCGCCGACGCGCACATCACCTATACCGGCAAGGGCGAGATCGCACGCGCCAGCACGCAAGGCTGGCTCGGCCGCTTCTTCTCCCGCGTCAGCCCGTTTTGAGGATCCGGATCGTGAAGCGCCTCTTCCTCCTTTTCGCCGCCACGCTCGCCGGCCTCGCCGCGCCCGCGCAGGCGGATCGCATCAAGGACATCGGCTCCTGGCAGGGCCTGCGCGCGAACCAATTGACCGGCTATGGCATCGTCGTCGGCCTGTCGGGCACAGGCGACGACAGCCTCGAATATGCGACCCAGGCGATGAAAGGCGTCGCCTCGCGCTTCGGCCTGCAGATCCCCGCCGGGGTCAACCCGGCGACCAAGAATGCCGCAGCCGTGCTGATCACTGCCGACCTGCCCGCCTTCGCCAAGCCTGGCCAGACGCTCGACATCACGGTGTCGGCGCTGGGCAAGGCCAAGAGCCTGCGCGGCGGCACGCTGATCATGGCACCACTGGTCGGTGCCGACGGTCAGATCTATGCGATGGCGCAGGGCAACCTCGCGGTCGGCGGCCTCGGCGTCTCGGCGGCCGACGGCTCGAACGTCGTCATCAACGTGCCGACCGCGGGTCGCATTCCCGGCGGCGCCACCGTGGAACGCTCGGTCGACGCCGGCTTCGCCACCGCGCCGACGATCAATTTCAACCTCGGCGAGGCCGACCTCACCACGGTCCAGCGCGTCGCATCCGCGATCAACCGGAAGCTCGGCGCGGGCCGCGCGCAGGCCATCGATGCGGACACCGTCGCGATCACCGCCCCCCCCGGCGCGGAGAGCCGGACGATGCTGATGTCGCAGCTCGAAGACCTCGACGTGACCCCGGCCGATGCCCCCGCACGCGTGGTCGTTAATGCTCGGACGGGAACGGTCGTTATCAACGGTGCGGTCAGGATCGCGCCGGCGGCGGTGAGCCACGGCAAGCTGACCGTGAAGGTCGATGAGAAGCCGCAGGTCTCGCAGCCCGCGCCGTTCTCGAACGGCACCACGCAGGTCGTGCCCAACAGCGCGATCTCGGTCGAGGAGAAGCATTCGCCCATGTTCGAGCTCAACGGCGGCGCCAGCCTCGCCGACATCGTCAAGGCGGTCAACGTCATCGGGGCCTCCCCCGCCGACCTCGTCGCCATCCTCGAGGCGCTGAAGCAAGCCGGCGCCATGAAAGCGGATTTGATCATCCTATGATGCAGGCAGTCCCCACCTCCGGCACCGGCGCCGCGACCTCCACGACCGCGACTGCGGGGCAGTCGGACGCGCAGAAGGCCAAGCTCAAATCCGCCGCCCAGGCGTTCGAGGCGGTGTTCCTGCGCCAGATGATCGGATCGATGCGCTCCGCCAGCCTCGGCGACGGCATGTTCGACAATCAGGCGACCAGCACCTTCCAGGACATGGCCGACAGCAAGACCGCCGACGCGATGGCCAAGCGCGGCGTGCTCCACATCGCCGACCTGCTGGTCAAGCAGCTCGGCCCGATCGCCGAGAAGGGCGTCGCCGGCAAGATCGACGCCGCCGCCGGCGCACCTTCGGCCCCCTCTCTCGAAAGCCCGCTGCCATGAGTGACCTGCTTTCGATCGGTGCCTCGGGCGTAAAGGCCTTTGGCAGCGCGCTGGCGACGATCGGCAACAATGTTTCGAACGCCAACACCGCAGGCTATACGCGCCGCACGATCGCGCTCAATGCCGATACCGCCGGCGATGGCCTGTCGCCTTATTACACCGGCAGCGGCGTGATGTCGGGCGTGGTCACCGGCGACATCGGCCGTGCCTGGAACGATTATCAGGCCGCCGCCGCGCGATCGGCGTCGAGCGACGCCGGTTCGACCGCCGCCAAGTCGACCTGGCTGAGCAACGCTGAGACCGCGCTCAACGACACCACCACCGGTGTCGGCCAGAGCGCGACCACGCTGTTCAACGCCGGCGACACGCTGGCTGCCGATCCGAACAGCACCGGCAACCGCCAGGCGTTCCTCGCCGCGGTCGACCAGACCGCATCGGCGCTGCGCACGACGGCAGGCGCGCTTGCGACGACGTCGAGCGGCATCGCAACCGCCGCGCAGACCACCGTCCAGACGGTCAACAGCGATCTCGACCAGCTCGACAAGATCAATGCGTCGCTCAAGCTGCAGACCCCCGGCACCTCGGCGCAAGCCGACCTGCTCGACCAGCGCGACAGCGTGCTCGACGATCTGTCGAGCAACATCGGCATCAGCACGACGATCGGCACCGATGGCGAGGCCAGCGTCACGCTCGCCAACAGCAGCGTCCAGCTTACCGGCGGGATCAACGGATCCGGCACCGGCGCACGGCTGACCCTGTCGGTCGGTAGCACCGGCACGCTGACCGTTCAGGCCTTCTCGCCCGGCAAGCAGCAGACCGTCGGCGACACCGGCGGCACGCTCGGCGGTTTGGTCAGCAGCGCGCAGACCGTCTCCGACCGGCGCGGTGCGCTCGACAAGCTGGCGAGCGACTTCGCGACGGCGCTCAACGCCTGGAACGCCGGCGGCACGACCGCGACCGGCACCGCCGGCGGCGCGCTCGTCACCGGCACGACCGCCGCCACCATCGCGGTGGCGACCACCGACCCGACCGCGATCGCCGCGGCGTCGTCGACCGCCAGCAACGGCAATCTGCTCAACCTGTCCACGCTTCGCGGCGCGACCGGGATCGAGCAGAGCTGGGCCGGTATGGTCACCGACCAAGGCCAGATCGTCGCGTCGGCAAGCTCCGCCGACACCGCCGCGCAGGCGACCAAGACCGCCGCGCTCAGCGCGCGCGACCAGACCAGCGGCGTCGATCTCGACACCGAAGCGGCCGAGCTGCTCAAATATCAGCAGGCCTATAGCGGTGCCGCCAAGGTGATCCAGGTCGCCAAGGACACCATGCAATCCATCCTCGATCTGTTCTGAGGGAATAGAAGCCATGCTCTCCACCAGCTATTCGCTCACCGCTGAGGTCAGCCGCCAGGCGGCGCTCGAGACCCAGATCGCCAATATCCAGACCGACATCTCGACCGGCGTGAAAATCCACGTCGCCTCGGACGATCCGCAGGCCGCGGCGCGGATCGCGTCGATCGGCCGCCAGCAGTCGGACGAGTCGATCTATGCAAGCAACGTCAAGATCGCGCAGGGCACAGCGTCGCTTGTCGACACCAGCCTGAGCGGTGTCACCACCTCGCTCAACCGCGCCAAGGAGCTGATGCTCCAGTCCGCCAACGGCACGATGAGCGCGACCGACCGCACCGCGGCGGTAACCGAATTGCAGGGCATAGCGGACGATCTCGCGACCGCCGCCAACGCCACGGACGCGAGCGGGAATCCGCTTTATGCCCGCGGCGTGGCCGCGACGCAGATCCCGATCGGCAAGGGCACGACCGTTGCCGCGGGCGACAGCTATGACGACGTGTTCGGCTCGGTCACGCTCAAGGACGGATCGACCAGCAGCCTCGCCGACATCATGAACGCAGCGATCGCCGCGCTCAACAATCCCGATGCGACCGCGCAATCCGCGGCGATCAGCACCTCGCTGGACTCGCTCGATTCGGCCGCCACGCACATCTCCGACGCGCAGTCCGACATCGGCGTGCGCGAGACGCGGCTCAACAACGCCGCCGATACGCTCGCCACCTCGGCGACCAATCTCAGCGACGAGCGATCGGGCTTCGAAAGCACCGATCTGACGGCGGCCGCTGCGGAATTGTCGAGCAAGATGACGACCTTGAGTGCAGCCCAGTCGGTGCTTGCCACGATCGGCAAGCTCTCGTTGTTCGACAAGATCAGCTGAAGGTCGAAATCGAGGTTAAAGCGCGGTTAGCTTAACACCTCGTTTCCAGTTTGGCGGCTATCACCGTCACCAGAAGCCAGGACCGATCCTGTCCGGCTCGCCAAGCTTCAAGACGGGGGTTGTTCGTTTATGTTCGCAGCGATCGGCCTGATCGTGCTCCTCGTCATGGTGTTCGGCGGCTTTGCGTTCACCGGCGGCCAGCTCGGCCCCGTCATGGAATCGATCCCGCACGAGATGATCATCATCGGCGGTGCCGCGCTCGGTGCCACGATTGCCGGCAACTCGATGAAAGAGCTCAAGCAGTTTGGCGGCGGCCTCGGCAAGATCTTCAAGGGCCCCAAATACAAGAAGCAGGACTTTCTCGACGCGATCTTTCTCGTCTCGACGCTGATGAAGATGCTGCGCACCGACGGCCCGGTCGCGGTCGAGCCGCATATCGAGGACCCGAAGTCGTCGACGGTGTTCGCCAACTATCCCAAGCTGCTCAAGGATTCGACGCTCGTCCACCTGATGTGCGACACGCTGCGCCTGGTCGTGGTGTCATCGGGCACGCTCGATCCGCATGCGGTCGAGGAGGTGATGGACAATGGTCTGAAGACCCACCATCACGACGACATCCGTCCCGCCGACATGCTGCAGAACCTGGCAGACGCGCTGCCCGCGCTCGGCATCGTCGCCGCCGTGCTCGGCGTGGTCAAGACGATGGGCTCGATCGACAAGCCGCCCGCGATCCTCGGCGCGATGATCGGCTCGGCGCTGGTCGGCACCTTCATGGGCGTGCTGCTCGCCTATGGCATCGTCGGCCCCTTCGCGTCGCGCTGCAAGCAGGTCGTCGAGAGCGACGCGGCGATATACCATGTCGTCAAGCAGATCATCGTCGCCTCGCTGCACGGCCATCCGCTGCCGCTGGTGATCGAGGCCGCCCGCTCGTCGATCAGCCATTCGAACCAGCCGGCCTTCGCCGACGTGTTCGACGGCATGCGCGGACGCTGAGCCCATGGCGACGGCCGCCCCCAAGCGCGGGCGCAACGAGCCCGAAGTCCGCCCGATCATCATCGTCAAGAAGATCGTCGACGGCGGCCATGGCGGCCATCACGGCGGCGCCTGGAAGGTCGCCTATGCCGACTTCGTGACCGCGATGATGGCGTTCTTCCTGCTGCTCTGGATTCTCGGCGCTACCACCGAGAAGCAGCGCAAGGGCATCGCTGACTATTTCTCGCCGACGCTGGTGCAGATGCGCGAGAAGTCGGCGGGCGCCAACGGCCCGCTCGGCGGCGACAGCATCGTCGCCAAGGATCATTATCCGCACAAGGCGGCGCAGACCGGCTCGAAGAGCATGACCATCCCCAAGGACGCCTCGGGCGGCCAGAAGGAAGGCGCCGGCACGCTTCGGTCGCGCGACCGCGTCCGCTTCCAGCAGCTCCAGCAGAAGCTCCAGCAACGGTTGAGCGCCAACAAGGCGACCAACGGCCTGGCACCCCACGTCCGCTTCACCGAAACGCCGGAGGGCCTGCGCATCGACATCGTCGACGGCGCCGACTTCTCGATGTTCGCGCTCGGCGCGGATGCGCTCACCCCGCGCGCCGCGCAGCTGATCGGCGATGTCGCGAGCACGATCGGCAGCGTCCCCAACGGCGTCATCGTGCGCGGCCATACCGACAGCCTGCCCTACGCCGCCGGTCGCAGCGTCAACAATTGGACCTTGTCGTCGGCGCGCGCGGAGGCGACGCGCAAGCGCCTCGCCGATGGCGGGGTCACCGCCGACCGCTTTGTCCGCATCGAGGGTGTCGCGGATCGCGAGCCCTATATGCCCGCCGACATCTACGATCCGCGCAACCGGCGCATGTCGATCACGCTGGCGTGGACGCAGGGCGGCGCCGACGCGCGCGCGGTACAGGCGATGCAGTCCGCGGTCTCGGGCAGCGCGGCCGGCGCGGCCGAGCCGACACGCGGGTTCGTCGGGCACTGAGGTCGCTGTGCTCCCGCGCGGGCGGGGGCCGAGCGCGGATCGACATTCGATTTTGTCGAACGATAGCCGTCGCTTTTATCCGTCATGCTGAACGCGTTTCGGCATCCCGCGCACCCCAGCCGTCATGATCGCAGCAAAGGGGATGCTGAAACACGTTCAGCATGACGTTTCGTTGGTCGCAGCGAACCGGCCGCCGCTGAGTGTCGATCCGCCCTAGCACCCCGGACGTCGCGCCTGCTTCGTCTGGGCTGCCGCCTAGGCGGGAGCACGCTGCTGGCTTGGCCAGACCGCCGCGCTCTGGCAAAGCCGCGGACATGACCCGCATCGCCTACGTCAACGATCGCTTCGTCCCGCTGGAAGAGGCAAGCGTCTCGATTCTCGACCGCGGCTTCCTGTTCGCCGACGGCATCTACGAGGTCACCGCGGTGATCGACGGCCGGCTGGTCGACACGCCGCGCCACATGGCGCGGCTCGAGCGCTCGGCGCGCGAGACCGGCATGGCGCTGCGCGAGACGCCCGACCGGATCGCTGCGATCGAGGCCGAACTGATCGTGCGCAACGGTCTCCACGAGGGGCTGGTCTATCTCCAGGCGACGCGCGGCGCCGCCGACCGCGACTTCCTCCCCGCCGCCGATCTCGCGCCGACGCTGGTGATGTTCACGCAGGCCAAGGCGCTGGTCGACGCGCCCGCCGCCAGCACCGGGATCCGCGTCGCGACCGTCCCCGACATCCGCTGGGGCCGCCGCGACATCAAGAGCGTGATGCTGCTGACCCAGGTGCTCGCCAAGCAGGAGGCCGCGCGCGCCGGCGCGGACGACGCCTGGCTGATCGCCGACGGCTTGGTCACCGAAGGCGCGTCGTCGACCGCCTGGATCGTGACGCAGGACGGTACGCTGGTGACCCGCGCCCCATCGCACGAGACGCTGCCGGGCTGCACCGGCGCCGCGCTTGCCGCGTTGGTCGAGGATCTCGGGCTGACGATCGACTGGCGACCCTTCTCGCTCGATGAGGCACTGTCCGCCCGCGAGGCGTTCAATTCGGCGGCGGGTTCGCTGATCCTCCCCGTCGTCGCGATCGACGGCCGATCGATCGGCGATGGCACGCCGGGGCCGGTCGCGACGCGGTTGCGCACGCTCTATATCGAGGCGGCGCGGCGTGCGGCACCATAAGGGCCGGCCACTGTATCGCTCTCTTCCCCGTCATTCCGGACGTGATCTGCAGGAATGACGGAAAGGCCAAAGCACCGCGCACGATGGCAATTCCGCTTTCGCGCGCTTCGCCCTAGACTGTGCCCATGATCGCCAGACTCACCGCCACCGCCCTGCTCTGCCTCGCCGCCGCACCGGCCGTCGCGCAGCCCCCCATACCGCCGGCGGCTGCGCCTACCGCCCCCGCGGCCCCGCAATTTGCGCTGGTCAAGGTCCGCCTGCAGACCAGCGAGGGCCCGATCGTGCTCGCGCTCGAAAAGCAGCGTGCGCCGATCACCACCGCCAACTTCCTGCGCTATGTCGATCAGAAGAAGCTCGACGGGGTGAGCTTCTATCGCTCGGTCAAGGTTACGCCGACGATCGGCTTCATCCAGGGCGGCACGCGCAACGATCCCAAGCGCACGCTGCCACCGATCAAGCATGAGCCGAGCAGCACGACCGGCGTCCACAATGTCGACGGCACGATCGCTATGGCGCGCAACGCGCCGGGCACCGCGTCGGGCGATTTCTTCATCCTGGTCGGCGACGAACCGACGATGGACGCCGATCTCAAAGCGCCCGGCGACAACCAGGGCTTCGCGGCATTCGGCCATGTCGTCGAGGGAATGGACGTCGTCCGCCACATCATGGACGCCGCGACCTCGGCCACCGCCGGCGCGGGCGTGATGAAGGGATCAATGATCGCCGACCCGATCCGGATCATCGCGGCGAAACGGGTGGAGTAGGCGCGCCGCCAATCCCCGCTTCCGTCCGACGCGTCGCCCTGCTTTAAGTGCGCGCATGATCTCCCGCCTCGCGCTCGCCGCCGCCCTGCTCTGTGCCGCCCCCGCCGTTGCGGGCACCACCTATGACGCGGTCGATCCGATGATCGGCACCGGCGGCGGCGGCCACACCTATCCGGGTGCGACGGCGCCGTTCGGGATGGTTCAGCTGTCGCCGGATACCGACACCGGCTGCGTGATCCGCAGCTGTTACGCG
Source organism: uncultured Sphingomonas sp. (assembly GCF_937859915.1). Classification (GTDB taxonomy): domain Bacteria; phylum Pseudomonadota; class Alphaproteobacteria; order Sphingomonadales; family Sphingomonadaceae; genus Solisphingomonas. Next base: position 121,184 of record NZ_CALMAW010000053.1, on the reverse strand, counting down.
CATGCCGCGGGCTACCAATATGGCGACCCGACGATCCAGGGCTTCTCGCACACGCATTTCTCGGGTGCGGGGCACAGCGACCTCGGCGACTTTCTCGTCATGCCCGTGTCGGGCGACGCGGTGCCGCTCGAACCCGGCGACCCGCAGAAGCCGGGCTCCGGCTACCGCTCGCGCTTCGACCACAGGAGCGAGGTCGCGCATCCGGGCTATTATGCGGTGACGCTGACCGACGCGCACGTCCGCGCCGAACTTACCGCCGTCACCCGCGTCGGCGCGCATCGCTACACCTTCGCCGCCGGCAAGGCCGCGCATCTCGTGCTCGACCTGCGTACCTCGCTCTACAATTATCCGGGCAAGACGCTGTGGTCGTCGATCCGGCTGCGCCCCGACGGCACCGTCACCGGCTGCCGGCAGACGCGCGGCTGGGCGCCCGACCGCATCCTCTGCTTCGCGATGCGCTTCTCGGCGCCGCTCACCGACCACGCCTTCGCCGACACCGAGACCAACATCGCCTACAAGGGCTTCAGGGCCCCGGCCGCGGCAGCGATGCGCTCGCCGAGAAGACGGGGCGCGCGCTGGTCGCGCGCTTCGATTTCGGCCACCTTGCGCACCCGCTCGAGGTCAAGGTCGCGCTCTCCTCGGTCGACGAGGCGGGCGCGATCGCCAATCTCGATGCCGAGCCCGGCGATTTCGACGCGATCCGCGTCGAGACCAGGGCCGCGTGGGAAACCGCGCTGGGCGCGCTCGATCTGCAAGCGCCGGCGCCGATGAAGGCGAACCTCGCCACCGCGCTCTACCACGCCTTACTCGCGCCATCGGTCGCGAGCGACGTCGATGGCCGCTATCGCGGGCCCGACAATGCGGTCCACAGCGCGACCGGCTTCACCTTCCGCTCGACCTTCTCGTTGTGGGACACGTTCCGCGCCGAGCATCCGCTGCTCACCATCCTCCAGCCGCCCGCCACAACGACCGACGTCGTCCGCTCGCTCGTCGCCAGCCAGCAGGAGAGCCCGTTCGGCATCCTGCCGGTCTGGCAATATCAGGGCCGCGAGACCTGGACGATGATTGGTTATCACGCCGTCCCCGTCATCGCCGACGCCTATCTCAAGGGGATCGGCGGCTTCGACGCGAAGCAGGCGCTCGACGCGATGGTCGCGAGCGCCAACTACGGCCCCTATGGCGGCCTCGCCGACTACAAGCGGCTCGGCTACGTCCCGATCGACAAGGAGCCCGAGGCGGCGTCCAAGACGGTGGAATATGCCTATGACGACTGGACCATCGCGCAGATGGCGAAGAAGATGGGCCGCGCCGACATCGCCGCCACCTTCGAGAAGCGCGCGCAGAACTGGCGCAACGGCTTCGACGTCAAGACCGGCTGGGTGCGCGCGCGGCTGTCGACGGGCGCGTTCCGCGAGCCGTTCGACCCGGTCTCGATCAAATATGGCTCGGACTATACCGAGGGCAATGCGTGGCAGTACAGCTGGTTCATGCCGCAGGACGAGGGCGGCCTCGTCACCGCGCTCGGCGGCGACGCCAAGACCGTCGCCAAGCTCGACGCGATGTTCAATTATGACGACTCCAAGCTCGACTATTCGGGCTCGGAAGACATCGCCGGGCTGATCGGCCAATATATCCACGGCAACGAGCCCAGCCACAGCGTCGCCTATCTCTACAGCTATGCCGGCGCGCCGTGGCGGACCGAGGAGCGGCTCAAGCAGATCGTCGACAGCCAGTACAAGCCGACCCCCGAGGGCTTGGCGGGCAATGACGATCTCGGGCAGATGTCGGCGTGGCTCGTCTTCACCGGGCTCGGCTTCTACCCGGTGACGCCGGGCAGCCTGCAATATGTCATCGGCCGCCCGTTCGTCGATCGTGCGACGCTCGCCCTGCCCAACGGCAAGCGCTTCACCGTCGTCGCCGACGGCCTGAGCGACGCGCACCCCTATGTCGGGCGCGTGTTGCTCGACGGCGCGCCGCTCACCAGGGGCTATATCACCCATGCCGAAATCATGGCGGGCGGCGAGCTGCGCTTCACGATGCAGGCGACGCCCGACAAGACGCGGGCGACCGCTCCGGCAGACCGCCCCTTTTCGATGACACCCTACCCGCACTGACCTTTCGGACGGCGCACCGCGTCCCTACCTGCGTCGCTCAACCGAAGGAGCCTCGCGCGCATGGACCTCAACCTCAGCGGCAAGACCGCCCTCGTCACCGGATCGACCGCCGGCATCGGCCTCGCCATCGCCGAGCGGCTTGCGCAGGAGGGGGCGGAGACGATCATCTGCGGGCGCAGCCAGGACAAGCTCGACGAGGCCGCGGCGCGGATCGGCAAGCTGGGCAAGGTGCGTGCAGTGCTCGCCGATCCCGGTACCGCCGAAGGCGCCGCGACGCTGATCGCGGCGGTCCCCGATGCCGACATCCTGATCAACAATCTCGGCATCTACGAAGCCAAGCCCTTCACCGAGATCAGCGATGCCGACTGGCATCACCTCTTCGAGGTCAACGTCGTCAGCGGCGCGCGCCTCTGCCGGCATTATTTTCCCAAGATGCTGGCGAAGGATTGGGGCAGGATCATCTTCATCGCCAGCGAGAGCGCACTGATGATCCCCGAGGAAATGGTCCATTACGGCACCACCAAGACCGCGCAGCTGGCGATCGCGCGCGGGCTCGCGGTGCAGACCAGGGGCACCGGCGTGACGGTCAATTCGGTGCTGCCGGGCCCGACGCGCTCGGCCGGCATCGTCGACTTCATCCGCAGCACCGCCAAGGACAAGAGCCTCTCCGACGAGGAGCTCGGCAAAAACTTCGTCCAGACCGCGCGGCCGTCGTCGTTGATCGGGCGGCTGACCGAACCCGAGGAGATCGGCGCGATCGTCGCCTTCCTCGCCAGCCCGCTCGCCGCGGTCACCAATGGCGCGGCGATCCGCGCCGAGGGCGGGATCGTACCGACGATCGCGTGAGGACAGCGGCGGCAGGCCCTCACGCCCGTCATTGCGACCCCGGGATTTCGTCCCGGGGAAGCCATCGGGCTCGACAGGCGTTGAGCTGGATTGCGTCGCTGCTTCGCGCTGCGCGATACGGCTGGGGACAGGCTTGCGTCAGGAGGCGCCGATGGACAGGATCGTGATCGAGGCCAACGGCCAGCATTTCGATGCGCTGGCCTGCGGACCGCGCGATGGCGAGCTGCTACTCTGTCTGCACGGTTTCCCGCAATTCGCCGACGCCTGGCTGCCGATCCTCGAAAGCTTCGCGGCCCATGGCTACCGCGCCGTCGCGTTCGACCAGCGGGGCTATTCGCCGGGCGCGCGCGCCCTCAAGCGCGCCGCTTACACGATGCCGCATCTCGTCGCCGACGTTATCGCCGTCGCGGACGCACTCGGTGTCCACCGTTTTCATCTGGTCGGCCACGATTGGGGCGGCGCAGTCGGCTGGGCGGTGGCGGGCGGCTATGCCGATCGTCTTAAGACGCTGACGATCCTGTCGACGCCGCACCCGTCCGCGCTCGCGGCCGCGATCCGCAGCGATCCGGACCAGCAGGCGCGCTCCGCCTATATGTTGATGTTCCGCGCCGCGCCCGGCATCGCCGAGACCTATCTGCTCGCCGACGACGCGGCCCAGTTGCGCGCCGCCTATCGCGGCAAGGTCGCGCCGACGCAGGTCGAGGCGATCGTCGGGCGGCTGCGCGAGGACGGTGCGCTGACCGCCGCGCTCAACTGGTATCGGGCCATGGGGGACAATTCGCTGGTCGGGCAGATCATCGTGCCGACACTGTTCGCGTGGGGCGACGAAGACCAGGCGCTGGGACGCACCGCGGCGCTCGCCACCGCGCGCTTCGTCGACGGCCCCTACCGGTTCGAGATCGTCGAAGGCGGCTCGCATTGGCTGATCGACGAGCGGCCGGAGCAGATCATCGCGTTGCTCGCGCCGCACCTGCAGACGCCGCGCTGACGAACGCCCCGTTCGCCAGCGGGCCGACGAAACCCGTATCGCGAAGCAGGGCGGCCGGATCGGCAGCGGCTCGCAACGCCTCGCCGAACGTGTCGCTGCCCTCCCACAATCGCCACGTCTGCCCCGCGGCACGCCAGGCCCAGCCATGGCGATCGGCGGCCGCCGCTGCCGCCCCGCGCAACCGCCCGAACGCCGGATGATCCACCGGATAGAGGCCCAGATAAGTGGCGATCACTGCGCGATCGATGCTGCGCCGACCATCTTCCGCCAACCGCTCGACCAATGCGCTCGCGAGACGCGCGCGTCCGCGATCCGTCCAGATCGTGCGCAGCAGGCGGCGCAGATCGGCGATCGATAGCGCGCTGAGCCCCTTGTCCTCGGCGCGTTCGATCAAGTCGGATGCGCCCAAGCCGCCCGGGATGCGTCGCGCCTCGAGCCCGGCGGCGATGCGCTCGATCGCGAACAGCCGTTCGACCGACAGCACGGGATGGCCGCCCCTGCGCGCCAGCGCAATCGACGCCTCGCGCAGCCTGCTCACCGGCGCGGCTCCCGGGTCTGCGGCGTCGCCATCAGGAAGCGCAGATCGATGCGGCGGTTGCGGCGCTTGGCATCGGGCGTGCCGCTGGGATCGACGGGGCGGTCGGCACCATAGCCGCTGACGCTGAGGATCGGCTGCGGCGCGCCCTGCCCCGGCAGCTGGTTGCGCATCTCCCCGAGCCCCGGCGCCTCGGCGACCAGCGCGCGGAAGGTGTTGGTCGCGCGGATCACCGAGAGATCGAGATTGTCGCGGATCAGCCCCTGGCCGGCCATCGGATCGCTGTCGGTATGCCCCTCGATGAAGATCGCGTCGACATGCTGCGCGGTCGCCGGACAGCCGGTCGCGGGCCGCGGATAGGTATAGCAGGGCAGGATCTGCTGCATCGCCTGGCCCAGCACCGCCACCGCCTGCCGCCCGCGCGGCGTCAGTTCGGCATGGCCGACGTCGAACAGCACGTCCTCGGGCAGCCGCAGCACGCCGCTGCCGGTGTCGATGCTGACCGCGAGACCATGGTCGCGGAGCTGCTCGTCGAGGCGTTTCAGGATCGCCGCCCGGCTCTGCTCCGCGCTCGACAGGTCGTGCGTGGTCTGGCGGAACTGCAGCGCGAAATAGAGCAGCAGGATGATGAACACGAACAGCAGGCCGACCATCATGTCGGCCATCGAGACGAAATAGCTCTCCTGCTCCTCCTCGGACCGCGACCGGCGGACGCCCCGCGCCATGTCAGCGCTTCGCCGGAAGATCGCCGCGCAGGTCGTCGAGCACCGCGGTGAGGTCGCCGATCACCTCGAGCGCGCCCGCCAGCCGATCGACTGCCTGCCCCAGCGCGCGATCGATGCGCCCGATCTGTTCGGTGAGCGCGCCGGCATGCTCGGCCGACGCTGCGTGGATCCGCTCGAGCGCGCCGGCGAGCGAGACGTCGACCGCGTCGAAGCGCTCGCGATAGCTGTCCCACGCGCGCGCGGCGGCGCGGCTGGTGTCCTCGAGACTCTCGGCGGTCGCCTTGAGCGTGGCCTCGCCCTGTTCGGTGCGGCGGGTGGCGACGTCGAGCAGGTCCTGCGTGGCGAGCACCGAGCGCTCGATCGACACCGTCGCGGTCCTGAGCGGCGCGAACACCGCGCTCATCTCGCCGACGACGCGGCCGAGCGTGGCGAGCAGCGTCTTGACCTCGTCGCTGGCGGCGGTGAGCGTCTCGGCCTGCGTGTCGGTCGCGTCGGTCGAGCGCTTGATCGCCTTGCCGAGCGCGGCGCCGACGCCTTCGGAAGCCTCGGCGACGATCCGCCCGGTCATCGCGCCGACGCGCGCGTCGAGCCCGTCGAGCGTCGCCGACAGCCGGTCGGTGGCGAGCGCGAAGTCGCGCGCCGCGTTCGAGATCTGCTCGCCCGCCTCGCCGGACGGGGCGCCCGCCCCGCCCGATCCGACAGCGTTGGCGGGCGTGGTGCGCCCGGCCAGCAGCTCATTGTGGCGACGCGCCTCGATCAGCTGCTCGGCGGCGATGCGCTGCGGCGAGACCGCGACCGTCCCCGCCTCGATGCGGTCGCACAGCCGCTGGAGCCTGCGGTCGAGACTCGAATGCCAGCGGCGGTCGAAGACGCGCAGGATGATCGACGACAGCACGCCGCCGATCGACGTCCAGAATTTCGCGGCGGTGATATGGAGCAGCGCGACCAGCGCGACCTGCATGTTGGCCGGGTCCGCACTCGCCCCCATCGCCTGCACCGCCTTGAGCAGCGCCGCGACGATGCCGAGGAAGGTGAAGGTCAGGCCGATCGCGACGAAGATATTGGCCCACCAGGCGAGGACGCGCGTCTCGTCGCCGAGATGAAGGAAATAATCCTCGGGCCGCGCCGTCGTGCGCAGCGGGATCTCGCCCGGGTCGAGCAGCGTGCCGCGGAACTGGCGCCAGGCGTGGCGCAGCCCGCTGCCGCCGGGGCCGCCCGCCGACATCGCCGCATCGACCTGGCCGAAGGCGACCGCGAAGGCGCGCTGCGCGCTGGCGTCGTCATCGGCCTCGGCGACAAAGCCGGTGACCTCGAGCCGGTCCGACAACTGACGCGAGAAGGGGGCGTAATGGCGGCGGTAATTGTAGACGATGATCCACGCGCACCAGGCGAGCAGCCCCGAGGCGAACCACAGCGCGATATTGTTGATCGAGAACAGCGCCTCGACGCCCGCATCGATGCCGTCGAACAGCGAATTGAAAGGGTTCATGCGGTCCTGCGGCGGTTGAGCGTGCCGTCGACCTTAGCCGCTGTCCCGGATCGGGCCACGTCTTTTCGCGTGCCGCTAGCGATGCCGGTGCGCGAACAGCGCGATCGCGACACCGATCGAGACGGCGGCGCCGAGCGCGATGCCATAGGGGCCGAAGCCCGGCAGCCAGCGATCGATGGCATGGCCGAAGACATAGCCGGCGAGCGTGAAGGCCGGACCCCAGACCGCCGCCGCCGCGAGATTGAGCGTCACGAAGCGCGCGACCGGCACCCGCGATGTCCCGATCGCGACCGGCGCCACCGCACGCAACCCGTAGGCGAAGCGGAAGAATAGCACCGACGTCACCGGATGGCGCTCGATCACGCCGAGCATGCGGTCGAACGCCGGGCGCCTGCGCATCTTCGCCACCCAACGGCTCGATCGTGCATAGCGGCCGAGGAAGAACCACATCTGGTCGATCAGCAGCGACCCCGCCGTCGCCGCCGCGATCGCCGCCGATAGCGGCACGAGATGGCGATGCGCGAGGAACCCGCCCGCGATCGCGAACGGCTCGCCCTCGACGCCGGCGCCGACGAATATGGCGGGGAGTCCGAAGCGGACGATGAGCGCGTCAAGGGCCATGGCGGTGGCGTTAGGACGTCGCCGCCGCGCTGACCAGCACGCGCGTTCAGCACGAGCGCGCTACACGCTAAGCCGTCATCCTGAACTAGTTTCAGGATCCCGCACGCCACAGGCGAGACGCTTCGAAGGACGGGGATGCTGAAACAGGTTTAGCATGACGGATGGTAGCGCATTGGGATATCCATTTGCTGCCAGCCGGCCGACATCTAAGGATATCCGTGCTCAAACTCTTCTTCGACGGCGGATGCCGCCCCAATCCGGGCGCGATGGAGGCGGCGGTGTCCGTGCGCGGGGTCACGCATCACTGGCCAGCGCTCGGCCTCGGCGACAATAACGACGCCGAATGGCACGCGCTGATCCACGCCGCCACCCTTGCCCGGTCGCTCGGTGCCGCCGACGTCGTGCTGGTCGGCGATTCCGCGCTGGTGATCGCGCAGGCGAAGCGCGTGCAGCCCTGCCGCGCGCCGCGGCTCGAGGCGCACCGCCTCGCCTTCGATGCGGTCGCGACCGGCTTCGATCGCGTCCGCTTCCGCCAGGTCGCGCGCTCGCACAATCTGGCGGGCAGCGCGCTCGAACGGATCAGGGCCGGTCTTTTGGACGCGACCCTGATCGTCCACGGCTGAGGTTCAGGCCGCCGCCGTCGCGCGGTCCGGCAGTTTCCAGCCGGGCCGCGGAAAGTGGCAGGTATAGCCGTTGGGGATGCGCTCGAGATAATCCTGATGCTCGGGCTCGGCCTCCCAGAAATCGCCCGCGGGCGAGACCTCGGTGACGACCTTGCCCGGCCACAAACCCGACGCGTCGACGTCGGCGATCGTGTCTTCGGCGACCGCCTTCTGCTCGGGCGACCGATAGAAGATCGCCGAGCGATAGCTCGCGCCCATGTCGTTGCCCTGGCGGTTCTTGGTCGACGGATCGTGGATCTGGAAGAAATATTCGAGGATCGCGCGGTAGCTCGTCGCCGCGGGATCGAAGACGATCTCGATCGCTTCGGCATGGTTGCCATGGTTGCGATAGGTGGCGTTGGGCACCTCGCCGCCCGAATAGCCGACGCGGGTCGAGAGCACGCCGGGCTGTTTGCGGATCAGATCCTGCATCCCCCAGAAGCAGCCGCCTGCCAGAAGCGCGGTTTCGGTGGTCATGCGATTTCCTCCACTTGGGCCAGATAGGCGCCATAGCCTTCCGCCTCCATGTCCGCGCGCGCGACGAAGCGGAGCGACGCCGAGTTGATGCAGTAGCGCAGGCCGCCACGATCGCGCGGACCGTCGGGGAAGACGTGGCCGAGATGGCTGTCGCCATGCTTCGAGCGCACCTCGGTGCGGAGCATGCCGTGCGTCACGTCGCGCAGCTCGGCGACATTGGCGGGCTCAATCGGCTTGGTGAAGCTCGGCCAGCCGCAGCCGCTCTCATATTTGTCGGCGCTCGCGAACAGCGGCTCGCCCGAGACGATGTCGACATAGATGCCGGGCGCCTTGTTGCCGAGCAGCGGCCCGGTACCGGGACGTTCGGTGCCGCTTTCCTGGGTGACGCGATATTGCTCGGGGGTCAGCGCGGATACGGCTTCGGGGGTCTTGCGATAGTCAGCCATTTTAGGTCTCCCGTTCGATCCCCAAAATGGTGCGCCGCTGTGCGCTTGTCGAGGTCGTGCGCGATCAAAAGCTGTTCCCCGGCGAAAGCCGGGGCCCAGAGTTGCAAGCGCGGCGCCTGAAGCGCTGGACCCCGGCTGTCGCCGGGGAACAGGACTCAGGCCTTCTTGGTCGACGCCGCGTAAATCTCGTCGATCGCGGTCTCGAGCGTCGCATCGAAGGTTGCATCGTCCTGGTCGACGCGCAGATCGCCAAGCAGCGCGCGCGAGAAGCTCGCGATCATGCCGTGGTTCTCGGCAAGCTTGGCGCACGCATCGGCGCGCGAATACCCGCCCGAAAGCGCGACGACACGCATGACATTCTTGTGCGCGATCAGCGGCGCGTACAGATCGGCCTGCTCGGGAATGGTCAGTTTGAGCATCACCTGTTCGCCCTCGGGCAGCGCATCGAGCCCCTTCTTGAGCTCGGCGCAGAGGATCGCCTCGGCGCCGGCCTTGTCGGGGCTCTTGATCGAGACTTCGGGCTCGAGGATCGGGATCAGGCCGTGTTTGGAGATCTGCGCGCCGATCTCGAACTGCTGCCTGGCGATCGCGGCGATGCCGGTCTGGGAGGCCAGGCTGATCGTCGAGCGCATCTTGGTGCCGAACACGCCAAGCCCGACCGCGCGCGCGAGCAGTTCGTCGAGCCCCGCAATCGGCTTCATCAGGCTGACGCCGTCGGCCTCGGCCTCGAGACCCTTATCGACCTTGAGGAAGGGGACGATGCCGCGCTGTTCCCACAGATAGGTCGGCACCGGCGTGCCGTCCGCCTCGCCGTCCATGGTGCGCTCGAACAGGATCGCGGCGATCACCTTGTCGCCGGTGAAGGCCGGCGCGGTCATGATCCGCACCCGCATCGCATGCATCAGCGCGAACATCTCGGCGTCGCCCGAATAGCTGTCCTCGGGAATGCCGTAGAGCTTGAGCGCGCCCGGCGTCGAGCCGCCACTCTGATCGAGCGCGGCGATAAAGCCGCCCTTATCGGCCATCTGGCTCGCCATCTTCTGCGTCGTCACGTCATTGGTCATGAGGGTCATACTCGCTTGAGATGGGGCTTTTTGATGGGCCCGGGAGAGGATCGCGGCTCTTGCACCAAAACTTGCCGCACCGCGCAAGCGCCGATCGTATCGGCAACGCTGTCATCAGATCGGTAGTGAAATGGAACTGACTTATGTCGTCAGCTATTGTGCAAAGGGTCGTGACGACGGCATAACGACGTCCGCGGCTCGCACCGGTGCCGGTAAGGAGAGACTGCCCGATGGACCCTGGACGCAAGGCGTTGCTGGGCGAGCTGATCTCCGAGGCCGTGGCGATCCTCATCGTCATCAGCTTCGGCTGCTCGGTCGCCGGCATGTACATCCTCTACGACCCCAGCCCCTATAAGACCGCCTATTGGGGCGTGTGCATCACCTGGGGCATGGCGGTGTCGATCTCCATCTACGTCACCGGCGCGGTGTCGGGCACGCACGCCAATCCCGCGGTGACATTGGCGCTCGCGGTCTATCGCGGCTTTCCCTGGTGGAAGGTGGTGCCCTATTGGTGCGCGCAGGTGATCGGCGCCTTCCTGGGCGCGGCGCTGGTCTATGCACTCTACTACAACGTCATCGACCATTTCAACGCGACCGAGCACCTCACCCGTGCCGCGGGTGGCGCCGCCGGCGTGTTCTTCACCGCGCCCGGCACCGCGGTGACCCCGATGAAGGGCTTCATCGACGAGATCATTCTCACCGGCTTGCTGATGTTCGGCATCTTCGCGGTGACCGACGAGTTCAACACCATGGCGCCGCAGGCCAATTTCGGTGCGCTGGTGATCGGGCTGCTGGTCGCGATCATCGGCGCGTCGGCGGGCTATCTCGAGGCGTGGGCGCTTAACCCCGCGCGCGATTTCGGGCCGAGGACCTTCGCCTGGCTGATGGGGTGGGACGCGTCCGCCTTCCCCGGTGTCGGCAATTATTGGTGGGTGCCGATCGTCGCGCCGCTGATCGGCGGGCTGATCGGCGGCGGCGCGCAGCATCTGCTGATCCGCCCCTTCCTGCCGCGCGACAAGCCCGCGGCCGGCCCGCAATGATCCAGGAGAGCTAGACCGTGAGCGACACCATCATCCTGGCCATCGACCAGGGCACAACCTCGACACGCAGCATGACCTTCGGCACCGACGGCGTGCCGCGCCACAGCGAACGCCACGAGTTCGAGCAGCATTATCCCAATCCCGGCTGGGTCGAGCACGACGCGGAGGACATCTGGCGCGACACGGTGGCGACGATGAAGGCGGTCGCCGAGAAGGACGGCGGCACGATCGCCGGAATCGGCATCACCAACCAGCGCGAGACCGTCGTCGTCTGGGATCGCAAGACCGGCGAACCCGTCCACAACGCGATCGTCTGGCAGGACCGCCGCACCGCGAAATATTGCGCGCAGCTCGAGGCCGACGGCTGCGAACCGCTGGTCCGCGAGCGCACCGGGCTGATCCTCGACCCCTATTTTTCGGGGACAAAGCTCAAATGGATCCTCGACGAGGTCGACGGCGTGCGCGCCCGCGCCGAGAAGGGCGAACTCGCCTTCGGCACGATCGACAGCTTCCTGCTGTGGCGGCTGACCGGTGGCAAGGTCCATGCGACCGATGCCTCCAACGCCTCGCGCACGCTGCTGTTCGACATCCACAAAGGCGCGTGGGACGCCGATATGCTCAAGATGCTCGACATCCCCGAGAGCCTCCTCCCCGAGGTGAAGGACAATTCCACCATCTTCGGGGAGACGACGTCCGATCTGCTTGGCAAGAGCATCCCGATCGGCGGCATGGCGGGCGACCAGCAGGCGGCGGTGGTCGGCCAGGCCTGTTTCGCGCGCGGCGACGCCAAGTCGACCTATGGCACCGGCTGTTTCGTGCTGCTCAACACCGGCGACGAGGCGGTGACCAGCAAGAACGGCATGCTCACCACCATCGCCTATCAGCTGGACGGCAAGCGCACCTATGCGCTCGAAGGCTCGATCTTCGTCGCGGGGGCTGCCGTGAAATGGCTGCGCGACGGGCTTGGGCTCATCAACCGCGCCGCCGACACCGACGACATGGCGACCAAGCTTGACGGCAACGACGGCGTCTACATGGTGCCGGCCTTCGTCGGCCTCGGCGCGCCGCATTGGGATCCCGACGCGCGCGCGTCGATCACCGGGCTCACCTTCGCTGCGACCGGGTCGCATATCGCCCGCGCCGCGCTCGAATCGGTCGCCTACCAGACCGCCGACCTGATCGACGCGATGGTCGCCGACGGCGCGCGCGACGCCCGCCAGATCCGCGTCGACGGCGGCATGGCGGCCAACGACTGGTTCTGCCAGTTCCTCGCCAACATGCTCGACACCGAGGTCGCACGCCCCGCCAATATCGAGACCACCGCGGCGGGCGCGGCGTTCCTCGCCGGCATGGCGGTCGGCGTGTGGAACGGCATCGACGAGATTTCTGCGGCCTGGAAGGGCGAGCGGACGTTCACGCCCGACATGACCAGCGACGCGCGGGCCGGGCTCAAGGACGGGTGGCAGGAAGCGCTGAGCCGGACCCGCTCCAAGATCGAGGCGTGACCAGCATGAGCGATACCGATTTCGATCTGCTGGTGATCGGCGGCGGCGTCAACGGCACCGGCATCGCCCGCGATGCGGCGGGCCGCGGCCTGCGCGTGCTGCTTGTCGAGCGCGACGATCTGGCGGAACATACTTCGTCGGCGAGCACCAAGCTGATCCACGGCGGCTTGCGCTATCTCGAATATTACGAGTTCCGCCTCGTCCGCGAGGCGCTGGCCGAGCGCGAGAAGCTCCTCGATGTCGCCCCGCATCTGATCACGCCGATGCGCTTCGTGATGCCGCTTGCCAAGGGGATGCGACCGGCCTGGCTGATCCGCATGGGGCTGTTCCTCTACGACCATATCGGCGGGCGGACGCGGCTGCCCAAGTCGATCGGGGTGCGCCTCGACAAGACCAAATGGGGTGCCGGGCTCAAGCCGATCAGGCGCGGCTTCGTCTATTCGGACGGCTGGGTCGACGATGCACGGCTGGTCGTGCTCAACGCGGTCGACGCCGCCGAGCGCGGCGCCGACATCCGCACCCACACGAGCTTCGAGCGCGCCCGGCGCGAAGGCGATCGCTGGGTCGCGACGCTGGGCGACGGCAGCACCGTCACCGCGAGCGCGATCGCCAACACCGGCGGGCCGTGGGTCGGCAAGGTGCTCGAGGACATGCCGCAGGCGCATGCCGAGAACCCGCCGCGGCTGGTCAAGGGCAGCCACATCATCGTGCCCAAGCTGTTCGACGGTGCCCATGCCTACATCCTCCAGAACGAGGACAAGCGCATCGTCTTCGCGATCCCCTACCAGGACGATCTCACGCTGATCGGCACCACCGACAAGCCGTTCGAGGGCGACCCGTCCGCGCCCAAGATCGACCCCGACGAGACCGACTATCTGTGCGCGAGCGTCAACGCCTACTTCACCAAGCAGGTCGGGCCGGCGGACGTCGTCGGCAGCTATTCGGGCGTGCGGCCGCTGTTCGACGACGGCCACGCCAACGCCTCCGAGGTGACGCGCGACTATGTGCTGCGGCTCGGCACCGAGGAGTCGCCGCAGGTGCTATCCGCCTTCGGGGGCAAGATCACGACCTACCGGCGCCTGTCCGAACATGCGCTCGAGAAGCTGGCGCCGTTCCTGCCCGCGATGGCGAAGCCCTGGACGGCGGGCGTGCCGCTGCCCGGCGGTGATCTGCCCAACAGCGATTTCGCCGCCTTTCTCAAGACGGTGCGTCAGCGCTGGCCGTTCCTCGACGAGATCAGCGCGACGCGGATGGCGCACGCCTATGGCACGCGGATCGATCGCGTGCTGGGCGAGGCGACGTCGCTCGACGATCTCGGCCACGGCCTCTCGACGCGCGAGGTCGACTATCTGGTCGAGCACGAATGGGCGCACAGCGTCGATGACATCCTGTGGCGGCGGACCAAGCTTGGCCTCCACGGCGGCGACACGCTGCGCGCGGCGGTGAGCGCCTATCTCGCGCGCCGTGCGAAACAAGCCGCAACGCCCCTGTAATCAGATCCGTTCGCACTGAGCGACGTCGAAGTGCGTGTTGCGAGCGCAGCGCGCGAAACATGTCCTTCGACTTCGCTCAGGACGAACGGGTGTTTTGTGAAAGCGTATACCGTGTCTGATACCCTCTTCCCCGACCATCGCTTCGCCGCTTTCCTGTTCGACATGGACGGCACCATCCTGAGCTCGATCGCCTCCGCCGAGCGCGTCTGGTCGGCATGGGCGCGCGATCATGGCCTCGACGTCGCGGCATTCCTGCCGACGATCCACGGCGTGCAGTCGGTCGAGACGATCCGGCGGCTCGGCCTGCCCGGGGTTGATCCGGTCGCCGAGGCGGCGGCGATCACGGCGACGGAGATGGACGATGTCGACGACATCGATCCGATCGCGGGGGCGGCGGCCTTCCTCGCGTCGCTCCCTGCGGATCGGTGGGCGATCGTCACCTCGGCACCGCGCCTGCTCGCCGAGCGACGGCTCGCCGCGGCGGGCCTGCCGTTGCCGCCGCTGTTCATCACCGCCGAGGATGTCGAACGCGGCAAGCCCGCGCCCGACTGCTTCTTCCTCGCCGCCGAGCGCCTCGGAGTCGCGGCCGAAGACTGTCTGGTGTTCGAAGATGCAGCGGCGGGGATCGCCGCGGCCGAGGCGGCGGGCGCCGCTGTAGTGGTGATCACCGCGACACATGCGCATCCGATGGCAACGGCGCATGTGGCGATGCGCGATTATGAGGCGCTCACCGTGGACATGGATGCGGCTGGGACGCTTGGACTCGTCGAAGCCTGACCGTTCCCCGGCAATCCTAGAACAGCCCCTCGATATGCCCCGCGCTATCGATGCGGATCGTCTCGGCGGCGGGTTTGCGGGGGAGCCCCGGCATCGCCATGATCTCGCCGCAGATCGCCACGACGAAGCCCGCGCCTGCTGCCAGCCGGACCTCGCGGATCGGCACGACGTGGCCGACCGGCGCGCCGAGCGCCGTCGGGTCGGTCGAGAAGCTGTATTGCGTCTTGGCCATGCACACCGGCAGATGGCCGTAGCCCGCCTCTTCCCAGGCGCGCAGCTGCGCCAGGATCGCGGGCGACGCGCTCACCGATGCGGCGTGATAGATGCGCGTCGCGACCGCCTCGATCTTGGCGAGCAGCGGCAGTGCGTCGGCATAGAGCGGTGCGAACTCGGCGTCGCCCGCATCGGCCAGCGCAGCCACCGCCTCGGCGAGCTCGGCGGCACCCGCGCCGCCTTCCGCCCAATGCCGGCACAGGATCGCGCGCGCGCCCTGGACCGCGGCGCCATGCTGGATCACCGCGACCTCGGCGTCGCTGTCGGTGACGAAATGGTTGATCGCCACCACGACGGGCACGCCGAACAGCCGTACATTCTCGATGTGGCGGAACAGATTGACCGCACCGCGTCGTACCGCCTCGACATCCTCATGCGCCAAGTCGGCCTTGGCGACGCCGCCGTTCATCTTGAGCGCGCGCACCGTCGCGACGATGACGACGGCTGCGGGCGCGAGCCCCGCCTGCCGGCACTTGATGTCGAAGAATTTCTCCGCGCCCAGATCGGCGCCGAAGCCTGCTTCGGTGACGACATAGTCGCCGAGCGCCAGCCCGGCGCGCGTCGCGATTACCGAATTGCAGCCATGCGCGATATTGGCGAACGGCCCGCCATGGATGAAGGCGGGCGTGCCCTCGAGCGTCTGGACCAGATTGGGCTTGATCGCCTCGGCGAGCAGCACCGCCATCGCGCCGTCGGCCTTGAGGTCGCGCGCGGTCACCGGGCGCTTGTCGCGCGTATAGGCGACGACGATGCGGCCGAGTCGCGCTTCCATGTCGGCCAAGTCCTCGGCAAGGCAGAAGATCGCCATCACCTCGGAGGCGACGGTGATGTCGAAGCCGGATTCGCGCGGGAATCCGTTGGCGGGGCCGCCGAGCGACTGGACGATGTCGCGCAAGGCGCGGTCGTTCATGTCGAGCACGCGGCGCCAGACGACGCGGCGCACGTCGATGTCGAGCGCATTGCCCCAGTGGATATGGTTATCGAGCATCGCGGCGAGGAGATTGTGCGCGGCGGTGATCGCGTGGAAGTCGCCGGTGAAGTGGAGGTTGATGTCCTCCATCGGCGCGACCTGTGCATGGCCGCCGCCGGTGGCGCCGCCCTTCTGCCCGAAGCAGGGCCCGAGCGAGGGTTCGCGCAGACACAGCACGGCGCGGCGTCCCGACAGCGTCAGCGCATCGGCAAGGCCGACCGAGGTGGTGGTCTTGCCCTCGCCCGCCGGCGTCGGGTTGATCGCGGTGACCAGGATCAGCTTGCCCGGTGTCACGGTCGCCTGCTGCTGCTGGAGCCAGCCCCCGTCGATCTTGGCCTTGTAGCGACCGTAAGGCTCGATGGCCTCGTCGGGGATGCCAAGCTTTCCAGCGATCTGCGCGATCGGCTGGAGGGTGGCGGCACGGGCGATCTCGATGTCGGTCGTCATGGCGCCCGCTTAATCGGGGCTGGCCGCCAAAGCCAGATGCCGCACGCTCAGGGTTCGAGAATCGCGACCGGTGTGTCGTCGTTGCGTCCGCGCCCCGCGAACAGCAATCCTGCGATGCTGAGGACCGCCGCGCCCGCCAGATAGCCGCCGACCGGCGCGAGCCCCCCCCTGTCGGCGATCATCTTGGCAAGTGCCGGGGTGAGGCCGCCGCCGATGATCCCGCCGATGTTGAAGGCGAGCGAGGTCCCCGTATAGCGCACCTGGGGCGGAAACAGCCCCGGCAGCCAGGCGCCGAGCGGGCCGTAGACGAAGCCCATCGCGAGCAGCCCGAGCGAGAGGAAGGCGAACACGCCCGTCATCTGGCCGCCGCCCAGCAGCGGCGACAGCAGCGCGCCGACGAGGATCGTAGCGAGGCAACCGACCGCCAGCACGCGGCGCGGACTGAAGATGTCCGACAGCCAGCCCGCCGCGACGATCCCCACCGCCATGAACAGGATCGCGCCGAGCTGCGCCTTGAGAAAGGCCTGGCGTGCATAGCCGAGCGTGGTCGTGCCGTAGCCGAGCGCGAACGCGGTCGCGATGTAATAGAGCGCGAAGCAGGCGACGACGCCCAGCGTCCCCGCGACGGTGACGCGCAGATGCCCGCGCAGCACGTCGGCGATCGGCACGCGCGGCGGCGGCGACTCCTCAAGCGCGGCGGCGAAGGCGGCGGTCTCGGTCAGCTTGAGCCGCACCCACAGGCCGAGCCCGACGAGCAGCGCGCTCGCCAGGAAAGGGATGCGCCAGCCCCAGTCGCGAAACTGGTCGGGAGTCAGCCAGGCGCCGAGCGCGAGGAAGAAGCCGTTCGCAGCCAGGAAACCGACCGGCGCGCCGATTTGCGGCGCCATGCCGAAGCGCCCACGCCAGCCCGGCGGCGCATTTTCCACCGCGAGCAGCGCCGCCCCGCTCCACTCGCCGCCGAGCCCGATACCCTGGCCGAAGCGCAGCAGGCAGAGCAGCGCGGGCGCGATCCAGCCCGCGGTCGCGTAGGTCGGCAGCAGTGCGATCGCGGCGGTCGAAAAGCCCATCAGCAGCAGCGAGGCGACCAGCGTCGACTTGCGCCCGATGCGGTCACCGAAATGGCCGAACAGCGCGCCGCCCAGCGGCCGGGCGAGGAAGGCGAGGCCGAAGCTCGCATAGGAGGACAGCAATTGCGCCGAGGGCGAGCTGCCCGGGAAGAACAGCGGCCCGAACACCAGGCTGGTCGCGGTCGCGTAGATGTAAAAATCGTAGAATTCGACCGAGGTGCCGACCAGGCTCGCCAGCAGGATGCGCTTGATCTGTCTACCGTCGGTCACCGCATCCACGCCCGTCGCCCCCGTTGCCGTTTCGACCGGATTGGGGACATCGCGCGCGCGCGTCAATCCGCGTGGCCGATCATCGCCCTGCTGCCGGTCACCGGCCGGCCGCTAGACATTGGTCGCAGGCGCGCGGCAACAGTGACCAACCGTTAATCCCGATGATCGCAGACCGGTGGCAACGGCAATCGGGAGATGGGCCCATGAGCTACATGCACGCGCGACGGGTCCTGATCGTCGAGGACAATGCCATGATTGGCGAGCATATCTCGGCGATCATCGAGGAAGCGGGCGGCGTCCCGCTAGGGCCGGTCTGCACCACCGAGGAAGCGCAGGACGCGATCGATAACCGGACGCTGCTGTTCGATGCCGCCGTGCTCGACCTGCGGCTCGACGGCATGTCGCTGATGATCGCCGACCAGTTCCGCAAGCTCGGCGTCCCGTTCGTGTTCGCGACCGGCAGCCGCAACGAGATTCCGTCCGCCTATGGCGACCATCCGGTGTGCGAAAAGCCGTTCACGGCGATCGGCCTGCTCGATGCGCTGGAAACCGCGATCGAGGCACGGGCCGCGGTGTCGCTCGCCGTTCTCGATAAGGGTGCAGATTCCGGCCGCAAAGCTTCCCCTTCGTCGTCATCCCGGACTTGATCCGGGATCCATAGCGCAGCGCCCATTGATCGAGCGCTGCGCGTATGGATTCCCGCCTGCGCGGGAATGACGGGTCACAGGGCAACGCTACTCCGCTGCCACTGCCGCGACCTCGTCGCTGAGCGGATGCGAAAGCCGCGTTACCATCTCCTTCGGGCAGACCTGCCAGATGCGCTTGCGCCAGTGTGCCCAGTCGGCGAGCACGGTGTGCGCCCATTTGCTGTCGGTGCGCCGCGCATGCTCTTCGACCATGTCCTTGCAGACCCCCTCCCAATGCACCGAGGCGAAGCGCTGCCACAGGATGGAGTCGGGGTTGGCGTGGCGCTCGAACGCGCCGTCCTCGTCGAGCACGAACGCCATGCCGCCGGTCATGCCGGCCCCAAAATTCTCGCCGACATGGCCGAGGATCACCGCGACACCGTTGGTCATATATTCGCAGCCGTTCGCGCCGCAGCCCTCGACCACGACCTTGGCGCCCGAATTGCGCACCGCGAAGCGCTCGCCCGCCTGGCCTGCCGCGAACAGCGATCCCGCGGTCGCGCCGTAGAGCACGGTGTTGCCGACGATCGCATTCTTGCGGCTGTCGAGCGGCGAGGAAACGGTCGGGCGCACCGCGATGATCCCGCCCGACAGCCCCTTGCCGACATAGTCGTTGGCGTCGCCGAACACCTCCAGCGTCACCCCCTTGCACAGGAAGGCGCCGAGCGACTGCCCCGCCGAGCCGCGCAGACGGACATGGACGTGGCCGTCCGCGAGATGGCTCATGCCGAAGCGGCTGGTGATCTCGGACGAGAAGCGCGTGCCGACCGCGCGGTGCGTGTTGCGCACCGAATAGGTCAGCTGCATCTTCTCACCGCGCTCGAACACCGCGCGCGCATCCTTGATCATCTGCGCGTCGAGGCTGTCGGGCACGTCGTTGCGGAAGGTCGCGATCGCGAAGCGGCGTTCGTGATCGGCGGCATCGACCTTGGCGAGAATCGGGTTGAGGTCGAGATCGTCGAGATGCTCGGCACCGCGGCTGACCTGGCGGAGCAGCTCGGTGCGGCCGATGATCTCGTCGAGCGAGCGCACGCCGAGGCGGGCCAAAATCTCGCGCACTTCCTCGGCGATGAAGGTCATCAGGTTGATCACCTTCTCGGGCGTCCCGACGAATTTCTGGCGCAACGCCTCATCCTGCGTGCAGACGCCCACGGGACAGGTGTTCGAGTGGCACTGGCGCACCATGATGCAGCCCATCGCGACCAGCGACAGCGTGCCGATGCCGAACTCTTCCGCCCCCAGGATCGCGGCGATGACGATGTCGCGCCCGGTCTTGAGGCCGCCGTCGGTGCGCAGCTTGACGCGGTGGCGCAAGCCGTTGAGCGTCAGCACCTGGTTGGTCTCGGTAAGCCCCATTTCCCACGGCGTGCCGGCATATTTGACCGAGGTCTGTGGGCTCGCGCCGGTGCCCCCGACATGGCCGGCGACGAGGATCACGTCGGCATGCGCCTTGGCGACCCCCGCCGCGACCGTGCCGATACCCGCCGACGACACCAGCTTGACGCACACGCGGGCGCGCGGGTTGATCTGCTTGAGGTCGTAGATGAGCTGCGCCAGATCCTCGATCGAATAGATGTCGTGATGCGGCGGCGGCGAGATCAAGGTCACGCCGGGCGTCGAGTGGCGCAGCTTGGCGATAAACTCGGTGACCTTGAAGCCGGGCAATTGCCCGCCCTCCCCAGGCTTGGCGCCCTGCGCCACCTTGATCTCGAGCTCCTCGGCCGAGCCCAGATATTCGGCGGTGACGCCGAAGCGGCCGCTCGCGATCTGCTTGATGACTGAGTTGGCGTTGTCGCCATTGTCATAGGGCTTGTAGCGGCTGCTGTCCTCGCCGCCTTCGCCCGACACGGCTTTCGCGCCGATCCGGTTCATCGCGATCGCCAGCGTCTCGTGCGCCTCGGGGGAGAGCGCGCCGAGCGACATGCCCGGCGTCACGAAGCGCTTGCGGATCTCGGTGATCGCCTCGACCTCGTCGATCGGGATCGCCTCGCGCGCCCAGTTGAACTCGAGCAGGTCGCGCAGATAGACCGGCGGCAGGTCGCGCACCCCGCGCGAGAATTGCAGATAGACCGAATAGCTGTCGGTCGACACCGACGACTGCAGCAGGTGCATCAGCTGCGCGGAGTAGGCGTGCGTCTCGCCGCCCGCGCGCTGGCGGTAGAAGCCGCCGATCGGCAGCGTCGCGACCGCCGCATCCCACGCCTTCTCGTGGCGCAGCAGCGCCGAGAGCTGGAGCGAGGCATAGCCCTCGCCCGAGATCTTGGCGGGCATGCCGGGGAAGAGATCGTTGCACAGCGAGCGCGAGAGCCCGACCGCCTCGAAATTATAGCCGCCGCGATAGGAGGAGATCACCGCGATCCCCATCTTCCCCATGATCTTGAGCAGCCCGTCGTCCATCGCCTTGCGGTAGCGCGCGAGGCAGTCGTCGAGGCTGCGCTCGCCGAACAGCCCGCGGGCTTGCCGGTCGGCGATCGCGGCCTCGGCGAGGTAGGCGTTGACCGTGGTCGCACCGACCCCGACCAGCACCGCGAAATAATGCGTATCGAGGCATTCGGCCGAGCGCACGTTGATCGACGCGTAGGAGCGCAGCCCCCGCCGCACGAGATGCGTGTGCACCGCGGCGGCGGCCAGGATCATCGCGATGCCGCAGCGGTCCGCGTCGGCATGTTCGTCGGTGAGGAAGAGTTCGGAGCGCCCCTCGCGCACCGCCTGCTCCGCCTGGCGCCGGATTTCGGCGATCGCGACGCGCAGGCCATCGGGCCCGCCTTCGGGATCGAAGGTGCAGTCGATCTCCGCCGCGCTTGCGCCGAAATGGCTTTTCAGCGTCGCCCAGTCGCGCGAGGTCAGCACCGGCGAGGGCAGCACCAGCACGTTCGACTGCACCGGCCCGGTGTCGAGGATGTTGGCGAGATTGCCGAACCGCGTCGACAGGCTCATCACCCGCGTCTCGCGCAAGCTGTCGATCGGCGGGTTGGTGACCTGCGAGAAGTTCTGCCGGAAAAACTGGCTGATCAGCCGCGGCTTGTCCGAGATCACGGCGAGCGGCGTGTCGTCGCCCATCGATCCGATCGCCTCCTTGGCCTCGTCGACGCAGGGCGCCAGGATCAGCTCCATGTCTTCCATCGTCATACCGGCCGCGACCTGGCGGCGGATCAACTCGGGCCGCGCGTAGCTTGCGTCGGCCGCGTCCTCGGGCACGGGGAGGTCGGCGAGCTGCTGGAATTCCTTCACATATTCGCCGAACGGATGCTCGGCGGCGAGCCGGTCCTTGAGTTCGGAGTCGGTGAACAGCTTGCCCTGGTCGAGATCGACCGCGATCATCTGCCCCGGCCCGATCCGGCCCTTGGCGATGATCGTGCTTTCGGGGACGACGACCATGCCGGTCTCGGAGCCCACGATCAGCAGGTTGTCGGCGGTCAGCGTCGTGCGGAGCGGACGCAGCGCGTTGCGGTCGACGCCGGCGACGACCCAGCGCCCGTCGGTCATCGCGAGCGCGGCGGGGCCGTCCCACGGCTCCATCACCGAAGCGTAATAGGCGTACATGTCACGATGCGCCTGCGGCAGGTCGACGGCGTTCTGCCAAGCCTCGGGAACGAGCATCAGCTTGGCGGTCGGCGCGTCGCGGCCGGCGCGGCAGATCGCCTCGAATACCGCATCGAGCGCGGCGGTGTCGGAGGCGCCCGCCGGGATCAGCGGCTTGATGTCTTCGCTATGCTCGCCGAAGGCGATCGCGGCCATCTTGATCTCGTGGCTCTTCATCCAATTCTTGTTGCCGCGCACCGTGTTGATCTCGCCATTGTGCGCGAGCGTGCGGAACGGCTGCGCCAGCCACCATTGCGGAAAAGTGTTGGTCGAATAGCGCTGGTGGAAGATCGCGAAGCGGCTGACGAACCGCTCGTCGAGCAGATCGGGATAGAAGGCGGACAATCCCTCGGCGAGGAACAACCCCTTGTAGATGATCGAGCGGCACGACAGCGAGCAGATGTAGAAGCCCTGGATCTGCGCCTCGATCACCTTGCGCTCGATCCTGCGGCGGATCAGATACAGGTTCTTCTCGAACTCGGCGGCGTCGACCGCTCCGGGCAGCGGGCCCTGGATCATGATCTGCTCGATCTCGGGGCGGGTGAGCATCGCCTTGTCGCCGATCACTGAGACGTCGACGGGCACCTGGCGCCAGCCATAGATGGTGTAGCCGAAATCGATGATCTCGCTCTCGACGATCGTGCGGCAGCTCTCCTGCGCGCCCAGATCGGTGCGCGGCAGGAAGATCATGCCGACGCCGAGCCGGCCCTGACCGGGCTTGTGCCCGCCATTCTCGATCGCGTCGTCGAAGAAGCGCACGGGCAGCTCGACATGGAGGCCGGCGCCGTCGCCGGTCTTGCCATCGGCATCGACCGCGCCGCGGTGCCACACTGCCTTGAGCGCATCGATGGCCGCCGAGACGACACGGCGCGAGGGCTGGCCGTCGGTTGCGGCGATCAGGCCGACGCCGCAGGCATCGCCCTCGAATTCGGGGCGATACATGCCGTGCTCGGCGAGGCGGGCATGTTCGGGGGTGGGGAAATGGGTCATCGGTTCGTTCGGATCCCGGAAGATGTCGTCGCTCATGCTGCCACCGCCTCCAGCTTGGCCGACTTGGCCTTTTCCTTGAGCCAGGCGTGCATCCGCGCGCTGACGTCGCGGCCGTCGCGCACCGCCCAGACGACGAGGCTCGCGCCCCGTACGATGTCGCCCGCGGCGAACACGCCGGGCATCGAGGTCTGCATCGTCTTGTGGTCGACGCGTAGCGTGCCCCAGCGCGTCACCGAAAGCTCGGGCGCGCCGAACATCTGCGGCAGGTCCTCGGGATCGAAGCCCAGCGCCTGGATGACCAGATCGGCATCGAGCCGGAACTCGCTGCCTGGATCGAGCTCGGGCGCGCGGCGGCCGGAGGCGTCAGGCGCACCCAGCCGCATCCGCGAGGCGCGCACGCCGCTGACCTGCTCGCCCGCCTCGAACGCGTCGGGTGCGGAGAGCCAGACGAATTCGACGCCCTCTTCCTCGGCATTGGCGACCTCGCGCTGCGAGCCGGGCATGTTGGCGCGGTCGCGGCGGTACAGGCACTTCACCGACTTGGCGCCCTGGCGCACCGCGGTGCGCACGCAGTCCATTGCGGTGTCGCCGCCGCCGACGACGACGACATGCTTGCCCTCGGCGTTGAGGGCACCACTGTCCCACTCGGGCACGCTGTCGCCGAAGCCCTTGCGGTTCGACGCGATCAGGAAGTCGAGTGCCTTGATCACACCCGGCGATCCGACCCCCGGCGCCTTGATCTCGCGCGCGCGGTAGACGCCGGTCGCGATCAGCAGCGCGTCGTGCCGCTCGCGCAGCTGCGCCATCGTCGCGTCGCGGCCGACCTCGAAACCAAGATGGAAATGGATGCCCGCCTCGCGCAGCCGCTCGAAGCGGCGCGTGACCACCTCCTTCTCGAGCTTGAAGCCGGGGATGCCGTAGACCAGCAGCCCGCCGGCGCGATCGTGGCGGTCGTAGACATGCACCTTATAGCCGTGGCCGCGCATATATTCGGCGGTGGTGAGGCCTGCCGGGCCCGCGCCGACGATGCCGATCGACTGGCCCTGTCGGTCGCGCACCGGCACGATCGGTTCGACCCAGCCTTCCTTCCATGCGGTGTCGGTGATGAACTTCTCGATCGCGCCGATGGTGACCGCGCCGTGGCCAGAAAACTCGATGACGCAATTGCCCTCGCACAGCCGATCCTGCGGGCAGATGCGGCCGCAGATCTCGGGCATCGTCGAGGTCGCCGACGACAGCTCATAGGCCTCGCGCAAGCGGCCTTCGGCGGTCAGCCGCAGCCAGTCGGGGATATGGTTGTGCAGCGGACAATGGGTCGAGCAATAGGGCACGCCGCATTGCGAGCAGCGCCCCGCCTGTTCCTGCGCCTTCGCATCGATATAGGCGCGCGTGATCTCGGCGAAATCCTCGGCACGAATGTCGGGCGCGCGCTTGTCGGGATAGGCTTGGCCTGTCCCCACGAACTTGAGCATCGGATTATCAGCCATTCGAACCCTCCATCGAGGGCACGAAAAGCATAGTCCGCGGGGTTAGTCACGACAGAATCGAGACTTAGGACAGGATAGCTGTCCCACTTTGCTCGTAATAGTCTCCGGGTGTTTGCGACGCTACCATAAGCGCAACCTGATAATACCGGTTCGGACCTATTGTGTGGTGAGCCAGATCAAAGCCGCCGTCCCGGCGATGATCCGGTACCAGGCAAAGGGGCCGAAGCCGCGCCGCGAGACGACCGCGACGAACGCCCGCACGACAACCAGCGCCACAAGGAAGGCGGTGACGAAACCGATGGCAATCTCGGCCCCGCCGACATGCGCGACTCCGACGGCCGCAGGCGGCGCCTTCTTCGCTAGTTCCACCACCGTGGCTCCCAGCATCGTCGGGATCGCAAGGAAGAAGCTGAACTCCGCCGCGGTGCGTCGTTCGACGCCGAGCGACAATGCTCCCAGGATCGTCGCGCCCGAGCGGCTGACGCCCGGAATCATCGCGAGGCACTGGATGAAGCCGATGCCGATCGTCGTCGGAACCGGAATATCCGCGACGCCGACGATATGCTGACGCTTGGCAAGCCGCTCGACAATCAGGATCGCGATGCCGCCGACGATCAGGGCGACGCAGACCAGCTTGGGTTTGGTCAGCAATAGTTCGATCTTCTTGTGCAGCGCCAGACCGATCACCGCGGCGGGGACGAACGCGATCAGCAGGTTGCGCACGAAGCGCCACGCGCCCGGCGTGCGATGGACCAGTCCCGTGAGCACCGCCCAAAAGGTCCGCCAATAGAGCACGACGATCGCCAGGATCGCGCCGAGCTGGATGACGATGTTGAACGTCGCCCATTGGTCGGGGTCATAGCCGAGCAGCGCGCCGGCGAGAATCAGATGCCCTGTCGAGGAGACCGGCAGGAATTCGGTCACCCCCTCGACGATGCCGAGCAGGATGGGCTGGAGAATCATCATCGGCACGGATCTCGTTCGCTGGAGTCGAGAAAGGAGGAGGACCGGCGCACAAGCCGGTCCGTGATCGGATCAGGACGCCTTGCGCTCGGCGCCGAAACGGCCCGACCGGCGATAGCGCACCAGCCAGGTCGGCGCGACGCTGTCGAGCGGGGTCGGCTGCAGCCCGAAGGCGGCGAAACCCTCGGCACCCGGCGTGACGATATTGTCGCGCTGGAGCATCAGCCACTGGTCCTGCGTGATCGGCGCGCCGGGCAGGAAGCCGGCCTTGGCGATCATCCCGCCGAGGCTGTCGGGGAGCTCGAGGAAGGTCGGCGCGCGACCGATCATCTGCGCGATGCGGCGGAGCAGGTCGCCCATCGCGATCACCTCGGGGCCGCCAAGCTCGAAGGTCCGGCCTGCGAACGTCTTGCCGTCGAGCGCAGCGGCCGCGACCGCCTGGGCGACGTCGGCGGCGAACACCGGCTGGAAGCGCGTGCCGGCGCGCAGGATCGGCACGGCGGGGGCGACCTCGATCATCCGGGCGAAACGGTTGACGAAGGCGTCTTCGGCACCGAACACGATCGACGGACGAACGATGATCGCGCCGGGAAAGGCCGCGCGCGCCGCCGCTTCGCCTTCGGCCTTGGTGCGGCCATAGAGCGACTTCGATTCGGGATCGGCGCCGATCGCCGAAATCTGCACCAGCGTCTCGGCGCCAGCCGCGCGCGCCGCGTCGGCGACGTTGCGCGCGCCATCGACATGCACCGCCCGCAAGGGCCCGGCGAGCAGCCCGACCAGATTGATCACCACATCGCTGCCCTGGACGGCGCGGTCGATGCTCGCGCGCTTGGTGACGTCGCCGGCGATGAACTGGGTTTGGCCGAGCCCACCCTGGGGTTTCAGGAAGAAGGCATGCTTGGGATCGCGCGCCACGATGCGCACCCGCGCGCCGCGCTTGAGCAGCGCTTGCGCGACATAGCGCCCCAGAAATCCGCCGCCGCCGATCAGCGTCACCAATTGCGTCATCGCGCGCGTCCATCCTCAAAGAAGCTTTAATTCGTCGTCGGCCGCTCTGCCTCTGCGCGCGACGCAACGCAAGACCGCCATTGACAAGCCGCGCGACCCGCCGCTATCGGCGCGTCTCCCCGACCTGCCCAGGTGGTGGAATTGGTAGACGCGCTGGCTTCAGGTGCCAGTGACCGCAAGGTCGTGAAGGTTCGAGTCCTTTCCTGGGCACCAGGGCCCCCTTCTCAGGGGGTCCCAAAAGCTCCCCCAAATGAAGATGATGCGTCCGCCTTGGGTACGGTGCTCGGGTCGGGCCGTCGCGGTCATAACCGGGATTTCAGCGGTGACCGCTGGCGGACGTTTCGTGTCTCACCGTCAGGGCAAGCGCGACAACCCTATACGCGAGAACACGCTTAATTTGGCTCTGCAGCGGCATGGTTTCGGGGGGAAGCATGACCCCCATGGCTTCCCCGCAATGGCGAGCATGCTTCACAACGAAAGCGGCGCGTGAACTCTGGGCGCGATCAAGAGGCAGTTCGGCCATATCGATGGAAACAGCGGACGGCGCGTTTACCTGGCGCAGGCCCTACACGATGGCGTGGCAGGCTCGCACCGCATCATCGGCGACTGCCGGGCAGTGGATGGTTGCGACGCGCAGAGGGCAACCGATTCCGGCGCAACGTCAGGGCGGAAGCAGCTCGAACCGCCCGTCATCGCGAGGCGCGCAGCGCCGTGGCAGTCCAGATGCCGGGCTGGATTGCTTCGCGGCGCTCGCAATGACCGCTGTTGGGGCGAAAGCCGTCCGGCAGTTCCGCGGCGGCGCAGCCCCATAATCAGACGTTCAGGCCCCTTTTTGACACGTTCCAGGTTTGAACATCCATTCAGATACAAACGCTCATAATTTGTCGACGGCGGCTGTTTCCGAGGACGCAAGAGCATCAACACTAGGCTGGGACGCTGGTAGGAAGGACGACCGCCGACCATTTAGCCTACGCCAATGATCCATAATATATGAGGTTAACCGGATGCGCCCACCATTCCCATGGTAGCCAAATAACGGACGGTTTCGAGTTCGAGGTCAATCGACTCAATCGGCTACGCCACAGGGCGCGAGTAGGAATGACGACAAGCAGCAGACAGGCCAAGATATGGTCTAGCAAAGTTGCACCTATGATAAGGATTCACGTCTATCGAAGACGTGGCAATATGGATGTTTCTGCCCGTTAATTTCAGCAATATCCGCCGGACGAGCAAGAGAGGGATAGCAATCGAACCGCACGGCACCAGATCACGGCGGCCAAGACCCAAATCCGCAGACCCCAGATTTGCTCGCAGCTGCGCAGCTTTCGACATTCATGCATGCCGCCCTCTTGTTTGACCGAGACCTCGCGCGCATCGTGTGTCGTCCGTTTGGAGGTGCTGCATGAACCCGACCATCACCGGCTTCGCGCAATCGCCCGATCGCGGGCGGGGATTGGCGCGAGATATGGCGGTCCGATGGGCGCTCGAGGAGGTGGGCCAACCTTACGATGTCCGCCTGCTATCCTTCGCCGCGATGAAGGAGCCGGCGCATCGTAGGCTGCAGCCGTTCGGGCAAATCCCGACGTTTGAAGACGGCACCCTTACGCTTTTTGAGTCGGCGGCGATCGTGCTCTACATCGCGGACACGCGTCCGGGGCTGTTGCCCGGCGATGCCGATGCCCGCGCGCGCGTGATCGCATGGATGTTCGCCGCGAAGAGTACGCTGGAGCCCCCGGTGGTCGAACGGAGCATGGCGTTGTTGTTCGAAGCAGATCGACCGTGGCATGCGGAACGTCTGAAGATGCTCGACGACCGTGTGCGCACGCGACTGGGGGATCTCGCGAACTATCTGGGAAGCCACGACTGGCTGGAGCGGGAATTCAGCGCGGCAGACGTCGTGATGGTTACCGTTCTTCGCCGGCTGGGTGGATCGGGGCTGCTGGAAGAAGAACCGACGATCTCCGATTACGTAGCGCAAGGTGAGGCGAGACCCGCATTTCAGCGCGCGTTCGAGGCACAGCGCGCCGTCTTCACTGCTGCAACGACATAAAATGAGGACGGGATTCACCTTGTACCCACATCTGTGGTTCATGCTATAAACACAAAAAATTATTCACCAGCGGTCATCCGCGAAAGTTCTCTTACTTTTCTAAAGCAGCCACTCGCTCATGTCGTGGTCTGTCATCATAATTTGCACGGACGGTAGAAAGCTCAATCCAGACCGGACGCTCGCCGATTTTCATAACTGCAACCAAACAAGCGACGTGGCGCTGCGCCACGCCCCGCGCGAACTGCTTGCCGGCTGGTTGCCCGGCACGATCTTCATGGCGGCGTGCTTCGGCCGATTATGGGCACTCGGCGGGAATCGCATCGCGGTGGGTCATTGGCGCCACGCCTTCCCAACCCTCGTTCGAAGCCTGTATTTCAGCCGTGCTCGAGGAATTAGCGTTCCGCCGACGCACGCGCTGGCGTCGCTGTCGTTCAAGGCGGCAAGCTATTCGGGCATGTTCGCGCCGCTGACCGACGAGGGCCGTGCACGTCATGCGAGATCTCGCGCCGTGCGACCAAGATGATCGAGCGCGAAACGATCGTCCCGCGGCCCGACCCGCGCGGCTTCGGTCTCTACGGCGTCGGCGAGCGCATTATGGTCTCGCCTCGCGCAGCGGGAAAGGAAAGATCGTGGGCGATATTCGGACACCAGCGGAACCATCGCTCGACCAAGCCGAAACAAAGCCCGACATTTGAAGGGTGAATGACCACTAGCGGACCTTCAGAGATCCGAGACCGCTCCTCAATTCCTGCCGTTCGTTCGGATTTCGATTCCGGCGAAATCATGTTCATGCCGGACGCGGACCGCATTCGCGGCTAGTCTCTCAATTGCCATCGGCGTCGACCATGAACACGATCGGCCTACCGCGTGACGTCGGCTCCCAACCAGCCGCCAAAGCGGCGCGCACGCACCGCGAGATCGTGGCGTCATCCAGTTGGAGACGACCGCGCGGCAACCCCTTCAACAGCCGCTTGGGCGGCGGAAATTCCAGCAATGCTTCGCGCTTGGCATCCCGCTGGAGAATGGAAATCGTCATTCCCTTCCAGCCTTCCTCATCCGACAGATGCGGTTCGCGCTGAAGGTACCAATCGTACGATATGCCATCGACATCTACGGTGCCGGCATTGCCTGGGGAGTTCGCCATATCGTCGGCATTAGCATGCCAACCGCACCGAAGCACAGGTGCGGGCTCCCCCCCGAGGCGCTGGCGATGCCCGCTTGCTGACCGACGCGATCGCGGCGCGCTAAGCCGCGCCTTACTCCGGCACCCTAGCATCGTCGATTGACGGATGTTTGGGCCGATCACTCAACGGCCGACCCTAGCTGAAGCAGGAAAGCCGATTGTCGGCTTCCGAGTGATGCTAGCGGGCGCTGCCTCTCCAGCTGCGGTGTGAGCCTAGAGACATAGCCGCAACCGACCGATATGAGCCCAGGATGGCTCGGCTGCTCCTGTTCAACAAACCCTCCGGGGTCTTGTCGCAATTCACCGACCGCGGATCGCCAACGGTTCGGTCGACCTTGTCGGACTTCATTGCGGTAAAGGGCGTCTACCCCGCCGGCAGGCTCGATCGGGACAGCGAGGGCCTCCTGCTGTTGTGCGACGACGGGCGGCTGCAGGCGCGGATTGCCGATCCACGCTTCAAGCTGCCCAAGACCTACCTCGTGCAGGTCGAGGGCAATCCGCAGGAGCCCGATTTGGAGCGCCTGCGGCAGGGCGTCCGGCTCAAGGATGGCATGACCCTGCCGTCCGATGTGTCCCGCATCGACGAGCCCGCCCTGTGGCCGCGCGATCCGCCGATACGCCAGCGCAGGGCCATCCCCGACAGCTGGTTACAAATCACGATCCGCGAGGGGCGGAACCGGCAAGTGCGCCGAATGACGGCGGCGGTCGGGTTGCCAACCCTAAGGCTGGTGCGCTGGTCGATCGGCGACTGGGCTGTCGCCGGTATCGCGCCGGGCCAGTTCGAGGAACGGTCTAGTCCGGACGAGAGCAGCAGTGGCACGCATGACCGATGACGCAGTGTGGCCAGCGAGGTTGAGCCGGTTGGCGAGGGTGCGGATCAAGGCCCCACCGTCCGCCGTTGCCGCCGCTCATGTGACTAGAGGTCGCACAGAAGGCCTTTGACGCTTTCCGCCTGACCCGTACGAGCGCCGGATTGGTTGCTTCCATCGTTTCGCGTTCGGGGCTTCCCCCCGCAGTTCGTTCAAAGGCCAATCGGCAGGGTTTTCGACTCCAATGAATTATCGTCATTCCTTCCATGCGGGCAACAGCGCCGATGTTGTGAAGCATAGCCTCTTGATCGCTCTCGTCCGGGCCTTGCAGCGCAAACAGGGGGCGCTGACCCTGATCGACACCCATTCCGGTTGCGGGCTCTACGACCTTGACGGCGATCAGTCGCAACGCACCGGCGAGGCCACGCAGGGCGTGCTGCGGATCTTTGCCGACGCGAACCCTTTGCTCAACGACTACCGCGCCGCCGTGCAGGCGGTAAACGTCGAGGCCGAGCCGCAGCTCTACCCCGGATCACCGCGCATTCTCGCGCAATGTCTGCGGCCGGAGGACGTTCTGATCCTCAATGAGAAACATCCCGAGGACGCCCGGGCCTTGCGCAGCGCGATGCGCGGCACAGCCGCTGCCGTCCATGAGCGCGACGCCTATGAGCTTTGGCTGGCGATGCTCCCGACCCGCACCGGGCGCGGCGTGGTGGTGGTCGACCCTCCGTACGAGCAGACCGACGAACGCGCCCGTAGCACAGCCACCCTTGCCGCCGCTTATCGCAAATGGGCGCATGGCGTGACGGTGATCTGGTATCCGCTGAAAGACCCCGCGACGCATTGGCGGTGGAAGGAACAGTTACGTACGCTCGGCATCCCCAAATTCTTGACCGTGGAGCATTGGCTGTATGACAGGGTTCAGCCCGGCCTCTACAACGGCGCGGGTCTTTTCATCGTCAACCCGCCATATGCCTTCACACAAGCGCTGCCGCCTCTGTTGGAAGCCCTCCGCGCCGCGCTGGCGCTGGAAGGGCATAGCGGCGAGATAACAGCTGAGTGGCTGGACGATTAAACTAACCTCGCATCGCTGCCTTGTCCCGAAGGAGGAATTACGGATCGCCTGATTCAATCGACAGACTCCGCTGCGGCTGGCGTTCTCTCAGGCGGCGCTGAACGACTGACTGACCGCTAGCTGCCGCAACTGGATAGGATCCACAACCGGCCATTCTATTGCAAGCCAGCCGTTTTCTAGAACCGGACATTGGTCCATCTAGGTTTCATAAGCAAAGTTTGACCTGCCTTGCTGTCCTATACCCGCTGCCATCCGGACGACGATGGCCGCTACAACGTCGTCATCGGGCCCTATGGCTATTCTGACTCCGGGCGGGTGGTCTCGACGACCTGATCACCCGCGACAGCGCCTGACGATGCCCTACGATCACATGATCCGGTCCCGTCCGGCGATTCGCGATAGACACGATGGTCGCGGCCGACATCGAACGCCGTGAACTAACGGTGCGCACATCAGGGCGTCTCGGCGGTCTCGCCGGCGGCCGGCCGGCGCCGCTGGGCAGGTAGGACAATACGCGCTGGCAGGGTTTGGTCAACAACCCCAAGCGCGCGTCACCGAGAACGCCGCGCCGCGCGTCGTACGGTCTCGACACGGTCCTCTGCGGCAAGCTTGCGCCAACGGTCGAACCGGCTCGCCGTCAACGTGCCGTCGCCGATCGCTGCCCTGACCGCGCAGCCCGGTTCGCGCTCGTGGGCGCAGTCCGAGAAGCGGCACTGTTGTGCGACGAGCAGAAAGTCGTCGAAAACCTCCGATATGCCGGCGGCCGCGTCGGACAGCTGGAGTTCGCGCATGCCGGGCGTGTCGAGCAGCCAGCCGCCAAGGGGAAGGCGATGCATTTCGCGCACCGTCGTCGTGTGCCGCCCGGTATCGTCGCCAGCCCGGATCGCCTGGGTCGCGATGCTGTCCGACCCTCGCAGGCTGTTGACGAGCGTCGACTTGCCGACCCCGGAGGAGCCCAGCAGCGCGACGGTGTCGCCCCTGCCGCACCAGGCCGCAAGACGCGCTACGCTGGCCGGATCCCGGCCGTTGACGGTTTCGACGAGCAGGCCCGGCTCGATGGCGCGCGCAGCGGCGGCGAACCCGTCTGCGGCATCGGTCAGGTCGGTCTTGGTGAGGACAACCACGGGATGGACATCCACCTCCCGTGCCAGGACGAGATAGCGTTCCAGCCGCGCAACGCTGAAATCCAGATTGCACGAGGCGACGATGAACAGCGTATCGATGTTCGCGGCGATCATCTGCGACTTGCGCGGATCGCCCGGCGCACGGCGCGTGAACAGGTTGATCCGGGGGAGGACGCGCACGGCTTGCAGCGTGTCCGCGTCGATCAGCAGCCAGTCGCCGACCGTCGGATGATCGTCCTGTGGTCCGGCACCGGCGATATAGGGCACGATCGAATGCCGTGACCCCGCGCCGGCGACATCGATCTTGCCGCGATGCACCGCCATCACCCGGACAGGACGGCAGGCCGCCGCCTCCTCGTCCGAGACATGCGCGCTGAACGGCGCCTTCCACCCCAGGTCTTCCAGGGTCTCGTTCGTCGCGATCATAAGGCGGCAACATCTTTCATTGGCGTCCACTCGGCCGATCGAAGGTGAGCACCATGCCCGACTCCCATCATCATCCCGCCGACATACACCCAAAACGTCGAAACAGGGCGGACAGCATTGCGGGATCCGGATGCGAACCGCATTGAGCCAGCATCCGACAACACCGCTCGCTACGCAGCGGGTCGCGTCCCCAGCAGGAGCGGCTGTGCGGTCGCCACCTCGCCGCGAAGCCAGCCGATGAATGCCTCGATCCGCGCCAGCCGCCGCATGTCGCGGTGCACGACGAGCCAGAACGACCGCTTGATGTCGGCAACGTCGCGCGTGACGCGGACGAGCGCGGGCAGCGCGTCTCCGATGAAGCAGGGCAGGATGCCGCACCCCGCCCCGCTCGCAATCAGGCTGGCCTGCGCATTGATGCTCGAACTGCGAAGCGAGGGCTCCAGCTGTCCATCGACCTCGGCGAGATAGCGCAGTTCGGGGGCGTAGATCAGGTCGGGAACATAGCCGATCAGCCGGTGCGCGCGCAGCGCCTCGATGCTGTCGATGGCACCGGTCACGCGCAGATGATCGCGCGCGGCATAGACGCCCAGCCGATAGTCGGTGAGCTTGGCCGCGATCAGCGGGCCGCCGCGCGGCCGCGCGAGCATCACCGCGACGTCTGCCTCGCGGCGCGAAGGATTGAGAAAGCCGGTCGAGGCGATCAGGTCCACCGCGATGCCGGGATGCGCGGCCGCAAATCCGGCAAGCCGCGAGGCGACGAAATGCGTGCCGAACCCTTCCGAGACACTCAGCCGGATCGTGCCTGACAGCGCCGCCCCTTCGCTTGCCTCCTGCTGAATCGCGCGTGCTTCGACTTCCATGGCCTCGGCATGCGCGAGCAGTCGGTGGCCGGCATCGGTCAGCATCAGGCCGGCGCGACCATGTTCGAACAGGCTTGTACCCAGAGCGCGCTCCAACCGTTGCAGCCGCCGCGACACGGTGGTGGCATCATTGCCGACGGTCTTGGCTGCCGCCGCCGACGATCCTGACGCCGCAAG
Source organism: uncultured Sphingomonas sp. (assembly GCF_937859915.1). Lineage (GTDB taxonomy): Bacteria > Pseudomonadota > Alphaproteobacteria > Sphingomonadales > Sphingomonadaceae > Solisphingomonas. Next base: position 86,955 of record NZ_CALMAW010000053.1, on the reverse strand, counting down.
CGCCAGGAATATCCTCATGTCATCCCAATTCACCTCTGCGGCCATACGGCAATTCTACAGAAGCTGAATGAAAAAGCGCGCGGCTGCAGGCAGCAATGCCGAGGCTGCGGCGAACAAGGGATCAGGCGGGGCCGGTCCTCGAACGAGGCCACGAGGATTCGGGCGGGATCGCGTCGGCCGGCGCACGCACACATTGACCCTCATGGTCCGCGGCCCTGCCGACTCTTCCGCGCGCGCCGAGCCGATCGTCTTCGTGGTGAGCAAGGCGGTCATCCGCGCTTCCGGACAATGGCCCCGTCAGTCCCGCCGGCCGCGCCCGCGACCCCCGTTTCGCCGTCGCGGAGTCGGCGGTCATCCGCGTCATAACTCCGCACGCTCGCACCATAATGATAGGCTGCCCAGAAACCGGTCAGCGACAGCGCAAGCAGTGCATAGCGCAACGACTCGGCATTGCTATGCAACCGCCCCGACAGATGGTCGCTGATCGCGCCTACGACGAGCGGCGCGACGATCAGATTGGCGACATTGGCGCACAGCAGGCTGATCGCCATGCCCTGCGCGCGCATCGAAGGCGGCAGGAAGTTGAGCAGCAATGCCATTTGCGGCCCGGTATAGAGATAGACCGCCGGCACGACGAGCCACAGCATCGCGGTCGCGATGCGCAGCGAATGCGTCCAGTAGATCGCGAAGGACGGGATCGTCGAACAAAAGACGATCACGGCGAGGAAATAGGCGATGCGCCGCGGCTCGCGCATCGCCGGCAGCGCAAGGACCGCACCCGTCGCCAGCGTCGCGGCAATCCCGGCCCACAGATAGATCGTCCCCACACGTGCCCCCGCCTCGGCGGCCGTCAGACCGTAGGCGCGCTGCAGGAAGGTCTGCGTCCAGTACATCAGCCCCCAGCCCCACAGGCAGATCACCGTGCCGGCGGCGTTGATGTGCCAGACCGACCGATGCGTGCACAGATAGCGGATCGTGTCGCCGAGCGGCGCCTGCCGGGTCGCCGCCGGCGCGATCGTCTCATAGCGGCCCCGGCGCGGCTCGCGGATCGTCAGCAGGACGAGCAGGCCAAGCAGCACGCCCGGCGCGCCGAGCACCAGGAAGGCCGACCGCCAGCTATGAAATTGATCGACGATCCGGCCCGCGACGGTTGATCCGAGCCACGCGCCGAGCGGCGAGCCCAGCGCAAAGATGGTCAGCGCCAGCGCGCGGCGATCGCGTGGAAAATAGTCGGCGATGATCGACGTCGAGGGTGGCGTGCCGCCCGCCTCGCCGACGCCGACGCCGATCCGGATCGCCATGAACTGCCAGAAATTCTGGGTCAGCCCGAGCAGCGCGGTCATCAACGACCACAGCATCATCGCTGCCGAAATGATGTTGCGCCGGTTCGCGCGATCCGCGAGCTGCGAGATCGGCAGGCCGACCAGAATGTAGAACAGCGCGAGCGACACGCCGGTCAGCCAGCCGACGCCGGTATCGGTCAGGTTGAACTCGCGCCGGATCGGCTCGAGCACGGTCGAGACGACGTAGCGGTCGGCGATGTTGAGCGCATAGACCAATCCCAGCACCGTCACGACATACCAGCGGGCGGCGTCGGGCCGAGGCGCCGTCGCCGCGGCGACTTCGGGACCGGGCAACGTCGCTGCGGCTGGGGTCATGTGGATCCGATCGGCGCCATGGGCAAAGCAGGAGATACGCTGACGCTGTCGGCACCGATGGCGTTGCGCCACAAATCGATGAGTGCCGGGGCGTAGCTCGCCGCGCAATAGACGTCGCAGCGATCCTCGCCGGTGACCGCGATCCGCACCGCGACATGATGGAGGACCGTCGCGGCGACGGCACCCGGACCGAAGCCGGGATCCTCGGCGTCGAACAGTCCGGCGACCATCAGCAGGCCGCGCCACCCCGGCCCGGTGATCGTCGCACGGACCAGTCCCCCACCGATCGGTGCTAAGGCGCCGCGATCGGCGATGGCCGCTTCAAGCTCCGCGCCGCGGTCGGCGGCCCCCAACAGCCACCAGCGCCGCGGCTCGACCTTGAGCATCGCGATGCCGCCGATCAGGGTCGTCGCATCCGCGTCGCTCCACAGGTCGAGCGCGATCACGTCGCCGGCGGGCGCCACCGCAATGGTCACGCGGTCAGCCACGGTAGCGCGCCCCTTCCGGATCGTAGAACAGCGGCGCGGTGACGGTGACGGCGACATCCATGCCCCGCGTCGGCGAGGTGGCGATCAGACGCGCGCCGAGGCGGCTACGGCCGCCGGACAGCAAGGCGAGCGCTATCCCGCCATTCCCCAACACCCGCCCCGCCGCCGAGGTGACATGGCCTTCAACCCGCGCCCCGGTCTCGGCGACCAGCATCGCACCTTCGGGGATCGCCTGCGGCGCCTCCAGCCCGACGAGCTGCAGCCGATCGGGGGCTGACAAGGCCGGTCTCCCGAGCGCCTGCGCACCGACATAGCCGCCCGCCTTGCGCAACATGCGGTCGAGTTGGAGGTCGTGCGGCGTCGTGCGCCCGTCCGCCTCGGCGCCAATCACAATATGCCCTTTCTCGATTCGCAAGAATTCGAGCGCCTCGAGGCCGTAAGGGCAGCCGCGCCGTACCCCGGTCGCGCGATCGAGCGCATCCCACACCGGGCCGGCCTCGACGCCCGGCGCATAGACTTCGAAGGCGCGCTCGCCGCTGTAGCTGGCGGCGAGGATCAGGACGCGTACGTCCGCGATCGACGCCTCGGCAAGCCCCATATGCGCCGGCGGCGGCTCGCCGGTCAGCCCTTCGAGAATGTCGGCGGCGAGCGGCCCGGCGAGCGCGATCCCCGCGAAATGCTCCTGCTGCGCCACGACGGAAACCCGCAGATGCGGTGCGAGCACGCGGTGGACATAGCTCAGATGCGCCTCCATCCGATCCGCGCCGCCGGTCGAGCTGGTCAGCAGATAGCGCGTGTCGCCCAGCCGCCAGACGGTGCCGTCGTCCATCACCATGCCGTCCTCGCGCAGCATGAAGGTGTAGCGGCCGCGCCCGACGCCCAGCTTCGCGACGCCGGTCGCGCAGACCATCTCGAGCAGCGCGACGGCGTCGGGTCCCGACACCGCGAACTTTGCGAGCGTCGAGACGTCGACGATGCCCGCGCGAGTCCGCACCGTGCGCGCCTCGCGGACCGCCGCGTCGTGCAACGATTCGCCGACGAGCGGATAGGCGCGCGGCCGGTGCCAATAGCCCAAAGGCTGCCAGATCGGTGCCCGCGCCTGATGGCGGTCGTACAGCGCGAGCCGGCGGGAAGGCGCCGCATGGCCGCCGCCATCGGGCCCGGCCAGCACCCCCCAGCGTCACAGGCGTGAACGGCGCGCGGAAGGTGGTGAGGCCGGCCTGCGGGATATCGACACCCGCCGCCGAGGAGAGCCGCGCCAGCGCCGCCATGTTGCTGGTCTTGCCCTGGTCGGTCGCCATGCCGAGCGTCGTATAGCGTTTGAGATGCTCGACCGAGCGATAGCCCTCTTGCCACGCCAGATCGATGTCGGCGGCGGTGACGTCGTTCTGGAAGTCGATGAAGCTGTGCTTGGGATCGGCAAGGTCCGCCGTGGTCGCGGCGATCGGCGAGACCTCGCCCGCGGCGGCGCCGACGCTGCTGATCGCCTGACGCGATGCGCCCGGCACGAACGCCTGGATGTCGGCGCGCCAATCGAGCGTGCCGCCGGCCTGGCTGTGCAGGTGGACGACCGGGGTGAAACCACCCGACATCGCGAGCAGATCGGCGGCGAACCGCTGCCGGATGCCGCCGATCTCGGCCTCTACGGTGGCGAGATGGTGGCTGCGGCCACGCGTCGCGACCGGCGACGCCTTCGCGAAAACCGGAAAGCGCGTCGCGGGCGTCGCGTCGCGTGAATCGAGGATCGCGACGACCTCGCCGCCCGCCGCCGCGACCGCCTCGGCGGTGGCATAGGCGTTGTCATTGTTGGTCGCGATGACGACGCGCCGGCCGGGTAGCACGCCGAAGCGCGCGATATAGGTGCGCACCGCCTGCGACAGCATGACGCCCGGGCGGTCGTTGCCGGCAAAGGTGAGCGGCCGCTCGATCGCGCCGGTGGCGAGGATGATGCGCTTGGCGCGGACGTGCCACAGGCGTTGCGCCGGCCGGCCAGGCGGAGGCACCGCACCGGGCTCGACGAGACGCTCGACGAGCGTGACGAAACCATGATCCCAGACGCCCGTCGCCGTAGTGCGCGTCAGCACGCGGACATGGGCGGGCAGACCCGCCACCCCCTCCCCGTTCGTGTCGAGCAAAGTCGAGACACCCGGCGCCCCGCGTGCGGCCGGTCCCTCGACGGCGCTCGGGACGAACGGGGATGAGGCGCTCACATCGCCGCCCAGCACGCGATCCTGCTCGACCAGCATCACCCGGCCGTCCGCCGCCGCCGCCGCCGCGCGCCCGGCCGATCCGCCACCGACGACGAGCACGTCGCAGAAGGCGGCGCGATGTTCGTAGCGGTCGGGATCGGCCGCGGTCGGCGCCCTGCCCATGCCCGCGGCGCGGCGGATGAAGCGCTCGTAGACCATCCAGCGCGACGGCGGCCCGAAGAAGGTCTTGTAATAGAATCCCGCCGGCAGGAATCGCGCCGCCAGCCCGTTGAGCGCGCCGAGATCGAAGCCCAGCGACGGCCAGCGATTCTGGCTGCGCGCCACCAGGCCGTCATAGACGAAGACGTCGGTGGCCTTCGTATTGGGTTCGGTGCGGCCGCCCTCGCCGACCGTGACCAGTGCGTTGGGTTCCTCGACGCCCGCCGCCATGATCCCGCGCGGCCGGTGATATTTGAAGCTGCGCGCGACCAGTCCGATGCTGTTGGCGAGCAGCGCCGCCGCCAGCGTGTCGCCGGGCCGTGCGCGCAGCGGCCTGCCGTCGAAGGTGAAGCGCATCGTCGCGCTTGCGTCGTCGCCGATCCGGCGCGGCCCGGTCACGAATGGATCGCCGGATCGAACGCGGCGACGCTGGCGATCTCGTGCGTCTGCCGGTGGCGATGCAGGACAAGCCATTGCCGGCAGCCGAACCCGTGCCGCCACAGCTCGTCGTCAAAGCCGCGCGGATTTGCCCGCGCGTAGAGCCGCGCCACCGCCTCGTCTTCGGCCATGTCGAGCGTGACGATCGAGTCGAGCGTGCGCTCATAGGCGAACTCGGCTTGCGCGCGCGGACCGCAATGGGGGCAGTCGATCCGCATCATCAGCGCAGCTGCGGCATCGCGCCGACCCCCGCTTCGTCGATGGTCGCGCCTCGGCAAAACGATCGAGCGCGAACGGCGCGGCGAGGCGGTGCGCAGCCCCCGTCGCGAGCAGATGCGCGTAGACGAACCCCGAGCCGGGCGTCGCCTTGAACCCGCCATAGCACCAGCCGCCGTTGAGATAGAGGCCGCCCACCGGCAGCGCCGAGATGATCGGCGAGCCATCGAAACTCATGTCGGTGGTGCCCGCCCAACAGCGCGCCATCCGGAGCCGAGACAGCGCCGGCACCAGTGCGATCGCCTCGGCCGCGGCGCGCTCGATCCGTGGCGGCAGGCCGCGCTGCGCATAGCTCGGGAACTGGTCGGGGTCGCCGCCGAGCACGATGCCGCCCTTGTCCGATTGGCTGATATAGCAGTGCAGCGACTGCGACATGATCACCGTGTCGATCATCGGCTTTACCTGCTCGGTGACGAAGGCTTGCAAGGTCTGCGCTTCGATCGGCAGCGTGATGCCGGCGAGCGCCGCCACCGGCCCGCTATTGCCCGCGACGCAGATACCGACCCGCCCCGCCCCGATCTTTCCTCGCGACGTTTCTACACCGGTGACGCGGCCGCCCGACTGGACGATGCCGGTCACCTCGCAATTCTGGATGATGTCGACGCCGAGGCTGTCCGCCGCCCGCGCATAGCCCCACGCCACCGCATCATGCCGAGCGGTCCCGCCGCGGCGCTGGATCAGCCCGCCGTGGACCGGGAAGCGCGCGTCGGGCGACATGTCGAGCAGCGGGACCAGCTTGCGGACCTGGTCGCGCGTCAGCAACTCGGCGTCGATCCCGTCGCATCTCAGCGCATCTCCGCGCTGCGCCAGCACCGTCATGTCGCTGTCCGAATGGCCCAGGAACAGCGCGCCACGCGGCGAAAACATGACGTTGTAATTGAGTTCGTCGCTCATCCCCTCCCACAGGCCGAGCGCGAAATCGAACAGATCGTGGAGCGGCTTCTGGCGGTAGTTGGAGCGCACGATCGTGGTGTTGCGGCCGGTGTTGCCGCCGCCAATCCAGCCCTTCTCGAGCACCGCGACATTGCGGATGCCGTGAACCTTGGCGAGATAATAAGCGGTCGCAAGCCCGTGCCCGCCGCCGCCGATGACGATCACGTCGTAATGCGTCGTCGGTTCCGGGTCGCGCCACGCCCGGTCCCAGCCGCGCTGCCCGGTGAGCCCGGCCTTGAGCAGTGCGAGCGCCGAATAGCGCGTCATGCCGCCCACCCGCGCCGTTCGCGCCAATCCGGCTCGAGCGTCGCAAAGCGCGCGAGGCCGAGCTTGGCGATGTCGGCGAAGGAGCAGACGCCGTCGACGACGAGATCCCGGATCGCATGGCCGCTCGCCGGCGACAGGCCGAAGCCGACCCCCGACATCGTCGCCACCGTGACGTTGCCGGGATCGCGCAACCGGTCGAGGATCGGCCGACCGTCTGGCGTATTCTCGACGATGCCGGCCCAGGAGCGGATCACGTTGAGACGCGCGGCCTTGGGAAACATCTCGGCGACGCGCCGCGCGAGATTGCGCGCCAGCGGCGAGACCGGACGGTCGGCTGGTCCGTCGGGGGCAGTCGCGATCCACTCATGCGGGCCGCCGCCGAAGGCGAGATTGCCGCGCAAGGTCTGGCGTCCGTAGAGCCCGTTGCCGTCGACCCCGCCGATCGCCATCATCGGCGCGGGCTCGGTGACGATCATTTCCGCACGCGCCGCGGCGACCGGAAGGTCGATCTTGAGCGGCGCGAGCAGCATGCCCGATTGCGGCCCCGCCGCGACGACCAGCGCGTCGCACGCGATACGACCGCGCGGCGTCTCGACCGCGACGACGCGCCCGCCCGCGGTCGCGATGGCGAGCGCCGGGCAATGCTGGAGAATTCGCCCGCCCAGGTCCTGCAGCGCCCAGGCATAGGCCTGCACCGTGCGCTGCGGATTGGCGTGGCCGCCGAAGCGCAGGTGGATGCCGCCGAGACAGGTCTCGTCGGTCAGCGGCACCGCCGCCTGCGCCTGCCGGCTGTCGAGATCGTCGACCCGATAGCCCATCGCGCTGCACATCCGGCCGACCGCGCGATAATGGTCGAGAAGCGCCGGATCGCGCTGGATGATGATCCGCTCGCGGACATATTCGGTCGGATAGCCGAGCAGATCGTCCATCTGCGGCCACAGCCGCTGCTCCTCGGCGAACAGCGGGCTCTGGTAGTGCGACGCGCCGCCGCCGTTGCGGCCCGAGGCCTCCCAGCCGACGATCCCCTTGTCGAGCACGACGACGTCGATCCCCGAGCGCGCCAGCCACCAGGCGGCGCTGAGCCCGGTGACGCCCGCACCGATCACGACGACCGATGCGCCCCTGGGCGTGTCCGCCTCAGACATGCATGGTGCCGCCGAGCCCGGAGACGTGCTCCGCCTCCTCGGGGGTGCCAATGATCGCATAGGGCGTCCACTGCGTCGGGATGCCGAACCAGACGTCCCAGCCCGCGGTCATCGCCGCGCTCTCCTGCCAGTCGGCGAGCACGCCGAGCGGTACCGGGCGGACCGGCGTCCGCACCGTCGCGACGGGCACGCGGTCGAGCGGCACGCCCTGCTGCTCGGCAAGCAGGCAGGCGACCTGCTCGCGGCATCGCCGGCCCTGACAGACGCCCATCCCGGCGCGGGTCAGACGCTTGATCTGGTCGGGATGCGCAGGGCCATCGTTCAGCAGGCTCGACAGCGAACGCGCCGCCATCGCCACAGGGCGGTCGAGATAGCGCGGCGGCTGAACGCCGATCAGGTCGGCACGCGCCACCGCCTCGCACTGGCAGACGATCGTCTCGGGCGGGGCGTGGCGGCCGACTGCCGCCGACCAGGCCTGGAGATAGGCGGGGTCGGGGCGCACGACGCTGGCGCAGTCGCCGACGCGCGTGATCGTCTCGCCCGGCGCTACTCCGGCAGCCTCCAGCAATTCGGTCGCCGGGATCGCACCGATCGCGAGCAGCAGCGTATCGCAATAGACCTCGACCTGCCGCTTATTCGCGACCGCCGCGAGCGTGACCCGGTCGACACCGTCGATCCCGCCGTCCGCCGCGACGATCGTGTGGCCGAGAAACAGCGGAACGCCCGCGGCACCCACCCGCTCGGCAAGCGCCGACGGTCCCTGCACCGCCTCGGCGACCTCGACGATACCGAGCACGGCGATGCCGTGCGCCAGCGCGAGCAGCGCGGTCTCGAGCGCCAGCGCGCCCGATCCGGCGATCAGCACGCGGCGGCTGGCCAGCGCGTCGTAGCGGGTCAGCAGCGCGGCGAAGCCCTGCGCGCCCATCACGCCCGGCCGGTCCCACCCCGTAAAGCCGAGCACGAGGTCGCGCGCGCCCGTCGCCAGCACGAGGCGGTCGAAGCCGATCATCGTCGCGCGCTCGGCGTCGGCGATGCCGAGCATCGGCGCGGGCAGAGCGCGCATCGCCGGGCCGTTCACGTACAGACCCCAGGCGGCGGTGCCGAGCCGCACGTCGACCCCCGCCTCGATCGCCGTCTCCAGCGCCGGATTGCTGGCCACGATCTGCTCGATCATGCGCGCGGGCTGCTGCACCGCCGCCGTCATCCGCCCGCCGTAGAACAGCGGCACGTCGGTGCCGATCAGATCGCCGCGTACCGGATTCTCGTCGACGAGCAGCACCGTGGCGCCCTCGGCCGCCGCCGCGATCGCCGCCGCCGTCCCCGCCGCGCCCGCGCCGACCACGACCACGTCGAAGCGCGCGTCGGGCGGCAGCAGTTTACCGTCGATCGCATGGACGTCGACCGCCGTCATATCGCGTCCAGCGCGCGCGACAGGTCGGCGATCAGGTCGTCGACATGCTCGATGCCGACCGACAGCCGCAGCGTCGCATCGGTGATGCCGCCGGCGAGACGCTCCTCGGGCAGGATCGCATAATGTGTCGTCGTCGCCGGGTGCGTGATCAGCGTCTCCGAGCCGCCGAGGCTGACCGCGAAGCGCAGCAGCCGCAGCGCGTCGAGGAAGCGGAACGCCTCGGGCTCGCCGCCCGTCACCGCGAACGAAAAGGTCGATCCCGCCGCCCGGCACTGGCGATCATAGACCCTGCGCTCGGGCGTGCCCTCGGCAAGAAAGCCGAGATAGGTGATGCCGGCGACCTTGGGATGGTCGCGCAGAAATTCGGCGACGTGCCGCGCATTTTCCATCGCGCGTTCGGCGCGCAGATGCACCGTCTCCATCGAACGCAGCAGCAGCCAGCTCGTATAGGGATCAAGGTGGCTGCCGAGCGTCGTGCGCAGCAGCCGCAGCGGCTGGATCAGCGCCGCCCTGCCCGACACCCCGCCGGCCAGCAGGTCGCTGTGGCCGCCGCAATATTTGGTGAGCGAGGTCAGGCACAGATCGACGCCGAGCGCGATCGGGCGCTGCATCAGCGGCCCCAGCAGCGTGTTGTCGATCACGACGAGCGGGCGCACCCCCGTCCGCACGCCGATCGCATCAGCGAGCTCGACGACCATCGCGATGTCGACGATGGCGCCCGTCGGGTTGGCCGGGCTCTCGATCAGGATCAGCTTCAGGGGCCCGCTCGCAAGCGCCCGCTCGGCCGCCGCCATCATGTCGGCCCGGTCACAGCCATCGGCGAACGTCGCGGCATGAACGCCGAATTCGGGCATCAGCCCGGTATAGAGACCGTTGGTGCCGCCGTAGATCGGCCGGCTGAACACCATGCTGTCTCCGGGCCGCAGATGCGCAAGCGCGATCGCGCTGTGCGTCGCCATGCCGCTGTTGAACACCGCCGCGGCCTCGGCGCCGTCCAGTGCGGCGAGCCGCGTCTCGACCATGTCGAGATTGGGATGGCCGAGCCGCGCATAGATGTGCCCGGGGCGACCGACCTCCGGGCCGGTGCCGTCGAAATAGGCCTGATGAATGTCCTTGGCCTGGCGCGCCGAGGCATAGGCGAAGGTCGAGGTCATGTAGATCGGCGGCTTGGCGGCGTTGGACGCTTCGGCTGGCTCATAGCCCGCCCGCACCGCCAGCGTCTCGGGGTGCAAGACCGGGTCTTCGGCCGCGCTCATGCCGCCATCCCGTCGAGATAGGCGGCGGCGGTCGCGCAATACCAGTCGACGAAGCCGAGCGTCAGCGACTCTGCCTCGGTGCTGTACGGCCCCGGCCTATAGCCCGGCGACAGCACGCCGCGCTGGTTGTTCTCGGCGAATTCCTTGTCCTGCAGGTTGGTCTGCGTCCACAAATGGGTGAGCGTCTCGATGTCATAGTCGACGCCCTCGACGGCATCCTCATGGACCAGCCATTTGGAGACGACGTGCGTCTCCAGCGCCGAGACCGGCATCGCGGTGAAGGCGAAGCTGTGATCGGCGGTCGAATGGCAGAAATTATTGGGTTCCAGCGCCCAGCGCAGCGATCCGGTATCGCCGCCACCCGCCGCGCACATCAGCTTGGCGACCGCGAAGCCACCATCGGTGGTCATCGCCACGGTGCCCGGATTGAGCGGGAAGCGCACCGCCTGCCACCAGTCCTCGCCTTCCGGCCCCATCGGCATGCCGAGCGCGGCCATCCGTTCCTCGAACGCTCGCGACTCCTCGAGATCGCCGAAACTGGCCGACACGCCGACCGGGAAGGTGCGGGCCAGCTCGGGATGGCCGCTGGCGCAATGATAGCATTCGCGGCCGTTCTCCATCACCAGCTTCCAGTTCGCCTGCTCGACCAGCGTCGACCTATAGGCGAGCTTGGCGTGCGCGAGATCGTGGGGGGCAAGCAGCGGTGTCAGCGTGCGACGCATCGTCTCGATGTCGGGCGGCGTCTCGGCGAGGCAGACCAGCAGCGCGCCGGCGACCGCGGCGACATGCACCGGCCTCAGCCCGTGATCGGCCTTGCGGAAATCGTCGGGCATGCGGCTGGCGGCGAGCAGCCGGCCGTCGAGCGCATAGGTCCAGCTGTGATAGGGGCAGACGATCCGCGCCGCATTGCCGCTGCCTGGCGCACACAGGATCGAGCCGCGATGGCGGCAGCTGTTGTGGAAGCCATGGAGTTCGCCGTCGCGGTCGCGCACGATCAGGATCGGCCAGCGCCCGACGGTCAGCGCGAGATAGTCGCCGGGCTTGCGGACCTCGGCCTCGAAGCCGGCGAACAGCCAGGATCGGCCGAACACCGCCGCCATGTCGAAATCGAACACGGCGTCTTCGACATACAGGCCCTGGGGCAGCGAATGCCCTGCCGGCCGCGCCTGCAGCAATGCCGCGATATGCCCGAGGTCCACCAGAATCTCCCGACGAGGCGATGGCGCAGGTGACATGATCGCGGGCGTCTGTGGAAATCGCATTTCGGCATGGCGGCATATCGAATAGTCCAGCCGCCGGAGCAGGCCCGCCGTGCGCCGCCGGCGCCAGGTTGCGTCGCCGCACGAAACGCGCTGTTATCGCGGCGACCACGACATCCGGGGGCAACGATCATAGCCAGGACGCAACCCGTCGATGCGCGCGCAAACCGGCGCTGGCTGCCGCTCAACGCCCTGCGCGCGTTCGACGCGGTCGGGCAGCGGCTGAGCTTTACCGCGGGGGCGCAGGCGCTCAACGTCTCGCAGAGCGCGGTCAGCCGGCACATCATCAGCCTCGAGGAGCTGCTTGGCCACAAGCTGTTCGATCGCTCCGGCCCGACGCTGGCGCTGACCGCAGCCGGTTTGGCACTGCTACCCGAGGTCAGTCGGTCGTTCGACCGGATCGAGCAAACGTTGAACGCGATCGGTCGCGATCCGCACGCCGGCCGCCCGATCAGCCTCCACGTGCCTCCGTCGCTGCTGCAGCAGGTCGTCATGCCGATGCTCCAGGCCTTCCACGCCGCGCATCCCGACATCCGCATCGACATTTCGAGCTCGACGGCGATCGGCCTGCCCGGCGCCGAGACCGACATGGCGATCGTGTTCGACCGGCCAAGCATCGATGACCGCGTCACCGATCTGCTGTGGATGGTGCGCGTCGCGCCGGTCTGCTCGCCGCACACCGCGGAACGGCATCAGGGCAAGCCGCTCGGACAATTCCTCGCCGACAACCACCTCCTGCATGTCAAGCTGGACTGCCAGCCCCGCGGACTGTTGTGGAATAGCTACGCCAACCAGTGCCGGATCGCGCTCGATGTCGATCGCGGTCTTGCTTTCGAAACCAATTTGCTGGCCGTCCACTATGCGATGCATTCCGATGGCGTCGCTCTCGCCGATATCGACATGTTCGCGCCGGAGCTCGCAGCGGGCCGGCTCAGCGCGCCCTATGATGCCGTGATCTATGACGGGTTTGGCTATTATCTGAAGTTGCGGCCCGACGATTTGTCCGATCCGGCGATCAGCCTCGTCAGGCGCTGGCTGATAGCCCGTTTCGCCGAGCGCCGGACGGGTCAGGCGAACGGCGGATAATCTCGCCACCGACGGCCTGCGCTCGACCGTAGGCGCGCACCTACAGGATCCGGCGCAGCAGTGGTTGACCGGTGCGGATCGATCGCCCGTCGGCGATGCCATCGGCCACCGCGAAGCCCGGCGGCACGAACATGATGATCGTCGAGCCATGCTCGAACCAGCCCATCTCCTCGCCCTTGGCGATCGGCTCGGCGCAGACGATGCGGCGCGGCCCGCCCTCGCGCAGCGCCTTCTCCGTGTCGAGGAAGGCGAGGCGGATGCTCGCGACCAGGATCGCGGCGACCGGCACCAGCAGGATCGGTTCGCCGCCGGCGGCAAGCCGCGCTTCGATCACCGCGCGCTCGTTGCGGCAGAACAGCCGCTCGACGCGCTTCAGAGCGATCGGGTTGACGTTCCAGCAGTCGCCCGAGAGATAGGTTACCGCGTCGACCTGGATGTCGTGCGGCGCATGGAAGCGGTGATACATCGCCGCGGTCAGCCGCAGCGTGACGAAAGTGCCGTCGCGGAAGCGCTCGACCACCGCCGGGTCGGGGATCAGCTCGCCGAGCCGATAGGGGAAGCCCTTGACCTGATAGAGCCGATCGCCGTCGATACGACCGTGCGCGCCGACGACCGCGTCGCACGGGCTGGCGAGGATATCGGGGTCGGGATCGGCGGGCCGCGCACCGGGCACGAGTGCGCGCGTAAAGGCGTCGTGGAGGCTGGCGAAGCGCGGCGTCGCGGCATCGGACAGGTCGACGTCCGAAAAGAAGCGCCACGCGCGGATCGAGAGATCGCGCAACAGCGGCTGCCGGATCCGGCTGAACCGCCCCATCGCCTGCGTCGCGAGACGACGCGGCAGGCGGTTGGTCAGCAGGAAATTGACATCTTCTTGGAGCAGCAATCGCATCAGGCGGGCGCGCACTGTCATGCGCGCGTCACGCGCTTGGGGTGGAGAGAGGCATGACCATCCTGCTCTTCACCGGTCTCGCCGGCGCCGCCGGCCTGGGCCTCGCCGCCACCAAGGGCCGCACCCGCCTCGCGCTGTCGCGTGCCAAGCACCGGTCGCTGACCGGGCATGTCCGGATGGGCAAGCGCGTCGCCGGGCTGATCCCCTTTTACGACTATGGCGAGGACCGCTTCTTCCGCGCCGACGATGCCCCCGACGCCGTCGCCGCGCAACGCCGCGCCGGCTTCGCGGGGCTCGCGGCGCTCTATGCCGAACGCTACGCCCGGACGCGCGCGCTGACGGCGGAGACACGCGCGGGCCTGTCCGACCTGCAGTTCACCGGCACCTACCGCGTGCCGTTCCAATTCAGCCGGATCGTCCGCGAACATCTTGGCACGGGCGCGTTCCTCGAACGCTCCGATGGCCCGGTGGTGACCGATCTCGACGGCAATCGCTTCCATGACCTGACCGGCTCCTATGGCGTCAATCTGTTCGGCTACGATGTCTACAAGCAGACGATCGCCGAGGGGATCGCCTCTACTGCTGCGCTCGGGCCCGTGCTGGGCGCCTATCATCCCGTCGTCGCCGACAATGTACGACGGCTCAAGGCGATCTCGAAGCTCGACGAAGTGTCCTTCCACATGTCGGGCACCGAGGCGGTGATGCAGGCGGTGCGGCTGGCGCGCTATCATACGCGGCGCAAGCGCGTGGTGCGGTTCGCGGGCGCCTATCATGGCTGGTGGGGCGACGTGCAGCCCGGCATCGGCAACCCGATCGCCGCGGACCATACGCTCACGCTCGCCGAGATGTCCGAGGCCACGCTGCGCGTGCTTTCGCACCGGCGCGACATCGCCTGCGTGCTGGTCAATCCCTTGCAGGCACTGCACCCCAACAAGGGCGCGCCCTCCGACGGCACGCTGGTCGACAGCAGCCGCGCCGCCGGCTTTGACCGGGAGGCTTACACCGACTGGCTGCGCAAGCTGGCGGCGGTGTGCCGCGCGAGCGGGATCGTGCTGATCTTCGACGAGGTGTTCGTCGGCTTCCGGCTTGGCGTCGGCGGGGCGGCGGCCTATTTCGGCGTCGCGCCCGACATGATCACCTATGGCAAGACGCTGGGCGGCGGGCTGCCGGTCGGCGTGCTGTGCGGGCGCGCGGCGCTGATGAAGCTGGCGCGACGACCGCCCGGTCGACATCTGCTTCGCGCGCGGCACCTTCAATGCGCATCCCGCGGTGATGGGCGCGATGGACGCCTTTCTGCGGCGGCTCGAGACGCCCGAGGTCGCGGCGCTCTACGACGGCCTCGATGCCCGCTGGGACGCGCGCGCGGACACATTCAACACACGGATGGCGGCCGAAGACCTGCCGGTGCGCGTCGCGCATCTCTCGACGATCTGGACGGTCACCTATGCGCTGCCGTCGCGCTACAATTGGATGCTGCAATATTATCTCCGCGCCGAGGGGCTGGCGCTCAGCTGGGTCGGCACCGGGCGGCTGATCTTCAGCCTCGACTATGACGACGCTGCCTTCGCCGAGGTGGTCGAGCGGTTCGTCGCCGCGGCGCGCGCGATGCGGGCCGACGGCTGGTGGTGGCAGGCGCCGGGGGTGACGAACAAGGCGCTGCGCCGGCAGGTGCTGAAGGAGACGCTGCGGGCGAAATTGGGACGTTGACAAGCTTTTCGTAACCACCCGTTCGTCCTGAGTAGCCATTGAGCGAAGTCGAAATGGCGTATCGAAGGACTGGCCCGCCACGCCACCATCCTTCGATACGGGCCTTCGACTGCGCTCAGTCCCTACTCAGGACGAACGGTGGTTTTTTAGGCTGCGATCCGATCGTGTTCGTCGATCCGCTCGCCCTTGAGCAGCCGGACCGGCGCGCTTTTGTAGATCTTGAAGTCGTTGAACGGGTCGGTGACGATCTTGGTCGCCCAGACGATCCCGGTCTCGATGTCGCGCTGGACGAACAGCTGAAGCGAGCGGAAGACGATCGCGCTCACGCCGAGCCCAGCCAGCCGATCCCGACGTGGCGCAGGGTGCCGACGAAGCCGGTCGGCGCCTCGAGCGTACCGAACAGGCTCGGCTCGAGCACGAGCACGATCGGCACCGCCGCCCAGATGCTCATCAGTACCCATTTGCGGAACAGATTGTAACCGACCTTCACCTCTTCCTTATAATGGTGGGTGACCTGGTTCTCGTGATCGTAGCCCTTGGGCTCGAAGAAGAAGTGGCCGGCCTGGCGGCTGGTCATCGCGACGCCCCAGGCGAGCAGGCTGGCGATCGCCGGATCCCTGAACAGCAGCGCATAGGCGGTGAGGAAGGTGCAGGCGCTGACGAAGTGCAGCGACTGGTTGACCAGGCTGTGATGATAGAAGCGATGGTCGTCCCAGCGCTGCTCGGCGAGCTGCGCGCGGAACCCCGCCGACCCGTCGTCGGCCTCGAACTGCAATTTGCGGAGCGCGGGCATCAGGCGTTCCCTTGTATCGCGTCGTGCTTGGCGTAGCGGACCAGCGAGAAATGGCCGAGCGGCGGCAGCGCGCGCTTCTCGACCAGGGTGACGTCGCGGCGGTCCTTCGCCCAGTCGGTATAGAGTTCGAACGGGAAGTCGGTGCGGAAGCCCAACCGGCTGGTGACCGGCATCAGCCCCTTCTCGATCGTCTTGCGGATGCCCGCCTCGGCGCCGACGCGGGTGGTGATGATGATCTCGCCGCCGGGCTTCACGACGCGCGCGAATTCGTCGAGCGCCCGTTCCGGATTGGGCACCGCCGAGACGACATATTGCGCGACCACGACGTCGAAGCTGGCGTCGGCGAAGTCGAGTGCCTCGGCGTCCATCACCGCGATCGCCTCGACATTGGCGAGACCGAGCTTGCGGACGCGCTGGCGCGCCTTGGCCAGCATCGGCTCGGAGATGTCGACGCCGTAGAGGCTGCTCGACGGCGAATAGCCGGGCAGCGAGATGCCGGTGCCGACGCCGACCTCCAGGATGCGCCCGCCAAGCCGCTCGGCGGCGCGGATCGCGGCGGACCGGCCCTGTCGGAACACCGGCCCGAAGACGAGATCATAGACCGGCGCCCAGCGACCATAGGCCTGCGCCACGCCATCGGTGCTCATTTGCGTTGCCATCGCTCGCGCTACTCCTGTGCCGGGCGCGCGGCGCACAACAGTCCGCGCCGCCTATTCGAGCGGGTTTCGCAGTAGTGCGTTTCAGTTCGACGACAGCATCAAGACAAAGTGACGACGACGCAAGCGTAAGAAAGATGTCATCGCCGCTTCGCCCAATCGTCTTGATCGATCGATATAGCAAATGCACCGGACGGCCCCGCCGTCGCAGACCGGAGCAGTGCATGGCCCCGACCACGCAGCCGATCACCGCGCGCAGCGATCCCCGCCCGCGTCGCCCCGTCGCGCGCAAGGCACCCTTGCCTGCCTGGCTCGGCGAGGCCGAGCCGCGCGACCGCCATGCGCCGCGGCTGCGCTTCCGCACGGTCTTCATATCGGACACGCATCTCGGCACGCCGGGCTGCAACGCCGCGCTGCTGCTCGATTTCCTCAAGTCGATCGAGTGCGAGACACTGTATCTGGTCGGCGACATTGTCGACGGCTGGCAGCTGCGCAAGGGCTGGTACTGGCCCGCCGCGCACAACGACGTCGTGCGCTGCGTGCTCAAGATGGCCAAGCGCGGCGCGCGCGTGATCTATATTCCCGGCAACCACGACGAAGCCTTTCGCGACTTCACCGGGCTGCATTTCGGCGACGTCGAGCTGTTGCCCGAGGACATCCACGTCACCGCCGACGGTCGCCGCCTGCTCGTGCTGCACGGCGACCAGTTCGACAGCGTCGTGATGTACGCGCGCTGGCTCGCCTTCCTCGGCGACAGTGCCTACACGATGCTGCTCAAGAGCAACGCGCTCGTCAACGGCGTGCGCAAGCGCTTCGGCCTGCCCTATTGGTCGCTCGCCGCGCATCTCAAGAAGCGCGTCAAGAATGCGGTCGCGTTCATCTCAAAATATGAGGAGGTCGTGGCGCAGGCGGCGGCCGAACGCCATGTCGACGGGGTCGTCTGCGGGCACATCCATTCCGCCAAGATCCGCCAGTTCGGCGCGATCACCTATTATAATGACGGCGATTGGGTCGAGAGCTGCACGGCGCTGGTCGAACATGCCGACGGCACGATGGAGATCGTCGACTGGGCCGAGCGCCGTCGCGAGGAGGTGATGCGCGAGCGGGCGGCCGCCGCGAAGCCGGTCGCGACCACGCCCATTATCGTCGATCCGATCCCGGCATGAGCCTCGCCCGATGAGGATCGCACTGGTCAGCGATGCCTGGGCGCCGCAGGTCAATGGCGTGGTGCGCACGCTGACGACGACGGTCGCGCGGCTGCGCGCACTCGGCCATGCGGTCGAGACGATCACCCCCGACCAGTTCGCCACCGTCTCCTGCCCGACCTATCCCGAGATCCGCCTCGCGCTGCTCGCCGGCCCCGCAATCGCGCGGCGACTGGCGGCGTTCGGCCCCGAAGCCGTGCACATCGCGACCGAGGGCCCGCTCGGCTGGGCGACGCGGCGCTGGTGCCTCGATCGCGGCTTCCCCTTCACCACCTCGTTCCACACGCGCTTCCCCGATTATCTGGCGATGCGCACCAAGCTGCCCGCCGACTGGTTCTGGCCGCCGGTCCGCCGCTTCCACGCGCCCGCCGAACGGGTCTATGCCGCGACGCCGACGCTTGCGGCGGAATTGCACCGCCGCGGGCTGGCGCGCACGCATCGCTGGTCGCGCGGCGTCGACCTGACCCTGTTCACCCCCGACGGCGCGCCGCATCCCGCCTTCGCGGATCTGCCGCGCCCGATCCATCTCCATGTCGGCCGCGTCGCGGTGGAGAAGAATATCGAGGCGTTCCTCGCGCTCGACGTGCCCGGCAGCAAGGTCGTGGTCGGCGAAGGCCCGGCGCTGGCGACACTGCGCGCGCGCTATCCCGCTGTCCATTTCCTCGGCGCCCTGCATGGCGCGCCACTCGCAGCCGCCTATCGCGGTGCCGACGTCCTTGTCTTCCCGAGCCGCACCGATACGTTCGGCCTCGTCATGGTTGAGGCGCTGGCGAGCGGCACGCCGGTCGCCGCCTATCCGGTGCCCGGGCCGCTCGATGTGCTCGACACGCCTACGGTCGGCGTGATGGCGGAGGATCTCGGCACCGCCGTCAGGATCGCGCTGGGCGCCGACCGCGAGGCCTGCGCGACCGCGGGCCGCCGCTACGACTGGTCGGTCTGCACCGCACAATTCCTCGACGGCCTCGTGCCGCTCGCCCAGGCCGTCGCCGCCTGACAGTAGCGACGAGGTCCGATCGCGGACATGTGACCGCATCGTCATGCCCTCGCCGTACCTGATGATGTCGACACCGTGATCGGCCAGGTCGGTTCGAACGGCAGGCGAGTGGATGTCCGTATCTGCGAGACAGGCGCAGCGCGAAGCCATGCGCGTCCATCTCGCCAGAGGCGCGCGTGTCGCTCAGAAATGCAGTGTCGCGCCCAGCCTGATCGTGCGCGGACGCTGCGGCGTGATCTGGCGCGCGGCCAACACGCCGAACGGGTTGCCGAGCGCGAACATGTTGCCTTTCGCATCGAGCAGGTTGGTCGCGTCCAGAGAAAGCGTGGCGCGACCAATCGGCACGCTGGCCCCAATTGCGGTGTCGACATAGCGGCCCTGGTGGAGGTCGAGCACCGGGCCGACGCCCAGTCGCGACCGTCCGACATAGCGTGTCGATGCCGATAGCGAGACCGGGTGGCCGGCGAGATCGACCGACGTGCCGACACCGAGCCGCCCGACGAAATCGGAGATGTTGGGCAGGCTTGCATCCGCTTCGCCCGCGAAGCCCGCGGCGGGCCTGGACAGGCTGCTGTCGTTGACGAACAGCGCACCATCGATCGTCAGCGCAGCGAACGGCCGCCAGCTGCCTTGGGCTTCGAAGCCGATGATGCGGCCCGAGCCGATGTTGGTGGTGTAGGGCAAGCCTGTCGCGTCGATGAGGTCGGCCTGTATATCCGCCCAGTGCGTGTAGGAGACCGCCGCGGACAGACGCAGGCGGTCGTGCGGGGCGCCCCAGCGCGCGCCAATCTCCCAATTCGAGACGCTGTCGCCCTCGAAGCGCTGCGTCGCGGCGCCATCGACCGAAAGGCCGCCCGGCCGGAAGCCTTCCGAATAGCGTCCGTAGACCGACAATAGCGAGTCCGGCTTCCACAGCAGCCCCAGCGACGGCAGCAGAGATGTGGCGTGGCGACGCGGTTCCGCGCCTTCGGTGGGTTTGTCGAGCGTATGGTCGCTCAGCCGCGCATATTCGATCCGCCCGCCCGCGGTGACGAACCAGCGTGACCCCAGGCGAAGCGTGCCTTCGCCGAACAGCGAGGCCTCTTCGGCAAGGTCGCGCGTGCCCGCGATCCGTTCGCAGGTGCCAGGCGGGCCGAGCGTGCGCGTCAGGGTGTCAGCATTGCGGAGCAACTCGACACCCATCACCCAATTGCTGCCGTCGCCATAGCTGCGCGACAGCCGTGTCTCGTTGGTCAGCAGCGTGATGTGGTTCTGCTCCTGATAGCGGAGCGGCATCGCAGGGATCGTGCTGGCATCGTAGGTCGAGTTGACGTCGTGCCGCACGATCGAACTCGCCGACACCAGGAGCGCGGCGCCGATGGCGTGGCGGACGGTCAGACTGCCCAGGCTGTAGTCGTTGTCGAAGGGCTGCGCGATCGCGCTCGATCGTTCGAGGGACGGCAGGCCGCGCTCGGCATATTGACCGTCGCGGCTGTTGATGCCCTGCACCACCCCGCCGAGATCGATCGTCCAGTCCGACGCGGGCTGGTAGCGCAGCGTCGCGCGCGCACCGTCCGTCCTGGTCCGGTTGATATCTGTGAGGCCACGGGAGGGATCGTCGATATAACCGCCGTCGATAGCGGCGTAGGCAACGACGCGCAGCGCAAGCCGGTCGCGCACCAGCGGCAGGTTGACGATCGTCGAGACGTCGCCGCCGGGCGCGCCATGCGCTCCGAGCGATCCGCCCGCGCCGACATCGAGCGAGGTCTGCGATAGGTCAGGCGAGGTCGGCACCAGCCGCACGATCCCGCCCAGCGAACCGGCGCCGTAGAGTGTGCCCTGCGGACCTTCGAGCACCTCGACCGCGGTGATGTCGTAGACCGCAAGATCGGGATCGGGCGCGTTGTAGTTGAGCCGGACGTCGCCAAGATATTGGCCGACCGTCGCCTCGGTCGGGCCGTTGAAGCTTGAATCGGCGATGCCACGCACGAACAGCTTGTCGCGGCCGGGGCCGAGATGCGTCGAGGTCAGCACGGGCACCTGATCGACGAGCGCGTCCGATCCATGCACGCGCCGGTCCGGGCGGATCGCCGCGGTATCGACGAGCGAGACGCTTCCGATATATTGGTTCAGCGACGCGGCGCGCTTGCTTCCGGTCACGACGATGTCGGATATGGAGGCCGCTGCCAATATGCGGGGCGGCGGGGCCGCTGAGCCGACTGGTTTGGTACGGATCCCCTGGCGACGGACGATCCGAAAGGTCTGCGGATCGATCTCGACGTCGTCCGCGTCCGTGCCAGCGAGCAGACGGTGAAGTGCCGCAGCTGCGGTCATCCGGCCGGCAATCCCCGGCACCACAATGTTCGCGAGCGCCGGATCGGTGAGCCCGATGGTGACGTTCGCCTGCGCGCCGATGGCGAGCATCGCCGAGCGCAGGTCGCTCGCCGGCACCGCGATGGCCGGGCGGCGCGCAGCCGCGGCCGGTGCGGCCGAAGCCAGCATCGTCATTCCCGCCACGACCGCACCCGCGCGCCTCACCGTGTCGGGGGCACCATGCGCCAGCCAGCCCCAACGGGCTCAAGCTCGACACCCATCACCGCCCCCATCCTGCGAAGCGTCAGCCCATGATCGGGATCGATCATGACGACGCCGCTGAAGCGTCGCTGCGCCAATTCGGGGGCCACCGCAACCGGACGCCCGATTGCGCGCGCAACGTCGCGCGCGACCTGTGCGAGTGTGGCATCCCGATAGGAAAGTCGCCCCGTCCGCCAGCCGCCGACCTCTTCCGAGGCCACGTTCCTGACGATTGCCGTTCCCCCTTCGACATGGATGGCGCGGGCGCCGTCGATCCGGACTGCGGCGCCATCGGGGTCGAACAGGACAGCGCCCTCCTTCACGGCAAGATCGGTGACGGCGCCTTGCCGCTGGACATCGAAGGCGGTGCCGACATCGCGGAATATGGCATTGCCGGCGTGCACCTCGAAGGGATGTGCCGCGTCATGCGTCACGGTGAAGAAGGCCTCGCCGGCCTCCACGGTTGCGACCCTCGGTGCGGCGGGATCGAGCCGGATGCGCGTTTCGCCGTTGAGCGCGATCCGCGTGCCATCGCCGAGTGTCAGCGAGCGATGCTCGCCGGGGCCGGTGCGCAACTCGTAGGATCGCGCACCGTGGAGGCGCAACGTCGGCAGCGCGACCACGCCGACGATCCCGGCGGCAATCGCGAGACCGGCGAGGCTGCCCCGATACCGGCGGCGCGGCGCGACCGGTGCCACATTGTCGTTGGTGGGGCGTGGCAGGCCCTCCCAGCGGCCGGCGGCCTGCAGCCCCTCGCTCGCCTCCGAGACGATCGCCGAGGCCGCGTCGAAGGCTGCGGCATTGCGCGTGTCGGCCTCGAGCCATGCGAGGTGCGCGTCCCAGCCGACGAATTCGGGATCGTGCAGGCGTCGCACCCAGTCCAGCGCCTCGTCGGCGCGGCGGCGGTCTTCGACGGTCATGCCGCGCCTCCTTTGCCGTCTATGGGCACGTCATGCGCGAACAGGTCGGTCCGGGGCAGCGAAGCGATGGCACGATAGGCCTTTTGCAGATGCTTCTCGACGGCACTCAAGCTCAGCCCGAGTTCCGCGGCGATGTCGCGCTGCGGGATCTCGTCGATGCGATGGCGGCGGAAGATATGGTCGGTTCGCGCGCCCAGACCGCGCAGCGTGGCTTCGACGCGGCGGAGCTTCTCGCGCGCGATCAAAATGCGTTCGGCGGCGGGCGCCTCGTCCGCCTCGCCCCCGGCCTGCACATCGTCATGATAGGCCGTATCGCGGCGGCCGCGGCGTACCTCGCTGCGTCGTCTGTCGAGCAATAGATTATGCGCCATGCGGTACAGGTAGGCGCGCGGATCGGTGGCCATGTCGGTACTCACCGTCTGCACGCGGATCCAGAGATCCTGCAAACAGTCCTCGGCCTCCTCGCCGGCGCCACGCGCGCGCAGGTAGCGCAGCAATTGCGCGCGATGCGTCGCGAATGCTGCAGCGAGGCCGTCGCCCGCCATGCCTGCCTGATCCCTCACCAACGTCGGGCGCACGATAAGCGCCCGCGCCGGCCACCTCGTAGGGCCGATCGCCGATCGTGCAAGCATCACCATCCGCCGCGGCCGACGTGAGCGAAGCAGTGCGTGCCCAGTATCTCCATGCATTCCCCGTCGGACCGGCGGATGTTCCGGTCATCCGTCGGAAGAGGAGACGTCCGCACGCACCGAAACCCGCAGGGGCGGCCGCGTAGAGTACGGATCGTGCCTCGCCGCGGCGTCTATCGTCTATTGCAGCACGGAGACCCATCATGATCATATCGTCCCAGCCGGGCGCAGGCGGTCGCGGTCTCGGCAGCCTCTCCGTTGCGCTGGCGCGCTTCTGCATGTGGAGCAGCCGCTGCAATCGAAAACGCGCTAACATTCGCCGGACACGCGACACGACGCGACGCTTCGGCTCCGCATCAAAGGTCTAGCAACGATCGGCCGCCTCGGGCGCAAGCGTCAAGCGGCACGCCGATGCCGTACGACCTCGCCATAGGCGCCAAAAAGATCGGCGAAATGCGCGCCCATCGTTCGCGTCGCGCCGGCTTGTCTGCGGGCGTGCGCGCCGACCGTCGCGACGTCGCGCCCGATCAGCCGCTCGATCGCGCGCGCCGCCGACGCGGCGTCGCCCGAGGCATACAGCTCGCCGCCGGCCTCGCGCGTCTGGTCGCAGGCCCCTCCGCGATCGGGGGCGATCAGCGGAAGCCCCGATGCGCGCGCTTCGGCCGCTACGAGGCAGAAGGTCTCCGCCTCGCATCCATGGATCAGCGCATCCGCGCTCGCCATCAACTGCGCGAGCGCCGGTCGATCGGTGATCGGCGCGAGCGTCAACACATGCGGATTGGCGCCGACCGCGCGCAGCACGCGGGCACGATCCCGACCGTCACCGACGAGAACAAGCCCGATCGGATGGACGACCCCGGCGCGTGCGCAGGCATCGACGACCAGCGGCCAGCGCTTTTCCGGCGCATGCCGGCCGACGCCGATCAGCAGCGTCGCCTTCGCATCGAGCCCGCAGCGCGCCAGAAGCTCGGTGCGTACCGCTAGATTGCGCAGCGCCGGCGAGAACTCGCCGGTCGTGATGCCGAGCGGGTGGGTCACCACCTGCCTCAGTCCGCCCTCGCGCAATCGTTCCGCAAGGCTGTGGCTCGGGCTGACGACCAGATCATACCGCGCGTCCAGTCGCCGCAGATGGCGCCAGAACCAACCGAAGCTGCGATCGATCGTCTCGCGTCGGGCGACCATGCCGAACCAGCGATAGGCGTAGGCCGCGAGCGGATCGGCATGCATCACCAACGCGCGCGGCGCGGCCCCCTGCCAGCTCGCCACCGCCTCGGCGGCGCGCCATGGCGACGAGGCCTCGACGAAATCGGGGCGTAGCGCATCCAGCGCGGCATGGATCGCGGCATTGTCGGCAAAATAGCGATAGGCGCGATCGAGCGGGAAGCGCGGCGACGGGATGTAGATGATGCGCGCGTTCGCGCCGCGCCGTTCGACCCGATGCGCTTCGCCGGGCGCCAGGATCACGATCTCATGCCCGTGCGCCGCACCAGCCGCCAGTTTGCGATCGATGTAGGTCTTCACGCCGCCGCCGCGGGGCGCATAGAAGGCGCAGACGTCGACGATCCGCATCGCTATTGCCCGCGTCGGGTCGCGGCGAGTTCGGCGACACCCAGCGTCACGCCAATCGCGAGATGGGCGACGAGAAACAGGCTCGCGATCAGCGTCATGGCTTCGGCGGTCGGCGAATTGCGGCCGATCAACAGCAGCGTGAGACCGGCAAACACAAGTTCCTTGTCGGGGATCAGCGGCAGGCGCGACACCAGAAGCCGCAGGGTTGCCAGCATGAGCCACGCCGACAGCGCGACCGTCGGTAGCAACAGGTGCCACATCGCCACCGAGAGCAGCAGGATCGTGACGATCCGCGCGAGATGCAGCGCGGCAACGCGGACGAGCGCCGCGCGCGGAAGACTGAACAGGCGACGCCTCAGCAGCAGGGCGACCAGCGACGTCAGGATGATCACTGCGACCGACGCGACCAGCGAGCGCAGATGCAGACCCGACGGCAGCACCGCCAGTGTCGACCAGCCAGCGACCAGCACGGCCAGCGTGACGACATTGCCGAGCATGGCGGACAGGATTGTGACGTCCTTGAGCGCGCCGAAGGGAGCGGCGACGATCTCGGCATGACGGCGCGCCCAGCCGTAGAAATACACCTCGCCGATATAGCCGAGCAGGATCTCGTTGCCGACCTGCTTGCGCAACAGCGGCATGATCCCGCCCAGCGGAAGCCGCCACAGGCCACGGAAAATCAGCCATTCGCTGACCGGCTGCGCCATGTAGCAGGCGGCGAACGCCGCCCAGAACAGCGGGTCACTCGGGAGCATCGACCAGATCCGCGCAAAATCAATGCCGCCGATCTGGACCAGCACCGCCGCGACGATGGCTAATGAGATCGCGGGGCCGAGCCATTGCCGCCAGCGCGGCACCTCGGCGACGAGCGCCTCGAGCTCTCGCGGAGCATTGATCGGATCGCGAACCCAGCCAGACCCCGACCCGTCGACCGCCAAGCCAAGCGGCTTCACTGCGCGTCTCCGACAAGAAGGTCGGCATAACGCGCAACGCGTCGCTGCCGGCAGGCGGCGGAAAGGGTCGCGTCGATGCTCGCAAGCAGGGCAGGTACGCCGGTGTCCCCGGGATGGACCGCGACGCGCAGCGTGTGGAGTGGGCGCAAGGCGGTGCGCGCCACTGCCGCGAACCCCAGCGAGCTTCGGATCCGCCGCGTGCTTCGGCTCGCCCAGGTCACGACGGGGCCGCGGGCCAGTACGGCGCCACCGACCGGGCTCCAGACCCGCATATGATCCTCGGCGATCGCAAACCCGGCGTCGCCCAGCGCACCGCGCGCGCCATAGCCGTAGAGCCACGCCGGTGCGATGAAACCGGCGACGGGGCGACCGGTGATGTCCTCGAGCAACTGGCGCCCGGCAACCATGCGGCGAAGTGCCTCGGTCCGGCCGAGCCCCAGGAACTCCCCCTCGCCGGCGGTCATCCTGCGCGCCTTGAACCGTGCGGCTGAACCCTGGTGGACACTGTCGTCGCGATGCGTCCAGCCATGCACGAACATCTCGACGCCGCTCTCCGACCAGGCCCTCAGCTTCGCCTGGAACGCGCGCGCGCCGGCCAGCGGCGCCTCGCCCCAATGGTCCGGCACGACGAGCATGGCATAGCGCGGCGATCCCAGATGGCGCTCGATGCGATCGGCGAGTTGATCGACTTGGTCCTCGAACAGCGGCCCGACGTCGTGGATCGACGCCAGCAAGCGCCGAGGCACCGCCCCGGCATCCGCACGCGACGCGTCAATCCCTGCCGCATCTGTCACCGGTCTGATCTCCATGATCGCCAGACGTTGCGATGCCTCCGAAACAGCAACAGCATGAAGACTCAAGATAACGATTTTTCATGATCAGCCCGATCGCCGCCTCGCGGCGGACCGGCAGGTGTCCTGCCGCTGATCGCACGCGAACGTGAGCCGAGGCGTCAGCGACATCCACCGCTGGACAGCCGTGGCGATTCGTAGATAGAATACGATATTCGATTTGAGGATAGTCATGGCTGTGGCAATGCGGCGTCGCGAGCTCCTATCCGGAGCGCCAATATTGTGTCTCGGCAACGGTTGGCCTCTGAACCGCGCGCTTGCGCGCGCGACATCGGAGCCAGACGGCCGCCGCTGGGCGTCTTCCTCCCTGGTCGTTGGTCTCACCTCGTCGTCACAGGTACTGCGATCGCTTTCGCCCGCCATCACGCCGGGTTTCGACTTCGCGCCCGATCGCCATGCGGAGATAGCAGCGGGCGACTATGCCCTCGGCGACATCGACATCCGCTTCCGGTCCGATGGCATGTGGCGGGATATTTCGACGGCCTTCCGTCGCATACCGGTCATCCCGCTGCCCGCGGAGCACGGCAGTATCGCTGCGGCCGATCTCTCGCCGACGCTCCCCGCGGGCTTGCCGTTTCGCATCGAACGGCGATGGCTTTTCGACGGTGATGCACTCGTCCTGCGCTTCACGTTGCGCAACCTCACGACGTCGCCCGTCGACATCGGCGGTGTCGGCTTCGCCATGCCTTTCGACAACATATTGACCGATCGAACACTCGAGCAGGCCCACGCACATGCGAGCTTTGCAGACCCGTATGTCGGGCTAGACGGCGGCCATCTCCAGGTAACGCGCTTGAACGGGCAAGGTCCGGCATTGCTGATCATTCCAGAGCCGGGAACGCCGTTCGAGGCCTGGATGCCGATCGCCGACGGTAAAGCAACCGATGGCGGAGCTGCGCTGCTCAAGGATCGGACCAAGCGCAGCCTCACATTCGAGGGGTTCTACCGCTGGATGGTGGCAAGCCGGGGTTTCGCGGACCGCGAATGGCAGGGTGCCGAACAGTGGAACGAGCCAAGCGGATTTACGCTCGCACCCGGCGAGGAACGTCGGTTCGGCCTGCGCATCATCCTGGCCCCCAACATCCGATCCATAGAACGGCGGCTGGCCGAGGCGGGGCAGCCGGTGGCGGTGGGCATACCCGGCTATGTGCTGGCGCCTGATCTTACTGCCGACTTGTTCGTCAAGTCTCCGCACGGGGTGGCGGGAATCGACGTATTCCCGCTGGGCGCGATCACGATTGAGCAGATCGCAGCAACCGGTGCGTGGCAGCGCTTCCGTTTGACCGGGCTACACTGGGGCCGCGCACGCGTCACACTCCGTCATGGAGACGGCAGCCGCCAAAGCGTCCATTATTTCGTGACGAAGCCCGCGCGGGAAGTAGCCGCCGATCTCGGCAAATTCCTGTTCAGCCGGCAATGGTTTGAGGATCCGGACGATCATTTCGGCCGAAGTCCGTCGGTGCTGAGCTACGACCGTGAAAAGAACGCTCTGGTCACGCAGGAAAAGCGCGTCTGGATCGCCGGGCTGAGCGACGAGGGCGGCGCCGGATCTTGGCTTGCCGCGATCATGAAGCAACTCGATAATCCCGAGGCCTCCGAACTCGCCAAATTCGAGCGGTTCCACGTCGAGGTGATCGAGCGGCATCTCCAAGTGCCCGACGGGCCGCTCCGTGACGGCGTCCGCAAGAGCCTGTTCTGGTACGAGCCATCCCATGCCTCGGACTATGATCCCGCGATCGACTGGACGGGCTGGTCGAGCTGGAACGTCGAGGAAGCGCGATCGATCGTGCGGTCCTTCAACTACGTCCACGTTGCCGCCGCACAATGGGTGCTCTACCGGCTCGCTCGCAACCGGACGGGTCTCGTCACGGCACACAACTGGCGCTGGTATCTCGACCGCGCAGCACGCACCGCGCTCGCCATGACCCGGTTTGCCCCGCAATATGTCGGCTTCGGGCAGATGGAAGGCGACGTGCTGGTCGCACTCCTCGCTGACCTCCGCCGCGAGGCGATGACCGCGCAGGCAGACGCACTCGAGGCCGACATGCAGAGGCGAGCGGCACGATGGAGCGCGGAGGCCTTTCCCTTCGGCAGCGAGATGCCGTGGGATTCGACCGGCCAGGAGGAGGTCTATGCCTGGATGCGCCACTTCGGCGACGATGCGAAGGCCGTCCTGACGCGCGAGGTGATCCTGGGGTATGACCCCCTCATCCCGCATTGGGGCTATAACGGCAGCGCGCGGCGCTATTGGGATTTCCTGTTCGCGGGTAAGACCGCGCGCATCGAGCGGCAGCTCCACCATTATGGATCCACGCTCAACGCGCTGCCGCTGTTCGACAGCTATCGCCGCGACCCCGACGATATTCATTTGCTGCGCGTCGCCTACGGCGGGTTGATGGGATCGCTCACCAACATCGATCGAGAGGGGTTCGGCGCCTGCGCGTTCCATTCCTATCCGGACATGATGCGGTTCGACGCCTATTCGGGCGATTACGGGATGAGCTACTTCGGTCATGCCTTCGGGACGGCCAGCTATCTGGTGAACCATCCCGAATTCGGCTGGATCGGTTTCGGTGGGGATGTCCGCGCGGACGGGGCGAGCATTCGCCTCGTGCCCAAGGACAGCGCTCGGACGCGGATCTTCATCGCGCCTGCGAGGCTGTGGCTGGTGCTCGAAGCCGGCCGTTTCGTTGCTGCGCGCTTCGATACTGTAAGCGGCGAGGTCGCGCTCGTCTTCGACGCTCGGGACGCTACCACGCGGGCGGCGCGCTTGGTCATTGAGGGTAAGGGTTATACCGCTTCCGCACCGCTTTCTATCGAAAGAGGCGCGCATGTCGTGCCGCTGTCCGACGACACGACGATGATCCGGCTGGTCCGCGCATGACCCGCGACGCGACCGTCAGCCACCCCCGCGGCTTGGCCATTCTGTCCGGCACGGAGGCGTGGGAAAGATTTTCCTTCTACGGCATGCAGGCGCTCCTCATGCTCTACATGGCCACGGTGTTATTGCCGTCCGGCGGCGGCCGGGTGATTTGGGGCTTCGCGCTGTTCCGGACGTGCGTGGAGGCGGTCACGGGGCCTCTTTCCGACCAAGCGCTCGCGTCGCAGATTTTCGGGCTATATACCGGCCTGGTCTATCTCTCCCCGCTGATCGGCGGGCTCGTCGGCGATCGCCTGCTTGGTGGCCGCCGCACTGTCCTGCTTGGCGCGGGGCTGATGGCGCTCGGCCATTTCCTCCTCGCCTTCGACGCCAGCTTCCTGATCGCGCTCGCCGCGCTGATCTGCGGTTCGGGCTGCCTCAAGGGCAATATAGCGACCCAAGTCGGCAGACTTTACGCGCCAGACGACATGCGGCGCGACCGCGCCTTTCTGCTGTTCAACTTTGGCATCAACATCGGCGCCTTCGCAGGCCCGCTGGTCTGCGGCTCGATCGGCGAGACGCACAACTGGCATCTCGGCTTCGCCAGCGCCGGCATCGGCATGCTCGTCGGCATCGCGATCTACGCCGCGGGCTGGCGTCATCTTCCAGCCGACCGACCACGCGGCCGCGACGCGGTGCGCGAGGCCGGACAGGCGGGCGAGGGGCGCCGGATCGCCGCGCTGCTCGGGCTCGTCGCGGTGTCGCTCTGCTACAATGTCCCGTTCGGGCAGGGCTATGACGTTTTCCCCTTGTGGATCCGGGACGCCGCGGACCGCCATGTCGGCGGGTTCGAGATTCCCGTCGCCTGGTATTTGTCGAGCGACGGGCTGATAACGGTGCTGTCGACGCCGCTGGTGATGTTCCTGTGGAAACGCCAGGCGGCGGCTGGGCGCGAGCCGCGCGTCGCCTCCAAATTCGCGATCGGCTGCGCGATGATGGCGGCAGCGGACGGATTGCTCGCGCTGTTCGCATATGCTTGGCCGACCCCGCACGCGCTCGGCGCCTTCTGGGGGTTCGGCTATTTCCTGCTGTCCTCGTCCGCCTATCTGTATGTGATGCCCGTGCTGCTTGCCGCGGTGTCGCGCGCCGCACCGGCGCGGCTGACCGCGACGCTGATGGGTGTCGCCTATGCCGGCCTGTTCGTCGCCAATCTGACCGCAGGCTGGCTCGCGCGCTTCTACGCACCGCTCGGCCCGACGCGCTTCTGGATGCTGCAGGCGGCGATCGCGGCGGCCGGCGTGCTGATCGCGCTGGTGCTCAGAAGGCCGCTCTCCGCCCCCCTCTATCCGACCCGCGAGGCCGCATGAACCGCCGTGATTTCCTGCAATCCTCTGTCGTCGCCACCGCGGCCCTCACCAGCGAAACACTGCGCGCGGCGCCGCTACCGATCCTGCCGGAAAGCGCGCTGGCAGGGCACACGCATCTGCTCGACGTCACGATCGACGGCACGCGCTTCGCGGTGTGGGAGGATCTGCGCGATCCCGACGGCGCGATCAGCTTCTCGTCGGCCTCGGGCGCGCTGCAGCTCGCCAAGCGGACCGAGGCGATGTTCGCCACCGCCGCGCCCGCGCATCTTGGCCTGCGAATGCGCGACATCGCGCTCGCCGACGCCGACCTGCTCGCCGACGCGCTGCTCGCCGGCGGCGGCGACCCCGATCCCGACCGGGTACGCGACGCCGCCCCGCCGAGCGCGTCGAACTTCAAGGCCGACGAGATCGGCGCGCGGCTGCCGTGGACGACGCTGGTCGGGACCAAGCAGGCCGAGGACACGATGCCGGTGATGCGCAACGGCCGTACGCGCACCTACCGCCCCGAGCACCGTTTCCCCGAGCTGTCCGGCGACGACGTCGCGCTCAAACGCCGCGAGGGGCTGCTCGGCGGTTGGCTGCCGGCGGTGCACAAGGTCATCCCGCGCAAGGCGGGCGGCGTCTGGGATATGATCGTCTTCGCGGATACCGACGCCGACAATCGCTTCATCGTCGAGACCTGGCATCGCACGCTGCATGTCGAGCAGGGCAAAATCGTCGCTGCCGACTATGGCCACAGCTACGCCCCCTATCCGCCTCGCCGCGAGCATCCGACGCCCGAGGCCTTCTACACCGCGCTGTTCCGCTTCGCGCGGAGCTGGCAGGCCGAGCTCGCCGAGGGCACCTCGGCCACGCTGCCCGATCCGGAATGGACCGACATGGTCGATCACGCCTTCGCCAAGGAGCTGATCGTCCGCCCGAACGGCGTCTGGCCCAAATATGGCGCGGTCGACCGCGACTATTACGGCTCGGAATATGACGGCTTCCAGGACACGTTCACCAGCTCGCTCTACGCCAATCTGCTGTGGGGCCGTTTCACGCAGGCCCGCGCGGTGCTCGACCAATATTTCACCGCCTTCGTCCAGCCCGATGGCCTCGTCGACATGCGCGGCCCCGAAACCGCGCAATATGGCCTCACGCTGGCGCTGCTCGCGCGCTACCTGCAGCTGACCGGCGACGTCGCGACGCTCGGCCGGCACCGCGACAAGATCCGCGCGACCGCGACGCTGCTCGCCGAGTTGCACGACCAGAGCCTCGCTTTGTCCGTTACCGACCGCGGCTACGGCCTCATCCACGGCTGGAACGAGTCCGATTCCTGCCTCCATCCCGATCCGACGATCTGGTGGAAGCCCTATTGGGCCAATTCCGCCTTCGCGGTCCGCGGCTGGCGCGAGATCGCCGCGGTCTGGCCTGCGATCGGCGGCACGTCCGCCGATGCGCGCGACTGGTCAGCGCGCGCCGATCGGTTGCAGGCGCAGCTCGTCCAGCGGCTTCGCGCCAATATCCGCCATGACCTCAAACCACCCTATGTCGGCCCACTGCCCGGTGTCAGCGAGACCTTTCGCGAGGCGCTGACGCGCGAGACCGAATCCGAACAGGGCTGGCCGCATCGAGCCTATGCCGAGCTGCTCCAGCCCGGCGTGCTGCCCGCGGACCTCGAGGCGCTGGTGATCGACTGCCTGCGCGGGCATGGCGGCACGACGCTGGGCGTCGTTGCCAATATCGGGCGGCCCAATGCCGAGAGCCGCGATATCCTTGGCTTCATCTCCTACGGCTATGCTGAGGCGCTGCTGCGGCAGGACCGGATCGAGGAATATCTGTTGTTCCTCTATGCGCACCGTTTCCACGCGCACACGCGCGGCAGTTGGATGGGCGGGGAGGTCTCGGGGATCAACGGCGATCTCGCGCTGTTCTGCATTCCCGCGCAGCTGACCATCCCGACGCTGGTCCGCTGGATGCTCGTTTATGAGGATGCCGATGCCGACCGGCTCCATCTCGCGCGCGCCGTGCCGACGCGCTGGATCGCATCGGGCCGGCCGATCGCGATCGCCGACGCGCCGACGCGCTGGGGCCCGGTCGGCTTCTCGCTGCGCGCGACGTCGCCCCAGCTCATTGAAGGCGAGATCCAGCTTCCGCCGCGCGCGCCGCGCGAGACGCGCCTGCGCATTCGCTTCCCCAAGGGCCAGATAATCCACCGGGCGACCGTCGCCGGAGCCCCGGTCCGTATCGAGGACGGCCGAGACATTATCTTGCTCTCGCAAGGGCCACGGCATCGACACATCCGGGTCGACATCGGGTAATGCGATTGTTTCGAATAATTTCGCCCGTTATATCGTATAATATATTTGACATCATGCTGCGATCATGATGGATTGCCCCCACAAAGCCTCAACGGCGAAGGGGAAATCCATGCGAAACTATACGGCTGCGACCAGACGCAATGCCGCGATCGGCGCCTTGGTTACGGCGTTATTGTCGTCGACCACTTATGCGCAGGTGACGCCCGTGCCGACTGCGGCGGATGCCTCGCCCAACAATACCGGCGACAGCTCGAACGAGATTCTCGTCACCGGCACGCGCATCAAGCGCCCCGATCTGCAGAGCAATAGCCCGCTGACGACGGTGAGCGACCAGGAGGTCAAGCTCGAGGGCGCGACCAATATCGTCGACGTGCTCAATCGGCTGCCGCAGTTTACCGCCGATGCCAACGAGAACGTCTCCAACGGCTCGAACGGCACCTCGCAGGTCAATCTGCGCAACCTCGGCTCCAGCCGCGTCCTGACGCTGATCAACGGCCAGCGGATGATGTCGTCGCAGGCGATCGATCTCAATTTCATCCCGTCGTCGCTGGTCAAGCGCGTCGACGTCGTCACCGGCGGCGCCTCGGCCGTTTATGGTTCGGACGCGCTGTCGGGCGTGGTCAATTTCATCATCGAGGATCATCTCGACGGCCTGCGGATCGATGCTCAGACCGGCATCGACCAGCACGACAATGGCAACAATTATGTGCGCGGCGTTAACCGCGCGGCGGGCTATACCACCGCGCCGGACACCGTGCTCGACGGCGGTAAGCAGAACGTCAACGTCGCCTATGGCAAGAATTTCGCCGACGGCCGCGGCAACATCACCGTCTATGGCGGCTATCGCCAGGCCGATCCGGTGCTCGAATCGACCCGCGACGTCTCGAGCTGCGCGCTCAATCAGCTCGACACCGCCGGCACCGGCCTGGTCTGCGGCGGTTCCAGCACCTCGACCTACGGCACCTTCCTGCCGCTGACCGGCCCCAGCGCCGGAGGTCAGTATCTGACCAATTCGAAGGACGGCTCCAAGACCTGGGTGCCCTACGACAGCAGCTACGCCTATAATTATTCCCCGAGCAACTACATCCAGCGCTCCGACAAGCGCTACACCGCCGGCGCCTTCGGCAAGTTCAAGATCAGCCCCGCCGCCGAACTCTACGGCAGCTTCATGTTCATGCGCGATACGACCTTCTCGCAGGTCGCGCCCTCCGCGCTGTTCCTCGGCAGCAGTTTCACGCTCAACTGCGACAATCCGCTGATGAGCGCGCAGCAGGCGACAACGCTGTGCGGCGCGGCCGCGGGCACCAACGCCACCGAGCAGACGCTGATCGGCTACCGTCTCAACAGCGACTTCTCGCGTCGCGACGATCTGCGCCACAACGACTTCCGCTATACCGCGGGCGTCCGCGGCGATATCGGCCACGGCTTCAGCTATGACGTGAACTATCTCCACTCGCTGGTCCGCTACAACGAGACCTATTTGAACAATGTCGACACCATCAAGGCGCAGCGCGCGATCGATGTCGTCAACGTCAACGGCACGCCGACCTGCCAGTCGGTCGTCGACGGCAGTGATCCGAGCTGCGTGCCGATCAACATCTTCCAGTCGAACGGCATTTCCTCGAGCCAGGCGCAATATCTGTTCGCGGACAGCAACACCGCCGAGCGCGACACGCAGACCGTCATCTCGGCGAGCATCACCGGCGATCTCGGCACCTTCGGCCTGACCAGCCCGTGGGCGACGCGCGGCGTCAACATCGCGATCGGCGCCGAACATCGCCACGAATCGCTGATCTACACCGCCGACGCGGTGGCACAGGAAGGCGGCGCGGTGCCGACCGACGGCCGCATCACCGTCAACGAGGGCTATGGCGAGATCGAGGTGCCGATCCTGCAGGACATGCCGTTCGCGCATGAAGTGTCGATCGACGGCGGCGTGCGCTATTCGGCCTATCACAATTCGCAGAGCTCGACGGGCTTCGCCTCCAACTACAATGTCTACACCTACAAGGCCGAGCTCAACTGGGCGCCGACGACCGACGTCCGCCTGCGCGCCAGCTACAACCGTGCGATCCGCGCGCCGAACATCAGCGAGTTGTTCGGCTCGCAGGGCATCGGCAACGTCTCGTCCGATGATCCCTGCGCCGGTGTCAAGCCCACCGCGACGACGACCGCCTGCGCGCTGACCGGCGTTTCCGCCGCACAATATGGCAAGATCCCTCAGTGCCCGGCCGACACCTGCGACGAGCTCTACGGCGGCAACGCCAAGCTCAAGCCGGAAAAAGGCGACACCTACACGATCGGCCTGGTGCTGACCCCCCACCAGATTCGCAACTTCTCCTTCTCGCTCGACTATTACCACATCAAGGTGAAGGACTATATCAGCTCGATCGCGCCCTCGCTCGCGATCAGCCAGTGCATCTCGACGGGCGATCCCTATTATTGCAGCCTGTTCCACCGCGATCCGCAGTCGGGCGCGATCTTCGGGAGCACGACGGCCGGCGGCTACATCGTCTCGACCACCTACAACACCGGCTATCTCCAAACCTCGGGCCTCGACTTCGACACCGACTACACGCTGGGCATCGGCAAGCACGGCAAGATCAACTTCAACCTCGTCGGCACGCTGCTGCTGCACCAAGTCGCGGAACCGCTGCCGGGTCTCGGCTCCTATGACTGCAAGGGCTATTACGGCTATACCTGCGGCGAGCCCAACCCGACCTGGCACCATGTCGCGCGCATCACCTGGCTGATCCCGGGCGACGCCTCGCTGTCGCTGGCCTGGCGCATGATTGACCGGACCAAGCTGTCCAGCCTGTCGAGCAACAGCTTCCTCACCGGCGTGGGCAGCCAGATCAACAGCCACATCCCGACCTACAACTACTTCGATCTGGCCGTGACCAAGACCTTCCCGCACGGCCTTCAGCTGCGCGCCGGCGTCAACAACATCGGCGACAAGGATCCGCCCGCGATTGCCTCCGGCATTCTCGAATCCTTCGGCAACGGCAACACCTATCCGGGCGTCTACGACACGCTGGGCCGCACGATCTTCGTCGGCGCGACGGTCAACCTCTGATAGCGAGTGCGGGCCGGCCCGGTGCCGGCCCGCCACCGGGAGTTTCTACGATGACCGACCGCGTCCACCGCCGCGACCTGCTGAAAACGGGCGGCGCGGTGAGCGCGGTCGCTCTACTGCCGGCGATGGCGCGAGCAGCGCCTGCCGCCATTACGGCGCCCTTCCCGCGCCGCGTCGTGCCGCTCGATCGCGGCTGGCGCTTCCACCTCGGTCACGCCGCCGATCCGGCCAAGGATTTCGGCTTCGGCACCTCGCACGATACCTATGGCAAGTCGGGCGACGTCGGCACGCCGGTCGCCGACGCGAGCTTCGACGACAAGGAGTGGCAGCCGGTCGACCTGCCGCACGACTGGGCGGTCGATCTGCCGTTCGAGCAGTTCGGCCCGCCGGGCTCGGATCTCGATCGCACCGGCGCCTATCAGGGGTTCAAGCCGGTCGGCCGGCTGTGGCCCGCGACCAGCGTCGGCTGGTATCGCCGCACGCTGCCGATCGCGGCCGAGGACGCCGGCCGACGCCTCGCACTCGAATTCGACGGCGTCTCGCGCAACTGCCTCGTCATCCTCAACGGCTTCGTCGTCGGGTCGAACGAGAGCGGCTACGCACCCTTCCGCATCGACATCACCGACTTCGCCAGACCGGGCGAGACGAACATGCTCGTCGTCCGTTGCGACGTCAGCCTCGGCGAAGCCTGGTCCTATGAGGGTGCCGGCCTCTATCGCCACGTCCGGCTGGTCGAGACCGCGCCCGCGCATATCCGCCAATGGGGTGCGACGGTGCGATCCGAAATCCTCGGCGCCGACGCGCGGCTACGCATCGCGACCGAGATCGACAATGACGGCCCCGCGGCCAGCGCGCGCGTGCGTTCGACGGTCACCGGACCCGACGGGCGCATCGCGGCCACCCTGTTGTCGGAGCCGATCGCCCTGCCCGCCTGGGGCAGCGTCACCGTCCCGCAGGAGACGATGATCGCACAGGCGGCCCTATGGTCGCTGGAGACGCCGCAGCGCTACACGCTGGCAAGCGACATCGTCGTCGCCGACGCCGTCGTCGACCGCGACGAGACCCGGTTCGGCATCCGCAGCATCCGCTTCGATGCGGACCACGGCTTTTTCCTCAACGGCAAGCCGGTGAAGATCAAGGGCACCTGCAACCACCAGGATCATGCCGGCGTCGGCTTCGCGGTGACCGACAGCCTGCACGTCTGGCGGCTCGAGCAGCTCAAGGCGATGGGCAGCAACGCCTATCGCTCGACGCATCACCCCGCCAACAGCGCCATCCTCGACGCCTGCGACCGGATGGGCATTCTCGTCATGGACGAGACCCGGCAGATGTCGAGCGATGCGGAAGGCATGAGCCAGCTCGACCGGCTGGTCCGCCAGGGTCGCAACCACCCGAGCGTCATTCTGTGGAGCATCGGCAACGAAGAGATCCACCGCGGCACCGAGACCGGCGCGCGGATCGCCGAGACGATGAAGCGTCGCGTCTACGAGCTCGACGGCACGCGCCCCGTCACCGAGGCGTTTAACGGCAAGTTCGGCCAGGGCGCCTCACGCATCCTCGACGTGCAGGGCTGCAACTATTTCCTCGGCGAGGTCGACCCCTTTCACGCCGCGCACCCAACCACGCCAATGATCGGCACCGAAGTCGCCAGCACGGTGATGACGCGCGGCGAATATGTCCGCGACGACAAGGCCGGCGTGGTGCCCGCCTACGACACCGACTTCCCGCGCTGGGCGACCACCGCCGAGACCTGGTGGAGCTTCTACGACGCGCGGCCCTTCCTCGCGGGCGGCTTCGTGTGGACCGGGTTCGACTATCGCGGCGAGCCGACACCCTTCGAGCGCTGGCCGGAAAACGCCTCCAATTTCGGCCAGATGGACAGCTGCGGCTTTCCCAAGGACGACTACTGGTATTACCGCGCCTGGTGGGGGCCGGACCCCATACTCCATCTCTTCCCGCACTGGACCTGGCCCGGGCGCGAGGGCAAGCCGGTGCCCGTCTGGGTGCACAGCAATTGCGAGGCAGTCGAGCTGTTCGTCAACGGCCGCAGCCTCGGCCGCAAGAGTGTCGAGCGCAACCGCCACCTCGAATGGCAGGTACCCTACGTACCCGGCCGGATCGAGGCGCACGGATTCCGGGCCGGGCAGCGCACGCTGATCGCGACGCGCGAGACGACCGGCGCACCGACGCGTGTCAAGTTGTCGAGCGATCGCCGCCAACTCGCGCCCGGGGAAGTCGCCGTGGTGCGCGCCGCGATCCTCGACACGCACCGCCGCGAGGTACCGACTGCGTCCAATCACGTCGTCTTTGCGCTGTCGGGCGATGCCAAACTGCTCGGCGTCGGCAATGGCGATCCGCGCAGCCTCGAGCCCGACCATGCCACCGCCCGCTCCGCGTTCAACGGGCTGTGCATGGCGATCGTCCAGGCCGGTGACCGCGGCGGCACGATCCGTCTGACCGCCTCGTCCGACGGGCTCGCCGCCGCCATGCTGCCGTTCATCGGCACCGGCGCGTGACGATCATGCGAGGGCTGCTGTCGGCATTCATCGCGCTGACCCTCGCCGCGCCGGCCGCTCCTCGGACCGCGATGGGCGGCGTCTGGCTCTTCCCGCGATCGGCGGAATTTCCCGGCCTGCGCATGCTACGCTTGTCACGCGACGCCGGCGGCTGGCGCGGGTCGGTCACCACCGACTGGTATGGCGACGTGCCGATGCGCGCGCTTGCCGTCACCGGGGGCACCGCGCATTTCCTGATCGACAACGGCAATCCGCGCCTGCCGCCGCGGCCATGGACCGCAACGATCGACGGCACGCGCCTGCGCGTCACCGGCGACATCTGGGAGCGCCACGTCGAGTCCGCGCTCCGCCGCGGCACCGCGACCGACGCCACCCGCCTCGCCTTCCCGCGCGCGCCGCTGCCTGCGCCCGTCACGCTCGCCGCCGACGGCCTCGCGCCGACCCCGCCAATGGGATGGTCCAGCTGGAACCGATTTGCCGCCGCGATCGACGACGCCACCGTCCGCGCGATCGCCGATCACCTCGTCAGCTCCGGCCTGCGGGATGCCGGCTATCGCTACGTCAACATCGACGACGGCTGGCAGGGCACGCGCAGCGCCGACGGCGCGATCCGCGCCAATGCCCGCTTCCCCAACATGCCAGCGCTTGCCGCCTATGTTCATACGCGAGGCCTGAAGCTCGGCCTCTACAGCTCGCCCGGGCCGAAGACCTGCGCGGGTTTCACGGGCAGCTACGGTCATGTCGAACAGGATGCGCGGACCTTCGCGGCATGGGGCGTCGACTATCTGAAATATGATCTCTGCTCGGGCGAGGGCATTTTCCGCACCGCCGCCGAGGTCAGGCTCGCCTATCAGCAGATGGGGCAGGCGCTGCGCGCGACGGGTCGGCCGATCGTCTACAGCCTGTGCCAATATGGCCGCGACCGCGTCGGCACCTGGGGCAGCGGCGTCGGCGGTCATCTCTGGCGCACGACCGGCGACATCGCGGACAATTATGCCGCGATGGCGGCGATCGGCTTCGACAAGGACGGCGACGCGGCCACCGCCGGTCCCGGCGGCTGGAACGATCCCGACATGCTTGAGATCGGCAATGGCGGGATGAGCGAGGACGAATATCGCACGCATATGACGCTATGGGCGATGCTGGCCGCGCCGTTGATGCTCGGCAACGACGTCCGCACGATGTCGCCGGCGACGATCGCGCTGCTCGAAAGTCGCGGCGTGATCGCGATCGACCAGGATCCGCTCGGCCGGCAGGCGCGGCGCATCCGCAAGGATGGCGACGCCGAAATCTGGGCGCGGCCGCTCGCCGACGGATCGGTCGCGCTCGCGCTGTTCAACCGCGGCACGACCGCGCGCGACATCGGCTTTACTCTACAGGATGCGGGCCTCGCGCGGATCGCAAGGCTCGTGGACGTGTGGGCCGGCGTTCCCGACAGCCCGACACGGCGGACCTGGGAGATCCCCGGCCATGGCGCGATGCTGTTGCGGCTTACGCGGGCACCGTAAGCAGGACAGTGACTGCGTCGACCGGGTCAGACTGTGGGAACCGGCTTGGGCGTGAACAGGCGCACGCCGAAGACCGGCCCCGCCGTATGCCCGACGTGCGGCTGGAAGCGGACGGTGACGCTCGGCTTGCCGCGGGTCAGCGCTTCGGGCAGCGGATAGTCGACGTCAACGAACTGACCGGGTCTGAGCGCCTCGAGCTGCTGCGTCGCGATCGTATGGCCGTCGATCTGGATGTCGAAGGCGCGCTTGCGCTCGTCGCCCCAGTAGGTTGCCTCGAGCAGGAGGGGGCCGGGGCGGGTTTTCATCACGAACTGGAAGAAGCCGCCGCTGCGGGCATCGCGTCCGTTACGGCCGCGATAGACCACCGGATAGGAGATGTCGGAGGTCAGGCCGTGATCATGTTCGGGTTGCATCTCGCCAAGATGCATGACGTCGACCGAGCGCGCCGCGAGATCGGCAAGCCGCGCCTGCTCCGCCGCGAACGCGACCTTCTCGGTTTCCCAGCCGGCATCGGTGAACCGCTTGAAATAGACTGCGCTGCGTCGGTCATAGGCGCTGTAGAAGGGACCGAAACGCATGTCCGCCGGTCGGCCCAGCCCCTTCGTATGGTAGAGTGCCGGCTGCGCCGGATCCGCGCGGAAGCCGGCGAGGATGTCGTTGCCGACCAGCGCCGGTGCTGCGCCACTCACGACCGGCAAATCGGCTGCCCCCAGATCCGCCGCGAGCACCAGCGGCCCGCGCAGGATGGCGATCGTGTCGGGATCGTCGGAGGTGGATTCCATGCGCAGGTCCATCGGCAATGTCATCGTCACGATATCGCCCTCCTGCCAGCGGCGACGTACGACCGCATAGCCGGCCGCACGTTCGGCCTCGACCGGCTGCCCGTTGACCGCGATCGCGGCCGACGTCGACCAGCCCGGCACGCGTAGCGCGATCGCAAAGGCACCGACCTGCTTCAATGTCGCCAGTCTCAGCGTGATCTCGCCGTGATAGGGGTAGGCGGTGGTGAGCTCGATATCCGCGCCCTTTGCCGCCCAATGCGCGCGAGATGGAATGAAGAGATTGACCAGAAGCGCCGCCTTGCCCACCCAATAGATGGACTCGCCATGCTTGGCGTGGCTTTCCATTCCCGAGCCGACGCAGCACCAGAAATCCTCGGTCGGCGACGACCAATCGCGTTTGATGCCCGACATCAGCGGCGTCATATAGGTGAACATCCCCGTCTTGGGGTCATGTGCTGCGAGGATATGGTTGAAGTGGGTCCGTTCATAATAGTCGAACAGTGCAGCGTCAGGCTGCTGCCAGCCGTAGATATGCCGGGTCAGCTTGAGCATATTATAGCTGTTGCAATGTTCGCAGGTCTGCTCGGTGATATGCTGGGATATTGCATCGGGAGCGAAGAAATATTCGCGATCGGCATTGCCCCCGATGACATAGCTGTGATGGCGCGTCACCGTGTCCCAGAAGAAGCGCGCGCCGACGCCGGGGGTCGCGCGGCCGGTGATCTCGTGGATGCGCGCGAGGCCGATCAGTTTTGGAATTTGGGTGTTGGCGTGGATGTTGGGCAGATCGTCCTGCCCGCGCTCCAACGGCACGAGCACCGCATTGTCGTGGATACGCTCGGCAACGGCCATCCATTGCGGATCGCTCGTGCGCGCCGACAATTCGGCGAAGCTCTCGTTCAGTCCGCCATATTCGCAGCCGAGCATCGCCTGCATCTGCTCGTCGCTCAAGGCGGCGAACAGCCGCTGGAAATAGCGCGCCAGCCCGATGGCGACGTCGAGCGCCTGTCGATTGTCGCAATGCAGCTGTGCATCGAGCAGACCGGCAAAGGTCTTGTGGATATTATAGAGTGGCGACCAGGCGCCGTTGAGATCAAAGCCGCCGGAGCGGATGTCGCCGCGCGCGATCTCCCCGAATATCTCCTCGCCGTCGACACGGCTGCCGTCTTTGCGCTTGCGCAGCAAGCCCGCAACATAGCCGTTGCCGCGCGCCCGCTGGCAAGCGGCGAGCTCTGCGACGATGTAGTCGACGCGGCGCCTGGCCTCGGTGTCGCCGGTCTGCGCATGGATCAGCGCGAGCGCGGAAAGATAATGGCCGAGCGTGTGGCCGGCGATCGTGTCGCCCTCCCAACCGCCATAAGCCGCGGCCTTTGGCGAAAGCCTCGCGCCGGTCCGGAAATTGTGCAGCAGGCGATCCGGGTCGAGCGATGCCAGATAGCGCTGGTTGGCGTTCACAGCATCCAGGAAGGGCGACGGCAGCAGACGCACCGCAGCGAGCGGTAGCGGTTCGACGCGGTCAGGCAGCAGCCCCGGACTGGCCGCCAGCGCAGCAGATCCACGCGCGCTGAGACCGCTCGCCAACGCCACGATGCCGGCCCCCGTCAGCCATTCCCGCCGTGTTCCCGCCAACGCCTCGCGCACCGCACTCTCCTTGCCTGTCACAAGAATACGATATACGATCCTTGGCATATTGCAAACAGGGGCAGGTCGCATGCAGGCTTTCAAGGCGGGACTCTTGGCGATGATGACCGCATCGGCACTGACCATGGCGAGCGCAGGGATCGCTGCCCAGACCAGTGAGGACGCCCGGTTCACCGCGATCTATTCGGCCGAATGGACCTGGCGGGAGCATCAGCAGGCCGACGACGAGGACAGCGGCGATCGCATCTCCGCACACCTGCCCGACGTCGGCCCGGCGGCGCAGGCGTCGCGGCTCGAGCGGTGGTCGACCGTGATGACGCAACTCGCCACGATCGACGCGACCAGGCTCAGCCCCGAGAACCGCATCAATTTGCAAATCTACCGCAACCAGATCGCCACGCTGCTCGCCGCACAGCGCTACCGCGACTATGAGAAGCCGCTCAACGCCGACACGAGCTTTTGGGGCAATGTTGCGGGTTCGGCGCGACAGAGCTTCAAGACCGAGCAGGATTATCGCCACTATCTCTCGATGCTGGGCGAAATGCCGCGCTATTTCGCGCAGCAGATCGCCAATATGAAGGCCGGCGCGGCGCGCCGCTTCACGCCGCCGAAGATCACGCTCGAGGGTCGCGACGCCACGGTCACGCCGATCACCGACGCAAAGACGCCGCAGGACAATCCATTCTATGCGCCATTCCGCACGATGCCGGCGACGATTCCGGCGGCGACGCAGGCCGACTTGCGCGCGGCGGCGGTGACGGTCATCGCCGAGGCCGTCGT
Organism: uncultured Sphingomonas sp.; assembly: GCF_937859915.1. Classification (GTDB taxonomy): domain Bacteria; phylum Pseudomonadota; class Alphaproteobacteria; order Sphingomonadales; family Sphingomonadaceae; genus Solisphingomonas. Next base: position 43,781 of record NZ_CALMAW010000053.1, on the reverse strand, counting down.
GCCCGCACACCAGGCGCTGCTCGCCTTCCTGCGCGACGACTATATTCCGCATGCGCGCACCGCGCTCGACGCCTATTCGCTGCCCGACGGCAAAGCCTATTACCAATCGAAGATCCGCGAGTTCACCACGCTCGATCTGCCGCCGCAGCAGATCCACCAGATCGGCCTCGACGAGGTCGCGAAGATCCATGCCGAAATGCTCGACGTGATGCGCCAGGTCGCCTTCAAGGGCGACCTGCCCGCCTTCCTCGCCTATCTGCGCACCGATCCGCGCTTCTACGCCAAGACGCCGCAGGATCTGCTCGATCGCGCCGCCTGGATCGCCAAGACCTTCGACGGCAAGGCCAAGAGCTGGTTCGGTCGTCTGCCGCGCAGCCGCTTCGCGATCATCCCGGTGCCAGACGACATCGCGCCCTTCTACACCGGCGGACGCGGCGGGCCGGGCGTCTATTTGGTCAACACCTACAATCTTCCTTCGCGCCCGCTCTATTCGCTGACCGCGCTGACGCTGCACGAGAGCGCACCGGGCCACGCCTTCCAGATGCCGCTCGCCGCCGAGAACAAGGATCTGCCCCCCTTCCGCCAGCAAGGCTACATCTCGGCCTATGGCGAGGGCTGGGCGCTCTACTGCGAAAAGCTCGGCGTCGAGATGGGCATGTACGACACGCCCTACGATCGCTTCGGCATGCTGAGCTACCAGATGTGGCGCGCGGCGCGGCTGGTGGTCGACACCGGCATCCACTCGATGGGCTGGAGCCGCGAGCAGGCGCAACGCTATCTCCACGACAACACCGCGCTCGCCGATCACGAGATCGAGACCGAAGTCGATCGCTACATCGCATGGCCCGGTCAGGCGTTGAGCTATTATCTCGGCGAGAAGGCGATCCTGGATTCGCGCGCCAAGGCCGAAAAGGCGCTAGGCGCCAAATTCAACATCCGCGCCTTCCACGATACCGTGCTGCAGCTCGGCTCGGTGCCGCTGCCGGTGCTGCAGGCGCGCGTCGACCGCTTCATCGCCGAAGGCGGCAAGGGCCCCTATCCCGACGAGGAATGAGGACGCGCCTCGTCAGGACAGTCGATCGATCGCGGCCTGCGGCTGGGTGAACCAGCGCGGGCCTTGGTCGGTCATGTAGAAATGATCCTCGAGCCGCACGCCGAAGCGATCGGGCATCACGATCATCGGCTCGTTCGAGAAGCACATGCCGGTATCGAGCAGGGTGCGGTCGCCGCGGACCAGATAGGCCGGTTCGTGAATCGACAGGCCGATGCCGTGGCCGGTGCGATGCGGCAAGCCGGGCAGGCGATAATCCGGTCCCAACCCACCCTTTTCGAGTATCGCGCGCGCGGCGGCGTCGACGGTTTCGCACGGCGCGCCGGGCACCGCTGCGGCGAAGGCGGCGGCCTGCGCTTCCTTTTCGAGATCCCAGATCGCACGCTCGTCATCGCTGGGCTTGCCGAAAGTGTAGCTGCGCGTGATGTCCGAATGATAGCCTTCGACCGTGCAGCCGGTGTCGATCAGCACAAGGTCGTCGTCCGCAAGGCTCTGTTCGCCGGGCAGACCGTGCGGAAAGGCGGTGGCCCGACCGAACTGGACGATGCAGAAGCTCGATCCCGAAGCGCCCATCGCGCGGTGCGCCTGATCGATGAAGCGCTTGACCTCGGTGGTCGTGATCCCCGGCGCCAGCATACGCGCGGCGCGGTGATGGACCTCGAGGGTCATGTCCTTGGCCTGCTGCATCAGCGCGATCTCGGCGGCAGACTTGCGCATCCGGCAACCATCGATCGCCGGCGCGCCATCCACCAGCGCGACGCCGGGGGCCGCGTGGCGCAGCCGCTCCGCCATCTGGAAGGGCAGCGCCGGGTCGATCGCCAGCGTGGCGGCGCGCAATCCGACCAGCGCATCGGCGATCAGCGCATGGGGACTGTCATCCTCCTCCCAGAGGCGGATATCGACGTCGATCAGCAGATCCGCCTGCAACGAGCCCAGTTCGAACCGCGGACAGACGACCACAGGCTCGCCGCGCACCGGCAGCAGCATCGCGACCAGGCGCTCGGTCGCCCCCCATGGCACGCCCGCGAAATAGCGCAGCGAGGCGCCCGCGGCGATCAGCAGCGCATCCGCGCCCATTGCCGCGGTAAGGGCACGCGCACGCTCGATCCGTTGCAGTCGCTCGGCCCGCGTGATCGCTGGCGCCTTTGTGGCCCAGGGGGTGATGCTCGCCAATTCGGCCGCTGCGGTCGATCCGCCTATGCTCATGTCCGCTGTCCTTGTTTGTCGAACCGCCCAATATCGAACGGGCGTGTGTCTACAGGCGGCGCCTCGTCCGCGACCAGCGCGGCGATGATCTCGCCGGTGATCGGCGCCAAGGTGAGCCCAAGATGTTGATGGCCGAACGCATACAACAGGTTCGGTGCCCGGTGGCTGCGCCCGATCGCGGGCAGATAATCGGGCAGCGTCGGCCGCGATCCCATCCAGCGGTCGAACGGACCGCGCATCGGCAGTCCCAGCGCGGCGACGTGCCGCTCTAGCCGCTGCCATTTGGCCTCATCCGGTGGCGCATCCGGATCTCCCAGCTCGACGAAGCTCGCCGCCTGCACGCACTCCGCATAGCGGGTGACGATCATCGCGCGATCCTCGAACACGACGGGCGGCAACTCCGCGGGCCAATCATGGCTGCGCGTACGGATATGATAGCCTCGCTCGGCGACGATCGGCGCCGCGTGGCCAAGCGGCGCGATCAGACGGCCCGAGCGCACGCCGGCTGCGAGAACGATATGATCCGCCTCCATCGCCACACCGTCGACCATCACGCCGGCACGCGCACCGATCGCGACCAACTCCGCCCGTCCGCGCACGATCGTGCCGCCCGCCGCGACCAGCGCGGCTTCGAGCGCATCGGCAAGCCGATCGAGATCGGCGACCTGTCCGCTGTTTGTAAAGCGGATGGCGTCGATCGACGCCGACCGCGTCAGCCCGGCAAGCGTCGTCCGTTCGCCCTGATCGATATCGCGGAAGCGCGCGGTCCCGGTATCCGCTGTCTGCCACGCCACCCTGCCCCGCGCCGCCGCCGCTTGCGATCCCCACAGAACGTAATGACCGTCTTCCCGCAGCAGATCGGGTTCGGGCAGTGTCGCGGCGAGACGCTGCCAAGCCGGCATCGCCGCACCCGCCAAAGCGGACAGGGCGGCCTTGCCCGCCTCGAAACGCCGTGGCGTGGCGGCGCCCAGCATCCGCCACGCAAACGGCGCCCAGGCGCGATACTGACCGGGGGGGAAAGCCAGCGCCCCGCCGCGCGAGAATAGACGTCCGGGCGCCGAGCGGATCGCTGCATAGGAGGCGAGCGGCCCGACCTGCTCGATCGCGATGTGCCCGGCATTTCCCCACGAGGCGGCGGTACGCGCTACGTCCGCGTCCACGATCGTGACGGCCAGGCCGCGTCGGGCTATCGCCAACCCGCTGGCCAATCCGACGACGCCGCCGCCGATGATGATAGCGTTGCGGTCCATATCCTGCCTTGATGCCCCGGCGGATCTATCGTATACGATATATCGATGCAATGGAGAAGCTGGATGACTTCGACGCCTGCCGGCTTTTCCCGCGAAAATCAGCATGATCGCGCTGCATCCTAGTGGCGGAACCGTTCGCGCTACGGCATAGTCCTCCACTTCCTGATGGAGTTCCAAAGACGATGAGCATCGTCGTTCGCACCTTGTCCGAACAGATTTTCAGCATCGTCCGCGAACAGATCGTCACGGGGCAATTGCCTGTCGACCAGGCGATCCGCCAGGATGCGCTCGCCAACGAACTCGGTGTCAGCAAGATTCCACTCCGCGAGGCTCTGGCGCGGCTCGAGCAGGAGGGGCTGCTCGTCAGCCAGGCCAATCGCGGCTTCTTCGTCCGCCCGATGTCGGCCGAGGAAGCCGAGGAAATCTTCGCGCTACGGCTGTCGATCGAACCGGCCGCTGTCGCCGCGGCGGCGCTGGCCGCGACCGAGCAGCAGCAGAAGATCGCGTCGGAGACGCTCGCGGCGCTCGACCAGGCCGCCACCGCGCAGCTCGACGAAGTCGCCGCGCGCAACCGAGACTTCCATATGGCGCTGGTTCGCCCCAGCGGCAAATTGCTGACCACGCAGCTGATCGAGCGGTTGCAGGTGCTGTCGGAACGCTATGTCTACAAGCACCTCGAGCCCGCCGGCCGCGAGGATCGCGCGCATCTCGAGCACGACATTCTGATCAGTGTCTGGCTGGCACGCGACGCCAAGCGAGCCAAGGCGCTGGCCGCCGCGCACATCAGCGGGACGCTTGCCGACCTCCGGCGGCAACTCGGCCGGTGACCACCGCGTCGGGCCCCGCGCCGCCGCCTGGCTGAACCCGACCGCTTTCCGTCTTCCACTATCAGGATCACATGATGATCAAGACCGCCGTGCGAGCCCGCGCGCTCGCGCTCGCGCTGTTATGCGTTCCGAGCAGCCTCGTGGCTGCCCCCGACGAGGCCGCGTTCACGCGCTCGATCGGATTGCGCGACAGCTGGGAATATCTGACGCGCGAGGTCGCATGGCCGGCGCATTGGATGGCCGACGGCAGCCATTTCGCCTATCGCAAGACCGTCGAGGGCGGGTTCGCGTTCGAAAGCGTCGACGCGCACACGCTCGCGAAAGCCCCCGCATTCGATCAGACGAAGCTCGCCGCAGGGCTGAGCGCCGCGCTGGGACGGACGATCGCACCGCTCCGCCTTCCCTTCTCCGAATTCGACTATGTCGATGGCGGGACGGCGATCCGCTTCGAGATCGACGAGGACGGCTGGCGCTGCACGCTCGCCGACGATCGCTGCGCGCTTGAGCCGCACCACCGACGCCCGCGCGGCTTCGGCGTGGTGCGCGATCTCTCGGTGCCTGCCGCCAACGAACCGCAGCGCTCGCCAGATGGCCAATGGGAAGCCTTCGTGCGCGACGACAACCTCGTCGTCCGCCGCCCCGGCACGCAGGCCGTGACCCCACTCAGCACCGATGGCTCGACCGGCGACTTCTACGATCCCGAGACGCTGGCCTGGTCGCCCGACAGCCGTCGGATCATCATCTACCGCGTCCGCCCCGGCTTCGCCCGCCATGTGCTGCGCGTCGCCGCCGCCCCGGAGGGCCAGCGTCAGCCCGCGCTACGCAGTCAGCTCTATCCCAAGCCGGGCGACGCGATCGATCAGGAACAGCCGGTGCTGTTCGATGTCGCGCGCCATCGCGAGACGGTGATCGACGCCGCGCTGTTTCCCAACCCCTATGAATTGTCGGCGCCGCGCTGGCGCAAGGACGGCGCGAGCGTCGCGTTCGACTATGTGCGGCGAGGCTTTCAGCAGGCGCGTGTGATCGCAGTCGATGCCGCGAGCGGCGTGCCGCATGCCGCTATCACCGAGGACGCCAGGACCTTCGTCTTTGCCGACCGGCGCTTCTCGCACGATGTGGACGGGCTCGGCGACGAGATCGTCTGGGCGTCCGAGCGCGATGGCTGGAACCACCTCTATCTCGTCGATGGCCGGACCGGACGCGTGAAGAACCGCATCACCACGGGTGACTGGGTCGTGCGCGACGTCATCAAGGTCGACGATGCGAAACGCCAGGTCTGGTTCGCCGCAAGCGGCATGCGTCCCAGCGAGGACCCGTATTTCAAACATTATTACCGGATCGATTTCGACGGCCGAAACCTTAAGCCGCTGACCCCTGCCAACGCCGATCACGACGCCAGCTTCTCGCCCGACATGACGCTGTACGTCGACACCTATTCGCGCGTCGATCTGCCCACGATCAGCGAGTTGCACCGGTCGAGCGATGCCGCGCTGGTCGCGACGATCACGCGCGGCGACGACCGCCAGCTCCGCGCCGCGGGCTTCAGGCCACCCGAGGTGTTCGTCGCCAAGGGCCGCGACGGCAAGGCCGACATCTGGGGCGTGGTGGTCCGGCCGCACGACTATGATCCGGCCAAGACATATCCGGTGATCGAGAACATCTACGCCGGTCCGCACGACAGCTTCGTACCCAAGGATTATTGGCCGTTCGGTTATCATTCGGGCGGCGACAAGGTGATCGGCATGCAGGAGCAGGCCGATCTCGGCTTCATCGTCGTCCAGATCGACGGCATGGGCACTGCCAACCGGTCCAAGGCCTTCCAGGACGTCGCCTGGAAGAACCTGGCGGACTCGGGCTTTCCCGATCGCATCGCCTGGCACAAAGCAATGGCGGCGCGAGATCCCTCCTACGACATCAGCCGCGTCGGCATCTACGGTGCCTCGGCGGGCGGGCAGAGCACGCTCGACGCGCTGCTGTTCCACGGCGATTTCTACAAGGTCGGGGTCGCCTATGCCGGCTGCTACGACAACCGCATGGACAAGATCAGCTGGAACGAACAGTGGCTCGGCTGGCCCGTCGATCAAAGCTATTCGGCGGCCTCCGGCGTCGACAATGCGTGGCGGCTGACCGGCAAGCTGCTGCTGATCGTCGGCGAGCAGGACAGCAATGTCGATCCCGCCTCGACCGGACAGGTGGTGGATGCGCTGATCAAGGCGAACAAGGATTTCGATCTGCTGGTGGTGCCTGGCGGCGAGCATACCGTCGGTCGCTCGACCGGCCCGATCGACTATGTCGCGCGCCGCCAGTTCGGGTTCTTCGTCCGCAACCTGCTCGGCGCGCCGTCGCCCGACTGGAACCAAAAGGAGGCCAAGGCGCCATGATCCGCTTCGCCCTCGTCGCCGCGCTGCTGGCATCCGCGCCGGTGCGTGCTTCGCGTGTCGATGACGTGGTGACGGCGTATGAAGCGCTCGGCCGCCAGGCCAGCGCCGACGACGGCCCCGGCTGGCCGGACATGCGCAAGGCCGCCGCCGACCGGCGCGCGCAGGCCTCTGCGGCGCTCAGGACTCGGCTCGACACCGCACCCGCCTCGCCCGCGGGCAGCGAGGAGGCATTGACCCGCCGCTTGCTCGACTGGCGGCTGGGCATCGAGATCGAAGGTGCGCGCTGGGACGAGGACCGCATCCCGTTCGACAATGGCGACGGCTTCTTCAACACCGCCAACTATGCCGCGATGACCACGGTAATCCGTAACGAGGCGGACGCGAAAGCCTGGATCGCGCGTATTCGCGCTTTCCCCGGCTATTACGACCAGGAAATCGCCAACATGCGCCGCGGGCTGGCGACCGGCTTCGTCCAGCCGCGGCGCACGGCAGACGCCGTGCTCGCCATCCTCAAGATCGCCGCCGATCAGCCCGCCGACGCGAGCCCGCTGTTGTCTCCGTTCAAATCCCTGCCCGATACCATTCCCGCCGACCGGCAGGCGGCGCTACGCCTCGCGGCGCGGCAAGCCGTCGTGGACGCCGTAAAGCCCGCACAGGCGCGCATGGTCGCGTTCTTCGCGCAGGATTATGTCCCGCATGCGCGCGCCGCCTTGGGTGTCGCCAGCCTGCCCGATGGCGCCGCCTATTACGCCTTCACCGTCCGCCGCTCGACCACCACCGACCTTACTCCGGACCAGATCTTCGCCTTGGGCGAGACAGAAGTGGCGCGGATCCGTTCGGCAATGGCAGTCGAGATGCGCGCCACGGGCTTCACCGGCACGCTCCCCGAATTCCTCGTTAAACTGCGCACCGACAAGCAATTCTACGCCCCCGATCTCGAGACCTACATCGAAAAGGCCAGCGAGATCGGCAAGCGGATCGACGGCTTGCTGCCGCTATGGTTCGGTACGCTCCCGCGCCTGACCTGGACGATCCGGACCAAATCACCCGAGATGGAGGCGTCGTCGGGCGGCTATAATCTGGGCGATCCCAGCAAGGGCGTACCCGGCACCGTGATGGTCGGCCGGTCCTCCTACGGCGACCCGCTGTTCGGACTGCCCGCCTGGATCCTCCATGAGGGCGTCCCCGGACACCATCTGCAGATCGCGCTAAGCCAGGAACGCACCGATCTGCCCGCTTTCCGACGTCGCGACGAACCCACCGCCTTCATCGAAGGCTGGGCGCTCTACTCCGAGCAGCTTGGCGAAGAGATGGGCGTCTACCGCACGCCCTATGAGCGCTTCGGCCGGCTGTCGTTCGACATGTGGCGCGCCTGCCGGCTGATCATGGATGTCGGCCTCCACGCCAAGGGATGGAGCGCCGATCAGGCGATGCGTTGCCTCGAGGACAACACGGCATTGCCCGAGCGAGTGGTGAAGGGCGAGACCGAACGATACATCGCCTGGCCTGCGCAGGCGCTCGCCTACAAGATCGGTGAGTTGCAGTTCCTGGCCGAGCGTCGACGCGCTGAGCAGGACTTGGGCGCGCGTTTCGACATCCGCGCCTTTCATGACGCGGTGCTCGACGATGGGCCGATGCCGCTGTCCGTGTTGCACGATCAGGTCAGCCGCTGGATCGCCAGCCGGCTGGCGACGAAGGCGCTGCCCTGATCGACGCGCCTCAGATCTTGACCGCCGCGCGCGTCAAGACGCTGCGCGAGCGGCTATAGGCGAAATAGACGGCGAGCCCGAACAGGTTCCAGAGCAGGAAGCGCACGAGTGTCTTCTCGGGGAGCGAGAACAGCAGATAGAGGCAGCCGAGGATCGCCAGCGTGCCCACGACATAAGGCTGGGGGCAGCGGAACACGCGCGCGGCATCCGGCGCGCGGCGGCGCAGGATCATCATGCACCCGCCAACCGCGATGAACGCGATCAGCGTGCCGGCATTGGCGAGTTCGGCGATCTCGTCGAGCCGGAAAAAGCCGGCGACGGCCGCGACGAACAGCCCGGTGATCCCGGTGACCAACACCGGCGATCCGGTCCGCTTCGACACCTTCGCCAGCACCGGCGGCAGCAGCCCGTCGCGCGCCATCACGAAGAAGATGCGGCTCTGCCCGTACATCATCACCAGGATCACCGACGGCAGCGCGACCAGCGCCGCCCCCGCGATCGCCCAGGAGGCAAACGGGTGGTGCAGCGTACGCAGCACCAGCGCCAGCGGCTCGGGCGAATTGCCGAGCGTCGCGAATGGCATCGCGCCGATCGCGGCGATCGCGACGAGGATGTAGATCGTGGTGCACAACGCCATCGATCCGATGATGCCGATGGTGAGGTCGCGCCCAGGATTGCGCGCTTCTTCTGCCGACGTCGCTACCGCATCGAAGCCGTAGAAGGCGAAGAACACGATCGCGGCCGCCGCCATCACGCCCTTGGTGCTACTGCCGTCGGCATGGCTGGCGAAGCCATAGGGCATGAAGGGATGGAGGTGCGTCGCATCGAAGGCGGGCAGCGACAGCGCGACGAAGGCGCTGAGCGCGACCAGCTTGATCACCACCAGCACGATGTTGAGCGTCGCGCTCTCGCGCGTGCCCGCCATCAGCATCCCCGCGATCGCCAGCGACACCAGCACCGCCGGCAGGTTGACGAGGCCGCCGGCATGCGGACCATTGAGCAGCAGCGCGGGCAGGTGCAGCCCGGCCGACTGCAGCCAGCCGACCAGATAGCCCGACCAGCCGACCGCGACCGTCGAGCAGGCCAGCGAATATTCGAGGATCAGGCTCCAGCCCACCACCCAGGCGAGCGTCTCGCCGACCACCGAATAGGTGTAGGTATAGGCGCTGCCCGCGGTCGGGATCATCGTCGCCAGCTCGGCATAGGCAAGCGCGGCGCAGGCGCAGACCGCGCCGGCCACGAAGAAGGCGAGGATCACCGCGGGTCCGGCGCGCTCGGCGCCGACGCCGATCAGCGTATAGATGCCGGTGCCGACGATCGCGCCGACCCCCATCGCGATCAGATGCGGCCAGGACAGCGTCGCTTTGAGGCGATGGGCCGCATCGGGGTCGATACTGCGTGCAATCGGCTTGATCGGCCCCAAAACGCCCATTCACACATCCTCATGGTTGCAGTCAGACGACGGAGAATCCCGACCAGAAAGGATCCTCGCGATCGATCCAGATCGTGTTGAACCCGGTCGCGGTCGCCGATCCCTCGATCGAGGGGATGATGCCGGACACGCCGCCGACGTCCACCGCCGCCTCGACGCGGCCGACGAAGCGGCTGCCGATATAGCTTTCGTGCACGAAGCGATCGCCGACCGCGAGCACGCCCTTGTGGACGAGATGCGCCAGCCGCGCCGAGGTGCCGGTGCCGCACGGGCTGCGATCGATCGCCTTCTCGCCGTAGAACACCGCGTTGCGCCCGTCCGCGCCCTCACCCTTGGGCTTGTCCGCCCATAACACATGGCTGACGCCGCGGATGCGATCGTCGAGCGGATGCACGGGTTCGAACGCTGCCTGCACCAGCGACCGGACCGTGCGGCTGAGCGCGACGATGCGCGACGCGCCGAGATCGTCGAGCCCGACATAGGCGCCCTGCGGCTCGATGATCGCGTAGTAGTTGCCGCCATAGGAGACGTCGACGCTAAGCGGACCGAAGCCCGGCACGTCGATCTTAATCCCCGTCGCTGCCACATAGGCCGGCACGTTGCGGATCCGGACCCAGCGGACGCGGTCGCCCTCGGCACCATATTCGATGTCGATCAGCCCGGCAGGCACCTCGATGCGCAACCTGCCGGGCTCGCGCGGCGTGATCAGGCCGTGTTCGAGCCCGAAGGTGACCATCCCGATCGTACCGTGGCCGCACATCGGCAGGCAGCCCGAGGTCTCGATGAACAGAATGCCGCAATCGGCGTCCTCGCGCGTCGGCGGATAGAGGAACCCGCCCGACATCATGTCGTGCCCGCGCGGCTCGAAGCAGAGGCCGGTGCGGATCCAGTCGAAGCGGGCAATGAAGTCCGCGCGCCGCTCGATCATCGTCGCGCCCCGGAGCAAGGGCGCCCCGCCCGCCACGAGGCGGACGGGGTTGCCGGCGGTATGACCGTCGATGCAAAAGAAGGTGTGTCGCATGGCTTCTCAGGCCGCCTTCGCAGTCCGCTTGCTTGGCTGCGTCGCCGCAGCCTCTTCAACCCACTTGATCACCTCGGCCCGGCGCTGCCCGGTGAGCGGCAGCCGCGGCATGCGAACGCGCTCGCTGCCGCGGCCCATGATCTGCTCGGCGAGCTTGATCGACTGGACGAGATCATGCTCGGCATCGAGATGGAGCAGCGGCATGAACCAGCGATAGATGTCGCGTGCCTCCTGCCAATTGCCTTCGTTGAACGCCGCGACGAGGCGGACCGACTCGACGGGGAACGCGCTGGTCAGACCGGACACCCAGCCCGAGGCGCCGAGCATCAGCCCTTCGAGCGCGATATCGTCGAGCCCCGCCATCACCTCGTAGCGGTCGCCGAAGCGGTTGAGCATATCCGTAAAGCGGCGCGGATCGGGCGCGCTTTCCTTGACCGCAACGATATTCTTGACGTCGGACAGTGCGTCGAGCGTCTCGAAATCGACATTGACGCGGTAGGCTGGCGGGTTGTTGTAGAGCATGATGGGCAGCGAGGTGGCGGCGGCGACCGCGCGGAAATGCGCCTGAAGCTCAGCCGGGCTCGGCACATACACCATGGCGGGCAGCAGCATCAGCGCATCGACGCCAAGCTTCTCCGCATCGCGCACATAGTCGATAGCGCGCGCCGTCGTGAACTCGGATACGCCGGCGACCAACGGAGCGCGGCCGGCAACAGCTTCCACCGCACCCTTCAGGATGGCGCGCTTTTCGTCAGGCTCGAGCGAATTATTCTCGCCGCAGGTGCCAAGCAAGATCAGGCCATCGACGCCATCGTCGACCAGCGCGACCTGAACTCTCTGGGTCGCATCCCAGTCAACCGAGAGATCGTTGTCAAACTGCGTCGTCGCCGCGGGATAGACGCCTTTCCAAAGCGTCCCGTCAAACGTCATAATTCCAGTCCTCCAGCGCATCATTCGTATACGATATTCCATATAATAAGGGTCGAAGTTTGGCAATACCCTCATGTGTGTCGCGATCGCAACGCCACGCGTTTGACTGAGAGTGAACCACGAGCCGATATCCCGCTTTCGACCCATTCACGCTATGACGATATCCGGGAAAGCGCGTTTTCGCGCTCAGATGCGGCGGCGGCGCGAGCAGATCACTTGTACCGGTTGGACGGCGCACCCCGCGTTCCCGCGTTCTTGTGCGCTCTAACTGGCGAGCAGCCGGAACGCCGTCCGGCCGCTTCTCGCGCGGTAGACGGCCGGTCGCCGCTCGGTCTCGTCATTCGGCTTGCGGAAGTCGCATCCCAATTGCGGTCATTGCTTCGTGGATAGGATATTCAGAAGCCGTCCCGGCGCCGATTTTGCCTATCGTCGCGGTTTCGATCCTGGCGATCGTGCCGATGATGCCATCCGCTGCAGAACCTTCTATTGATCAGTCCGATCGCTGCGTTCGCCCTTCAATATCTGCTTGGCGATGGCGCTTTGTTCCATATATGCCGTTCGATCCGGGATCGTCTTGTAGAGCGCTTTGAGAAAGCGGCGATCGGCATCCGTCAAACTTGTGGGCCGGGGTTCATCCGGATTGGAGGCGAATAGGGCCATGATGCTGTCCAGCCCTGAGAAGTCCGTGGACAGATCGGGCGTCGTTACCGAGACGTAAGCGATATAATCCGCCAGCTGCAGAAGTGTCACGTCACTTAGTTTCGTCTCGTCGATGATGATCGTCTTGGACAGCACGTCCTCGCGGGTGCCGGGGCTAATAAGGCTATCGCTGTAAACCATGTTTGTCGCCCCAAAGGGCACCCCTGCACCGCTTACGGTTTCGCTTGCCGTCATCCATCGCACCGTCCGAGGCGCTTCGAGCGCGGTTACGATAGAGGGTTGCAGCAATCCGTTGTGATTGACGTTCCCCACAATCTTGGGACGCGCCTCTACCAACGCCTTTGCAAGTGCGTCCGCCTGATCGGTCAGGGTGATGTAGAGATTGACATGACAACCGGGACGGCGAACCGGAAGCTTGATCGACCGCGCGAGAACCGAGACGCGATCATTGATGAAGCTTGCATATTTCTCGCTGATGCCGTCAATGCCTATGCAGATCGGCTCGTTCCACCGAGATATCTGTCTACCCTGCACGGGCTTGGCGATCTTCTTGACGTAATTGCGCACCACCGGAGCGGACTGACCGTTTACCGTGATGGATTGACTTGCGGCAGCCTCGGGCGCGACCTGCGCAACGCTGCGCGTTTCGTAGCAAAGACTAGCTAACGCGATTCCGCCTGCCGCAAGGAAACGTGCAAAACGAGTCTTCATAGATGATCTCCCGTGAAACGCGCCGCCCTCGTATCCGAACTACATACAGCCTATAATCGTTGCCCGCCTTAGCTTATCGACCATTACTCCCCGGGCCAAGCCTTCTCGCCAACTTAGCGCATGCCGACGACGCTTGTTCTGTCACGACCGCAGCCGAGAGCGGACTGTTGCTTCACCACCAAGCTTCGACGTCCTGAAGTCACGCGCTGCGGGCGTTCCGACATCCAACCGACGGGTATCGAGCGGCAATCTGCAGGGCGCGCAGCTTCCCAACGTCGACCAGCCGACCCAGTAAGGGCTCTCCATTCGCCGCCGTCATGAAGCGAGTTGATCGGCGACCAGTCTTCGCGACGCAACCCATCAACCCGCTCGAACTCGCCCGCGCTCACCCCGTGACGACACCGAGGTCCCGAGTACGGGCGTGACCAGCTATCGGGCCATAATAGCCACCGATCTGGCGACCCTCCCGTTCGAGCATGGCACGGATATCCCCGGCATGGGGCAGCGGCGTCAGGATCGTAGAAAAATCACCGCAGGCCAACTTGCAAAACGCCCGACGTCGCTCCGGTTTTGATCGGCCGGGCTGAATTTCCCGCCGCATGCAAGGGCGCCGTCGGCACGATCGGCGAGATGCGCAAGCAATCGGCAGTGGTGCTGCCACGAACATATTCACTCGTGACGCATCGCCCACGCCGGTGCGGCGCGGCTTGCCCGGCGCGATTGGCCGATCACCGTCAGCACCGCGATCGCCACCGCAAGCAGGGTCGCGGCGCCGAAATAGAGCGGCGACAGCGCCACCCGGTCGTCGAAGCCCGCCAGCCAGGTGCGCATCGCGACGAACGCAAGCGGCCAGGCAAGCAGATTGGCGATCATCACCGGTCGCAGGAACTGGCCGATCAGCAGACGCACGATGTCGCCCGACGAGGCACCGAGCGTCTTGCGGATGCCGATTTCCTTCACCCGCCGCTGGGTGTTGAACGAGGCAAGCCCCCACAGCCCGACGCAGCCGATCAGCACCGCCAGCCCTGCGCCGATCGCGAACAATCGCGTCGCGCGGTCGTCGGCCTGGTAGAGCCTGCCGAGCCTGGCGTCTGCGGTGTCGCCGTCGAAGGGAACCTGCGGCACCATCTGCTGCCAGAGCGTCCGCACGCTTGCCAGGATCGCGCGCGGGTCGCCGCTGACCCGCAGCGACGCGACCGGATCCGACGGCAAGTCGCGCTTGTAGACGTAATAGGTCGGATCATTGGGCAGTCGTGGCGACAGGAAGCGCAGATCGGGCACCACGCCGATGATGGTCAGCGGATTGCTCCCGCCGACGGTCTTGCCGACCGCATCCGCCGGTGTGCGGAAGCCCAGCGTCGCCACCGCCTTCCTGGTGATGACGATATTCTCGGCCACCCCCTTAGCCCGCTTGGTGCCGTCGTCGCTGCCATGCGCGTCGTCGAACAGGCGGCCGGCGATCGGCTTGGTGCCATAGACATCGAAGAAGCCCTGCCCGGCCTCGATCCAGCGCAGCGACGGCCCGTTGCCGGGCTTGCCGGGTAGCGGCACATTGTCGGCGTTGTTGGTGCCGCTGCCGCCGGCCATCTGGTTGGCGATGCCGACCGCGGTGATGCCGGGCAAGGTGCGCATCGCGGCAAGCACCGCGTGCGCCTGCGCGGGCGTGACATTGCTGTCGCTCAGCGAGGTGACAAGGAGCAGGCCGTCGCGCCTGAAGCCGAGATCGGCGTTGCGGACGTGACGGGTCTGCGCCACCAACACGAAGGTGCCGATCATGAACGCGATCGCGAGGCCGAACTGGACCACCACCAGCGTCTCACGCATCCGCGTGCCGGCGCGACCGCCGCCGGGCGCGCGCGCCGAGGCGAGCACCGACGCCGCCGGGAAGCTGGACAGCAGCAAGGCAGGATAGGCGCCCGCCACGATGCCGACCAGCAGCGTCAGCCCGATCAGCGCGGGCACGATCTCCGCATAGGGGATGGTCAGCGACAGGCCGCCGGCGGCGTTGACCAGCGGTAGCCCCAGTTCGGCGAGGATCAGGCCGCCCAGGGCTGCAACCGCGACCATCAGCACCGCCTCGCCGAGGAACTGGCGGATCAGCGCGCCGCGATCGGCGCCCAGCACCTTGCGGATCGCAACCTCGCGCGCGCGCAGTCCGGCGCGGGCGGTGGCGAGATTTACATAATTGATGATCGCGATCAGCAGAGTCAGCAGGCCGACGATGCCCAGCGTCGCGACGGTGATCTTGCGGCTCGCACTTTGCTGTCCCTGCGGCTCGAGATGCTGGCGCGCGATCGGCAGCAATGTCAGGTTGACGGTCTTGTGCGCGTCCTTGCCGAGATCCTTGAAGCCGCGGCGATCGATGAACGGCGGCAGCTTCTGCGCGAAGGACCGCGCGTCCGCAGCGGTCGCGAACCGCAGATAGGTGCTGATCGAGGTGCTGCCCCAATGATACCAATAGGGATTGGGCACCGTTTTGGGCAGCGGCAGCAGCACCGAGAATTGCAGTTCGGTATCTTGGGGCAGATCCCTGAACACGCCGGCGACGCGGTAGACCTGCGGCGAGTCGACCGCGATCGTCAGCGTCTGTCCGATCGGATCGCTCGTCCCGAAATATTTGCGCGCGGCGGTCTCGCTGATCAGCGCGCTGGCCGGACTCGCCAGCGCGGTGTCGCCGCGACCGCTCAGCATCGGCAGGTCGAACACGCGGAAGAAATTCGGATCGACCTGCGCGATGTCCTCGGTGGTTGCACCACCGCCACGCAGCACGCTGCCGCCTTTCTCGCCGCCGCGGATACGCGTGCCAACGAGACCGGGAAAATCCTCGCGCATCTGATCGAGCAGTCCGCCCATCGTGTTGGGAAAGGCACCGTTGAACGGACTGTCGGGAATATGCCATTCGGTCTGGACGAGATAGACCTGGTCGTGGCGCGGCAGCCAGGTCTCGAAGCCGGTTTCGAAGCGAACGTAAAGCGCGAGCACCAGGAACACCGCAATGCCGACCGCCAGTCCGCCTACGTTTAGCGCGGCATACAGCTTGTGGCGGGTGAGCGAGCGGTACAGGGACAGCAGGGCGAAACGGTTCATGGTGACGCTCCCTTCAGATCGCGCGGAGCGCGGAGGCAATGACGCGGCCGTCGAGCATGTCGATGCGGCGCTTCGCCATGTCGGCGTGGCTGGGCGAATGGGTGACCATGACGATCGTCGCACCGCCCTCGTTGAGCCCGGCCAGGATGTTCATCACCTGCGCGCCATTCTCGGTGTCGAGATTGCCGGTCGGCTCGTCGGCGAGGATCAGCTTGGGATCGCCGACGATCGCCCGCGCGATCGCGGCGCGCTGCTGCTGACCGCCCGACAGCTGGTGCGGATAGTGTCGCGACCGGTGCGCGATCCCGACCCGGTCCATCGCCTCGGCGACCCGCGCGCGCCGCGCTTGCGCCCGCGATCCGCGATAGGCGAGCCCGAGCGCGACATTCTCCTCGACGGTAAGCTCGTCGATCAGGTTGAAGCTCTGGAAGACGAAGCCCAGCGTCTCGGCGCGGAAGCGGGCCAGCGCGGGTTCGGCGAGCGCGGCCAGCTCCTGCTCGCCGAACCGGTAGCGGCCGCCGGTCGGCCGATCGACCGTACCGAGGATGTTGAGCAGCGTCGACTTGCCGCATCCCGACGGGCCCATGATCGCCACGAACTCTCCGGTCTCGACCGCGAGATCGACGTCGTAGAGTGCGGTGGTCTCGACCTCCTCGGAGACATAGCGGCGTTGGACGGAATCGAGACGGATCATGCGGAAGCCCCTGCACCGTTGGCGGTTGCACGGAGGAACGGTTTGGTCATCATGGCGCCAGTGTCCGCCAGGCCGCGCGAAAAGCGAAACCGCCATGAATGAACGACTTTTCGACCCCTTGCCCAACACGCACCGTCCAGTTGTGGACGCGATGTCCGCGAATGGACGCTCGAATTCCGTGTCAAGCCGGCGCCGCATACTGCTGGTCGACGACGACCCGGCGATCGGGCGCGCAATGACGATTTTGTTCGAGATGGCGGGCTATGCGCTGGACGTCGCGACGACGCCCGATGAGGCCTACTCCAGGCTGGCTGCGGCACGCTACGACGCGATCCTGCTCGACCTCAATTTCACCGCGGGGCGGACCGGCGGCGACGAGGGTCTGGCCTGCCTCGATCGGATGATGTGCGACGACCCGAACGCCTGCATCGTCGTCATCACCGCGCACAGCGGCATCCGCATCGCGGTCGCGGCAATGCAGGCCGGCGCGCGCGATTTTATCATGAAGCCGTGGCGCAATGCCGAACTGCTCGCCAAGGTCGAGGCCGCAACCGCCCGGATTGCGCCGCGGACGCCACCGGAACCGCTGCGCGCGTCCTCCGCCGCCACCGGGATTGCGTCGCTGCTCGGCGACAGCCCCGCCATCGGCCGCGTGCGCGATCTCGTTCGTCGGATGGGGCCGACCGAGGCCGGGGTCGCGATCACCGGTCCCCCGGGATCGGGTCGCGGGCTCGTCGCCAGCGCGCTGCACGCCGCGTCCCGAGATGTTCGGCCGGCGCGACTGATCGATCTGCGCGATGACGCGATGTGGAAGCAGTTGGATGCGGCGGACGGGACGGTCGTGCTGCGCCACGTCGATCGCCTCGACGACCTCGCGCAGTCCCGGCTGCTCGCGCGGCTGCATCCGGCGACACGCACTATCGCGATCGCCGACAGCCTGCGCGATCTCTCGCCGGCGTTGCGCAGCCGATCCGCGACCGTCGAGATCGCGGTGCCGCCGCTTCGCCAGCGCGGCGGCGATGCGCTGCTGCTGGCGCGGCATTTCGGCCGGATCGCCGCCGAACGCCATGGTCGGGCGCGCCCGCACTTCACCCCCGCCGCCGAAGCCCTGATCCTTGCGATGCCATGGCCAGACGAGGTGCGCGGCCTCGCGCTCGCGGTCGAACGCGCCGTGCTGCTCGCGACCGATGCCGTCATTGACGCTGCAGTGTTCGCGCCACCCGCGATCGCAGACGCGCGCGTGACGGCCCCGCCCGCCTTCGACCTGTCCGATACCGAGAAAGCGGTGATCGCCGCGGCGTTGCGTGAGCACCATCATAATGTGACCCGCGCCGCAGCGGCGCTGGGGCTGAGCCGCGGCGCGCTCTATCGCCGGATGGAGCGGCATGGCCTCTAGCCGGGAAGCAGGCTTGGTCGGCTCGGGGCTTGCGCTGTTCGCGCTCGGCGCCCTAACCTTCGCCGCATGGCGCCACGGACTGTGGGCAACCGTCGCGGGTCTGATGCTGGCGGCAGCGTGGCTGACCCTGCTGACGCCGAGCCTTGCGCCCGCCGGGCGCGGCGGACCGCCGCCCGCGAGCGGGGCCGCCGGGGATGACGAGGTGCTACCGCTCCGCCTGCTCCTCGACCAACTTCCGGTGCCGCTGCTGCGCGTCGTCGCCGACGGCGTTCATGCGCTCAACGGCGCCGCCCGCACGCTGTTCGCGACCGACGATCGCGTACTGGCCGTACCGCCCGCGTTGGTCGATACCAACGATGCGCATGTCGTCCACGAGGGCCGCCGCTTCCGCATCGATCGGGTGGTGGGTGGCGTATCTGCACGGCCACTCTCGATCGTCGCGCTGATCGACGTCGAGGCCGAAGCGCGTACCGCCGAGGCGCGCGCGACCGCCGACATGATCCAGGTGCTGGGTCACGAACTGCTCAACGGCCTCGCGCCGATCGTCTCGCTCGCCGAAAGCGGACTCGCGGTCATCGCCTCGTCCGCGACCGCCGACGCCTTGCTGACCGACATACTGGGCACATTGGCGCGCCGCACCGACGGGCTGCTTCGCTTCGCCGAGGCCTATCGCCTTATGGCGCGGCTGCCCGATCCGACCCGCGCGCCGGTCACGCTGGCGGCGCTCGCCCATGATCTCGCGCGGCTGTTCGCGGGGCGGCGGGGCGACGCGGTCGGGTTTGGCGTCGATGTCCCGGTCGATGCGACGGTCGCGATCGATGCCGCCCAGATCACCCAGGCGGTCTGGTCTTTGCTCCAGAACGGTGCCGAGGCGGCGCTCGAGGCGGGTGGCATAGCCGTAGTCGGTCTCGCGATATGGCACGACAGCGGGCGAGTGCGGATCGATGTCACCGACACGGGACGCGGCTTGGTGGGCACCGACATCGACCGCGCCTTCCGGCCATTTCATACGACCAAGCCCGCAGGGACCGGCGTCGGATTGAGCCTCGCGCGGTGGATTGCCCACGCCCATGGCGGCGATGTGCGACATGTGGCGCAGGACCGAACGACCTTCCGACTTGAGATCGCCGGTTGATGCAGCGTGAGTCAGGACAATTGCATATCCTGCTCGATGAAGTTGGCGAACGCACGTGCCTTCATGCTGGCGTTGCGGCCTGACGGGAACACCACCCAGAGGCCAACGGGCGGGAGTGCCCAATCCGAGAGCACGCGCCGCACCGTGCCGGCTGCCAACTCTCGGTCGAACATCCATTCCGACGCGATCGCGAGCCCCATCCCCGCGAAGACCGCTTCGCGAACCGCCTCCGCCGCGTTGCTCCGCATGCGACCCTTGATCGTGACGATCTTTTCCGACGCACCCTGTTTGAACGACCACACGGTTCCGCCGCCCCGCTGGTCATAGATCACCGCTTCGTGTTCGATGAGGTCCGCGGGCGTCTGCGGTTCGCCCCGCGCAGCGAAATAGGCGGGCGCCGCCAAGACGACGCGGGGCCCCTGCCCGATCCTGCGCGCGGTCAGCGAGGAATCCCGGAGATCGCCCATCCGCAGCGCGACGTCGATACCGGCCTCGACCAGATCGACATTGCCGTCGTCCAGCAACACCTCGACGTCGAGCGCGGGGTGGAGCGCCATGAACCTCGGCAGGCGCGGTACGATATGAAGCCGCGCGAACGTCACTGCGCCCGAGATGCGCAGCCGGCCGGTGAGCGCGGCGCCGACGCCCCGCGCCTTGGATACGGCCTCGTCCGCTTCCTCGACCGAGCGCTTTGCATGCTCGAAGAAGTTTTCGCCTGCCTCCGTGGCCTTGAGGCCCTGCGTCGTGCGCAGGAGGAGCTTCACGCCGATATGCTCCTCGAGCTGGGCTATCATCTTCGAGACGGCCGGCTGACCGACGCGAAGCTGGCGCGCCGCAGCCGTAAAGGAGCCGGTGTCGACGACGCGGACAAACGCATCCATGGCGGCAAGGCGATTCATGAGCATTCCTTCTGCGAGGGTGACGGCGGGGGCCATCGCTTCTCTATATTCCAAACCGGAATACCGATTAGTCCGCTCGTCCGTCTACCGCGCTATCCGCAACCGCCTATTTCCGGGGTCCTGCGCCGGCACCGATCGTCGGGACTGCGCGCAACGGACATCGAAGGACCGAGACATGGGCAATAAGCTTGAGGGCAAGATCGCCGTCGTCACCGGGGGCAGCGCGGGCATCGGGCTTGGCATTGCCAAGGCCTTCGCCGCTGACGGCGCACAGGTGTTCATCACGGGCCGCCGCCAGGCAGAGCTGGACAAGGCCGTCGCCGAAATCGGCAATGGGGCCGTCGGCATCCAGGCCGATGCGTCCAGCCTCGCGGATTTCGACCGCCTCTACGCGACCGTCAAGGCGAGCTACGGTCACATCGACGTCCTGGCGCTGAACGCTGGCTTTTTCGATTTCGCCAAGCTCGGAGAGGTTACCGAGGACCATTTTGACAAGACCTACAACACCAACGTGAAGGGCATGCTGTTCGGGTTCCAGAAAGCGCTCCCGCTGCTGTCGAACGGAGCCTCCGTCATCCTCACCGGCTCAATCGCTGCGTTCAAAGGCATGCCGTCGCTATGGGTCTATTCGTCGACCAAAGCGGCGGTCCGCAACATGGTGCGCGCCTGGATCCTCGAGACCAAAGGCCTCGGCATCCGCATCAACGTACTCAATCCAGGTCACACCCTGACGCCCGGCTTCAGCAACCTCTTGCCGGCGGAAGCGCACGCCGGCGTCATCGACACGATCCCGCTCGGCCGGCTCGGCAGCGCCGAGGATCTGGGCAAGGCCGCCTTGTTCCTGGCCTCCGATGACAGCGCCTATGTCAACGGCATCGAGTTGGACGTGGATGGGGGCGCGGCACAATATTGACGTCCCCGCCGCGGCGCTGGCTTTACGCCGCGCCGCGGGCTCCGCGACACCCGAACCGAGCAGACGGGCCTGCTCAGGCAGCAAACCGATGATCGCAGTCCATGCCTTCGCGCCCCCTAACGGTCCCGGAATTCCGATCATGCTCGACGACCTCCGCCGCCCTCACGACGGGAAGGCAATCAACCTCCGGTCCGATCGCTTGGGTTCGCGCTCCGGGCGCGTATTAAGAGCCGCCCGACTTTGCCATCATCCGCTCGGCCATCGCCAGATGCGCGGTAATGATCGGCAAGGCCGAGGCAGCCACCTGCCTTACAGCAGGGCTATCCCCGTTTGTGACATATTGCTGGGTCGTGGTCAGCGCGGAGCGATGGGCCAATACCTGCTGCTTCCAGTAGACGCGATCGAAGTCCGGCTCTTTGACGCTTTGCAGGGCGGCGAGCAAAGGGGCCTGATCTGCACCAACATCCATCGGTGCGGGCATCAGCCCGGCCTTAGCGGTCGCTTGCTGAAGCGCGTTGCTCAGCCGGCTGTGATCCTGAAGCATCTTGTGCGCGAAGGCCTGAACCTGCGGATCATGGCTTTGGGTAAGCGCCGTTTCGGCCTCGAGCTTCTCGAACGCATCGGACTGCCCCGCCGACTGGACATATTCGCGAGTCTGGCGTGATCCGGTCTGCTGGGCAAGCGCCGCCGCGGACGCGAGGACGGCGATTGCGGTGGCACCGGCCAAGATTGCACTGCGCATCATGGCTGCCCCTGTCCGCCGCCGGCACCATAGATGTTGCCGGTCGTATAGCTGCCATCATCCTCGGCGAGTCGAACGTAGATGCCGGCAAGCTCTGCCGGCTGGCCCGGACGGCCTAGCGGTGCGGTGGCGCCGAACGTCACCACCTTGCCGGGCTGCGCGCCGCCGGAGATCTGTAGCGGCGTCCAGATCGGACCCGGCGCGACGCCGTTGACCCGGATGCCCTTGCTTCCAAGTTGCTTGGCGAGCGACTTGATATAATTCATCGTGGCTGCCTTGGTCTGCGCATAGGCGTAGAGATCCGGAGAGGGATCATAGGCCTGCTCGGACGTGGTGCCGATGATCGCCGATCCGGGCTCGAGATGCGGCACGGCCGCCTTGATGATCCAGAAGGGTGCATAGAGGTTGGTCTTCATCGTCCGGTCGAATTCCTCCGTGGTAAGATCGAGGATCGACGGCACCGATTGCTGGCGCCCGGCATTGCACACGACGATGTCGAGGCCGCCGAGCGCCGACACGGCTTGCTGCACCAACTGCTGGCAGAAGGCCTCGGAGCGGATGTCGCCGGGGATCGGCGCGGCTTTCTGACCGGCGCGGCGGATCAGGTCGACGACTTCGCGCGCATCGGGCTCCTCCTCGGGGAGATAGTTGATCGCGACATCCGCACCCTCGCGGGCAAAGGCGATCGCTGCCGCCCGGCCCATGCCGGAATCGCCACCGGTAATGAGAGCCTTACGCCCGCGCAGGCGGCCGCTACCGACATAGCTTGTCTCGCCATGATCTGGGCGAGGCTCCATCCGGCTCGCAAGCCCGGGCCAAGGCTGCGATTGCACCGTGAAGGGGGGCTTGGGGTATTTGGTCCGCGGGTCCTGCTTGCCGCCACGGGCGGCCGCCACGTCCTGCGCAGACGACGGGGATGCCATCGCGGCCGCTGCTCCCAAGGTTGCAGCGGCGGACATGATTTGGCGGCGCGTCGTCTCGGTCATGATGCTTCCTCTCGAACGATCGCACAACATGCGAGCCCGCGTGGAAGTTTCGCCGCAATCGCAACCCCTTGATCAATCCGGCATGGCAGCGCTTGTCGGCGCACGATGCCGCTGAAGCCCGTCCTCGGTGCGACGGAGCGCGTTCGACGCATTGACCTGTTCCGCGACGTCGGCCGCGCGTCGGGCCGCGGCCACTTAGCCGGCGCGCGCTGAGGCGACCGACTGCAATATTTCGATCCTGCCGCGCACATGCTTGCTGATGGGCGGCGCCCCGGCTTCGCATTCGCGCCGTGAATGGCGCCCATCCAAGAAGGCGGTGATCCGTCTTTCTCTCACAAGGTGGAAGCCACATTCTCAAAATCAGCCAGTTATTCTCCAGGATGGAATGAAGCATCTGCTCATCGGCGGGCGGTCGCTCGCATCACAGGAGATTAGACATGGCTCGCTTGCACATTCCGACGATCGCCGAAGCGCCGGCAAAATCCCAGCCGATCCTCGAAAACTATGTGAAGGTGCTCGGCCTCGTGCCGAACTTCTTCGCGCTGATCTCGCAATCGCCCGACGCATTGAAGGCCATTGCCGACATGCATCAGACGCTGGGCAAGAGCCTGGGGCACAAGACGCGCGAGCGGATCCATATCATGACCGCCGAGGTGAACGGCTGCAGCTACTGCCTGACCGCGCATACCGCCCTGGGTGCCAAGTTGCACCTGTCGGCCGAGGACATGGAACTCAACCGCGACGGACACTCGACCGATCCGCAGGCCGATGCCGCGCTCCAGTTCGCCTACAAGGTGGCCAAGGGCCGCGGTCACTTCGACGCGTCCGCAGTGGAGGCGGTGCGCGCGGCCGGCTTCACCGATCAACAGGTGATCGACATCGTGGCGGAGACAGCGTTCAGCTTCATCACCAACATCTTCAACAATACGTTTGCGACCGAACGCGACATGGCCTTCCCGCCGAAGACCGTGCGACAGGCTTCCTGATCGAGCGATCGGGCCGGGCGGCACCCGACGCCCGGCTCGCGGGCAAAGCCTCAGGTCTGACGGGCGATTTGCTGCGCGATGGCGCGTAGCCGATCGTGCAGCCGAGGGGCGACGAAGTCGAGAAACGCCCGCAGCTTCAATGGCTGCTGCAGGTGCGGGGCGTGCACGAGGTGCACCGGCAAGGGTGGCGGCGCGAAGTCGCCGAGGATCGGGACGAGCTTGCCCTCCCGCACGCTGTCCTCGGCCTGATAGGACAGAACGCGCGCGATGCCAAGGCCGGCGGCCGCGCCGTCGGTCACGCCGCTGGCCGTGTTGACCGAATAGCGCGGAATGATCCTAACCTGCCGTGCCGCTCCGGTGGCGTCGACGAACGGCCACTCGCGGTGGCGCTGCAGCCCCTCGAACGCGATGCAATTGTGGTCGGGCAACTGGGTCGGCTCGCAGGGTTTGCCGCGCCGGCTGAGATAGTCCGGGCTGGCGCACACGACCCAGCGTATCTCTCCCACCCGCCGCGCGACGAGCGCGCTGTCCGGGAGCTGACCGATCCTGATCGCGACATCGACATGATGTTCGACCAGATCGATCGTGTTGTCCGATAGCACCAGACGGACGCTGACCTCGGGATAGGCGCCGAGGAAGTCGTGCACGATCGGCGCGATGTTGAGCTGGCCGAACAGGATCGGTGCCGTCACCAGTAGCTCCCCGCGCGGCGCGCGATATTCGCCCGAAACCGTCCGCTCCGCCTCCGCCAGTTCGTCGAGGACGCGGCGTGCCGATACGACATAGGCGGTCCCGACCTCGGTCAGTAGGAGCCTGCGGCTGGTGCGCACCACGAGCTGCGAGCCGAGCATCGCCTCGAGGTCCGAAACGCGCCGGCTGACCGTTGGCAGGGGCACGTTGAGCGCGCGCGAGGCCGCCGACAGGCTGCCGCCATCCACCGCCGCGATCAGCGTGCGCATCGCTTCAAATCGGTCCATGTCGCCTCTCGAAAAACGGAAGTCTGCGTTTCGGGGATAACGGCTGCTGCGGTCATGTGGAAGGCGGTACCTCCCCTCTCGGCGCCTTATGGGCCAAGCCGATCAAGGAGATCCCCGATGCCCGTCACCTTCAACACCGTCGATGTCGACGGACTGACGCTGTTCTATCGCGAGGCCGGCAACCCGGCTCACCCGACAGTGCTGCTCCTTCACGGCTTCCCGAGCGCCAGCCACATGTTCCGCGACCTGATCCCGGAGCTCGCCGACGACTTCCACGTCATCGCTCCGGATATGCCCGGCTTCGGGATGACGGAGCAGCCCGGCCGCGACCGGTTCGCCTACACCTTCGCGCACATCGCGGACGTCGTTCACCGGTTCACCGAGGTGATCGGGCTAGAGACATTCGCGCTCTATGTCTTTGACTATGGCGCGCCGGTCGGCTTCCGCCTGGCGGTCGAGCACCCGGACAAGGTCAGCGCAATCGTCACCCAGAACGGCAACACCTATTTGGAGGGCGTCTCCGAGGCGTTTGCGCCGATCCAAGCCTATTGGAATGATCCGAGCCCGGAAAATCGCAACGCGCTACGCAGCCTTCTCGCGCCGCAGACGACGCTGTTCCAGTACAGCCATGGGGTCGCCGACGCGTCCAAACTGTCCCCCGACGGCCGCAATCTCGACGACTTCTACCTCGCGCGCCCCGGCAACGACGAGATCCAGCTCGACCTGCTGCTCGATTACCGCACCAATGTCGCGCTGTACGGCACGATCCAGGCGTATCTGCGCGCGCATCAGCCGCCGCTCCTGGCGATCTGGGGAAAGAGCGACCCTTTCTTCATCCCGCCGGGCGCCGAGGCGTTCAAGCGCGACGTACCCGCAGCCGACATCCGCTTCGTAGACAGCGGCCATTTCGCGTTGGAGACCCACGCCGGCGAGATTGGCGCCGCCATGCGTGAATTCCTTGGTCGGCATCTCGGCTGATCCTCGCCTCGGGCGGCGTTGCCCCTGCCGCCCGGTTCCCTCATCTTGGCTATCAGGAGTTCTCCGTGACCAATCCGACCGACATCGTCCGCCGCTTCTACGACCGTCTCTCAGCCGGCGACGCGCCAGGCGCGCTCGCGCTGATGGCGCCCGACATCGAATGGATCACCATGTGGCACTATAAGGTCGAGGGCCGCGGGCCCGAGCGGGTCGCAACAGGCCTGTTCGGGCCGCTGACCGCCGAGTGGTCAAGCTTCTCGATTGTCCCGACCGAATTTGTGACCGAAGGCAACACGGTGATCTCGCTAGGCGCCTTCACCGGCCTGCACGGCGCGACGGGAAAGCGAGCCGATGCGCGCTACGCGCATGTCTGGACGATGAAGGGCGATAAGATCACCCGGTTCCGGCAATATATCGACACGCTGGCGATCGCCGAAGCGCGCCGGTGATGACGCGGATGAGCGGCTGCGTGAATCACCGGCAGGTTCTGGAGAGCTGCCATCGTGCGGGATGAAGATCCGGTTTGTTGATCCCGGCACGCGCGTCAGGCAGCGGCATCGATCTCTTCGAACGCCTTCATCATTGCTGCCTTGGCGACGTTCGACGCGGGGAGTCCGCAATATGGTATCGATGAATAGAATATCTCTTCGATTTCGGTGCGCGTCAGACCGTTCGCCAATCCCATTTTCGTGTGATGCCCGATCTCATCGAATTGCCGCAGCGCGATGAGCATGCCAAGTACCGCGCAACTGCGCAATTTGCGGTCAAGCTGATCGCGCGCCCAGACGGTGCCAAAGGCGAACTCCATCGCCCATTTGGCGCCTTCGACGCCAAAGCTGTCGGTCTGCATATAGGTGATCGCGCCATCAGCTGCGGCATCGCCAAACACATCCCGAAAAATCTCGAGGCCTTTCTCACGCGACGACGTCATGGAAATCTCCCTGTGTAAGATGAAACGAGTCAGCGCTTCAGGTCGAGGCTTTCCAGGATAGCGCGACGATTGCCGCGGTTCGCCTCAAAGCGCGCCAGGTCGGGATCGCCGGACAGGATCGCCGATATGATCCTTGTCCGTCCGAGCTTCCACCGGGCAATGGCATCGTCGTCGCGCAACAGGTGCAGGGTCTGCGTTTTGCTCACCCCAAGGGTCACGACGGTCAGCAGCCTGAGCAATGGCCAATCAACGATCGTGAAGAGACGATCCTGAAGGTCGATCTCGAAGGCGCCGCAGTCGATGTTCGTCTTGCACGTGCCGACGCGGCGCAGAAGCGTGTCCATATCCTGCCGTGCGCCGTCGTCGACCCGCTCTGCCGCAGCAGCCGCCAGCTCGTTGAACAACAGCGACGTGAGGTTCATCGCTTCCTCGAACGACGACGGGTTGGCCCGCACATAGGCCGCGATCGATCGACCGACCGCCGCCGAATCGGGCCGTGTGCCATAATATCCGCCCCCCGGGCCACGCCTCGCTTCAAGTAACCCCTCATGCTCGAGCACGCGTGCGGCCTGCTGGATCGTCACGGTTCCGACGTCCAGCGCGTTTGTCAGATCGTGCAACGACCCGATCCGGCTGCCGGACGGCGCTGCGAAGACCATGTCGCGCAACCCGTCCGCAGCCGTGGCGACCAGCTTGGTGCGTGCCTTCCGTGGTTCAGCCATACACCGCCTCCTTCGGTCTTGTATATCCTAGCATAGATATTGCCGTGGCGATGCTCGGATCGGGATATCCTTTGGCTGGACCTGCAAGATGTATGCATAGTATCTGATGCCATGCCAATGAGCGAAGAGCTTGGCCGCGATCAGCGGACCCCATGCAAAAGGATAGGAGTCGCGATGGCCTTCCAGCAGCCGGCAGTTGAATCGCTTCCACGCTATCCGCTCATCATTGGCGGCGTGCTCGAAGAACGCGGCGTCGGCGAGACATTTGCCCACATCTATCCCGGCTCGGGCGTCGTCACCCGCGAAATCCGCGCGGCAGGCCCGGCGGACGTCGAGCGTGCCGTGGAAGCGGCGCAGGCAGCGTTTCCCGCTTGGCGGTCGCTCAGCGGCGACAAGCGGCGCGACCTGATGTTCAAGCTGGCCGCGATCATCGAGGCGCAGGCGCAGGAGATGGCGCCGCTGCTCACCGCCGAGAACGGCTCGATCATCCTGGCCGGCCCGCATATGTCCTACGACGCGGCGCAGAAATTCCGCTATTATGGCGGCTGGTCGGACAAGATCGAGGGCCGGACGGTCGCGACCTGGGGCGGTGCGGCGCACGACTATGTCGCCTATGAACCGTATGGCGTCGTCGGCGTCATCGTGCCGTGGAACGGGCCGCTGTTCGCCACCACGATGGTGCTGGCACCGGCGCTCGCTGCGGGCAATTGCATCGTCCTCAAGGCACCGGATCTCGCGCCGTACAGCGTCATGCGTCTGGCCGAACTGATCCGCGATGCGGGCTTCCCGCCGGGCGTCGTCAATCTGGTGACGGGCGGCGCCGCGGTCGGCGCGGCGATGGTGTCGCATCCCGGGATCGGCAAGATCGAGTTCATCGGCAGCGGCGCTACCGCGAAGACGATCCTGGCCAACGCTGCGCAATCGCTCAAACCCGTCGGCCTGGAATTGGGCGGAAAGTCCGCGGTGATCGTATTTGCCGATGCCGACCTTCAGCCTGCCGCCAAACGCGGTCTATCCGGTGCCGTCAGCGCCAACGGCCAAGGCTGCGTCAACGGCACGCGTCTGCTCGTCGAGCGTCACATCTACGAGCCCTATCTGCAGATGCTGGAAGCGATGGCCGGTCATATCAAGGTCGGCGATCCCTATGCGGCAGATACGATCATGGGGCCGGTCATCTCGGAGACCGCGCTCGGCCGGATCTCGGGCATGGTCGATCGCGGGATCGCTGCGGGCGGCAGGGTGGTCGTGGGTGGCGAGCGGCTGGGCGGCGATCATGCGCAGGGCTATTTCCTTCCGATCACGGTGCTCGCCGACGTCGACCCCACCAGCGAGATCGCGCGGACGGAAGTGTTCGGGCCCGTCCTCGTCGTGACGCCGTTCGACAGCGAGGAAGAGGCGATCGCGCTCGCCAATGACAGCGACTATGGCTTGGGCGCCTATGTTCACACGACGAACCTCGCCCGTGCGCACAGGGTCGCGGCGCAGATGCTGGCGGGTCAGGTCCAGGTCAATGGTGCGGGCGAGGCGATGACGCCCTGCGTCCCGTTCGGCGGCATGAAACATTCGGGCCACGGGCGTCTCGGCGGGATCGAGGGACTACGCGAATTCCAGCAGGTCAAGAACGTCTGGATCAACCTGCAGGCCTGAGACCGGCATCGGGCAAGGGCCGAACGATCTCGCGGGCCGGCAACACTAGGAATCGCACAACATGGCATTTTCTCTCGATCAGTTTCGCCTCGACGGCAAAGTCGCGATCGTCACGGGGGCGGGCGGGCGCGGCAACTCGATCGGCCGGGCCTATGCGCTCGGCCTCGCCGGCGCCGGCGCGGCCGTCATCGTCGCCGACATCCAGGCGGACGGCGCGAAGGTCGTTGCGGACGAGATCACCGCACATGGCGGACGCGCGGTCGCGGTGCGCGTCGACATCACCGACCCCGCCTCGGCACGCGCCATGGTCGATACCGCCACGTCCGCGTTCGGCGGCGTCGACATCCTCGTCAACAATGCCGCGTTGATGGCGGAGCTCGGGCATCAGCCAATCGCCGATGTCGCGATCGAAGATTGGAACCGCACGCTGAACGTCAACCTGACGGGCGCCTTGATCTGCTGCCAGGCGGCGATCCCCGCAATGCGGGCGCGGGGTGGCGGCCGGATCGTCAACCAGACGTCGGGTGGCGCGTTCCCGGCCGTCGGCATCTACGGGATCAGCAAGCTCGCGCTTGTCGGCTTGACCACGACACTCGCCAAGTCGCTGGGCAAGGACGGGATCACCGCCAACGCGATCGCGCCTGGCAATGTCACGTCCGATGCCGGCAAGCAGCTTGTACCGGACGACTCGGCATTTCTGCAGTTTCTCAAGATGACGGTTGCCGGCCGCGCCCAGGGTGAACCGGATGAACTGGTCGGTGCGCTCCTGTTGCTGTGCTCGGACGCCGGTGCGTGGATCACGGGCCAAACCCTGCATGTCGATGGCGGTTGGGTCTTGAGGCCCTGACGGCATGAAGTTTGGGCGCCGAGCGAGAGGGTAGCGCAGACCGTGTGTCGCACGCTCCCCGACACCGCCTGATCACGACGGGAGTTCTGTTCGTGATACACCGTTGGGCTGGTGTGCCCGATGATCTGCGGTGCATCGATGTTCGCTATCAACTGTCGACGTATAACGCGGGCCTACGGCCCATCATCTGTGGACGCACTTGGCGCTTCGATCATCCCAACGTCGGTCCGTCAGATCG
Organism: uncultured Sphingomonas sp.; assembly: GCF_937859915.1. Lineage (GTDB taxonomy): Bacteria > Pseudomonadota > Alphaproteobacteria > Sphingomonadales > Sphingomonadaceae > Solisphingomonas. The sequence continues at coordinate 13,425 of NZ_CALMAW010000053.1, read as the reverse complement.
ATGCGTCGGCCGATGCGCGCAGCAAGCCGAGACATGATGTGTGACGCGAATACTGCATCCGCCGCAGGGATGATCGAATATTGACGATAGTAGACTGTCAATGCGCACAGGTTGCGAGTTCAGAGTCGGCAAGAATGCGTTGGCGCGGCTATGCCCAGACCTCCGAGCAGCGCTGGACAGCGATCTTCGGCCCGATCATTTGAAATGTATCCCGACACCCGCCATGGCGCGCTGCCGGGCGGTATGATCGTCATAGTTGGCATAGATATATTGTGCCGAGACGTAGAGACCGGACAGCGGACCGTTGAAGCGGCTTCCCATCGCATATTCGACGCCGCCGCCGACCTGATAGCCATCGGTCCGGCCATGATTGTAATAGCCCTTCTCCGGGCCGACGATGCTGCCGTTGACATAGAAGATGTTGGACGTCGGATCGAACCGCTTGCGCTGTTCATTGCTGACATAGCCGCCCTTGCCGAAAACCAGAAGGTTGGGCGTGATCAGATAGCCGAGCCGGACCGCGGCGCCATATTCCTCGAACGACTTGTCGCACACCGAACCGCCGTTGACGCCGGCGGAGCAATTCTCAGAGAAGTTGTTGGCGCGCCAGTAGCTTGCCTCCGGCCCGACGACGATCCGGTTCGCGATCACGCCGTCGAAGCCGACCGTGGCGCCATAGCCGAGCTTGTTGTTGTGAATGCCCTGCGACTGGAAACGATCGCCGCCGACATTGCCCTCGACCCGGAAGCCGCGAAAGTCGGAGCTGATGTCCTGCGCGGTCGCGGGGGCAGCCTGGATCGCGATCGTGGCGAGTGCGGCAATGGTTAGAATACGCATGATAGACTCCCTGTTCTGGTTGGGTATGGGTAACGTCGACGTCACGCGACCGGTGCCGCCGCGGCAGGATTGCCGCCGTCGCCGATCCATTCGATCGCGGCGATCCGGCGTCGCCCGTCGCGCCGCTCGAGTTGCACGACGATGTCGATCATCGAGCGCGCATAGGCGATCGTGTCGGCGCGCGAGAGGCCGAGGCCCGCCTGCATCACCATCAGCGCAAGCTGTTCGAGCGCCCCCGACGGCGAATTGGCGTGGATCGTGGTGAATGAGCCGGGATGGCCGGTGTTGATCGCGCGCAGGAAGCTGACCGCTTCGCGCCCGCGCAGTTCGCCGAGCACGATCCGATCGGGGCGCAGCCTGAGCGCGGCCTGGAGCAGGTCCTCGGTGGTGATCCGCGCCTCGCCCGTCTCGCCCTTGACCGCGACGAGACCGAGCCCGTTGGCGCAGCGCAGCCGGATCTCGGGCGTGTCCTCGACGAGGATGATGCGCTCATGCGCGGGCACCTCGCCGAGCAGCGCGTTGAGGAAGGTGGTCTTGCCGGTCGAGGTGCCGCCGCTGACCAGGATCGTGCGGCGCTGCGCGATCGCCTGGCGGAGGAAGCCGATCGGGTCGGCCTGCTTGTCGCGCATCGGCGCGGGGTCGGTCGCCGCCAGCGCGCCGCTGTCATAGGCGTCGAGCGGCAGGTCGACCATGCGGTGCCGCCGAATCGCCATCGCCCAATGGTCGCGCGTTGCCGAGGGCGCGACGAACTGGACGCGGGCGCCGTCGGGCAAGGTCGCCGAGAGCAAAGGTTGCTCGCGGTTGATGCCCTGATGGCTTACCCGCGCGATCTGCTCGGCGAGCCGGCGGATATGGCGATCGTCGACCTCGGGCAGAAGCACGCGCTGCATCGCGGGCATCCCCGCCGCCTCGACCCACATTTCGCCGGGCCGATTGATCAGCAATTCGGTCACGTCCTCGCGATCGAGCCAGGCGCGGAACGGCGCGAGATAGGCGTCGAGGAAGACGCTGCCGCTGTGTTCGCCGGCGTCGATCGTCTGGAGCGCGACGGTCATCGCGACTGCGCCACGGGTGCAACGGTCGAGAAGTCGAGATCGCGCGCGGTGAAGACGCGGATCGGCTGGCCTTGCGGCACCTTGATCGTCGGCGGGATGGCCGTGTCGCGCTGGGCGGCAACCGACGCCGCGCTCTGCCCGCCCCCCGACAGCACGACCGACGTCCCGCTGCTGCCGAGCGCGCCCAGGCCGCCGACCACCGAGAGCAGCACGGCGGACCCGAAGCGCTGCATGAAATGCCCGTCGACCTTGCCCGCCAGCCCCGAATTGCCCGCGAAATCGACCGCGGGCGAAGCGAGCGCGACCGAGGCGCCGTCGGGGCGGATCAACCGCGTCCAGATCACATAGGCGCGCGTCTGACCGGCGGCGAGCCCGGACTTATACTGGCCGATCAGCCGCGACGAGCGCGGAATCAGCACCTGCTTGCCGTCGAACGAGCGCACGTCGCGGCTGACCAGCGCGCGGACATAGCCAGGCAGGTCGGTGTCGATCGCGGTCTCGAGCACGGCCGGGATCAGCGTGCCCTGCGTCACCGTCATCGACGGGTCGCTGAGCTGCTGCGCGCTGGCGACCTGGACCTCACCGTCGCCGACACGGTTGGCGAATTGGTCATTGTCCGAGCCGCCGCCGGCAGCGCCGGGGTGGGTAGCGGTCGTCGCGCCAGGCAATGGCGCGGTTGCGGCCTGGGCGGCGGTCTGGACCGGTGCGGCGCCGGTATCGAACACCATGACCGGCGCCGGAGAAGGCCTCGCCGTCGGGGTCATCGCGATCGACGGCACCGAGGGCATCATCAGCGATCGCGGTGCGGTCGCCTGCGGCGCCACCGGAAGCGTCCCGGGCAACAGCGGCGCGGCGACCGGCAATGTCGGCTGCGAAGCCTGGGAATGCGGCAGCGCGCGGTGGCCGCTCATCGACCAGAAGGTCAGGCCACCGAGCAGCAGCGCGATGCCGCCGCCCGCGACGAGCCCGAACGAATCCTTTTTCGCGCGGTTGCCCGCGACGATGGGGAAGGCGTTGCGGCTGGCGTCGACCAGCGAGCGTTCGTCGAGCAGGCTGCGCGGATCGATCTCGCCCAGCCGCTGGAGGATCAGCCGGTTGGGCGTCGCACCGAGCGTGCGGGGGGTGTCGTGGCTCATGGCCGACCGTCCGCGACATGCGCATAGGGCCGGCCCGGGGTGACCGCATCGGCGAGCGTCGCGGGCCGAGCGGCGGCGGTGGGCGGGTCGGTGCGTTCGGGCGGCGGGCCGTGCGGCACCGGCGTCAGCGTCGCGATCTGCTTGCCCTGGCGCAGGATGAGCTGATCAGGCACGCCCTCGACGACGATCGTGTCACCATGCACCGTATAATTGACCGGGCCCTCGATCCCGTTCGACTCGCGCACGAGGATCGCAGGCAGCGTCGCGTCCTTCGGCCATTGCAGATAGGTCGAGTGACCGTCGTCGAACGAGCGGTCGGGCAGCAGATGCTTGTCGCCGCGGCTGGCCCAGGCGAAATTGAGCGCTGCCGGGTCTGGCGCGGGTGGCGACGGCGGGGTCGCGACGATCGTCGTGGCCGCGGCGATCTCGGCGGCGGCGAGTTTGGGTGCCGGCGCGTGCGGAGGCGTCGGATAGCGGAAGCGGAGCATGTAGACCGCCGGTGTCGACGCCGCGCTGACGAGGTCGAACAGATAGGTATGCTGGTCGGTCACCACCGTCATGTTGGTCCGTGCGCGCGCACCAGCCGGTTTGACGAACAGCAGATTGGCGCGCTTGTTGGGCGTGACCTGCCAGGCGGCGGAGTCGCCGACCGCGACATTCTCGATCTTCTCGTCGTCGGCGAAGACGATCGTCGACTCGATCCCGGCGTGCCCGTGTAGGACCACGACATCGCTACCCTGATAGTCGCGCGTCGCGATACGGGGGTCGGCGTGCGCCAGCGTCGGGGCCAGCGCGAGCATGGATAGGAGGCGGCGCTTCACGAGATCTGCTCCTTCGAACGGACAGCGGGCTGCGCGCGGAAGCGACTGCCGAGACCCTGGACACGATGATCGATGCGGGCGGGCGGCGGCGCAGCCCCCGCGATCGGGATGACCTGCGCCGACTGGCGGGCGCGTCCCATGCCGCCGCCCGATCCGCCGCTGCTGTCGGCCGGTGCCGGCAGCGAGGCGACGATGCCGCGGACGCGCTCGTCGCTGGGCGATGACGAGGGACCGCGCGCGGCGCCACCCTGGATCAGCATCGGCGGCGCGCCGGACACGGACGTGGCGGAGCCGGAGGCGGCGACGCTATCCCGGAGGTCGCGATCGGCGCCGAACAGGCGCCAGCCCGACACTAGAGTCGTCGCGGTCTTGATCGCCATCACCAGCAGCGCGCAATAGACGCTGCTGCCGAGAAACAGCACCGCGACCGCGCGGCTCGACGGCTGACCGCCCTCGCCCGCGATGCCGCTGACGATCGGTTCCATCGCGACCACCGCGCCGCCACCGATCAGCACCGCGAACAGCGGCACGCAGGCGAACAGCACGACGCCCTTCAGCCAGCCCTCGAACAGGCCGCGCGTCCCCTTGAACAGCGACAGCACGATGAACACGGGCCCCAGCGCGAGCATGGCGGCGAGCGCGATCTTCGACGTGACCAGCACGCCGACGGTGCCGAGCAGCAGCAGCAGGGCCGACAGCCACAGCACGGTCGAGGCGGAGAAGCCGCCGACCAGCGTCGTCGCCGGCGTGATCCCGGTCTCGGTCGTCGGTGCGGGCTTGGCGGCCGCCTGCGCGGCGTCGGCGACCGCGGCGAACAGACGGTCGAGACGATCGGCGAAGGCGGTGGTCGCCGAGCCGTGCGTACCCGCGACCAGCGTCGCGACCTGATCCGGCGCGCCGGTCGCCAGCGTCCAGACGACATTCTGATAGGCCGCCCACGACGTCGCGAAGGTCAGCACCAGCCCAAGCGTCAGCATCCGCGGGGTCAGCGCCGCGACGCCGATCCGGGTGCGGCCGGTGAGAAGGCCGATCGCAAACAGCGCGACATAGATGGTCAGCAGCAGAGTCAGCGCGGTCAGCAGCCGCCCGTCGGCGCCGAACAGCCGGCCGAAGGCATAGGCGGTCGCCTCGCCGGTGCGGCAGTCGACGCTGCGCAGCGCGGCGGAGATGCCGGCCGAGCCGCCCGACATCAAGGAGGGGCAGGCGATCACTCGGCTGCCTCGGCATAGGGCGGCGCGTCCGGCTCACCCGCCGGCCAGGGCTGGCCGGTCAGCAGCGGATACCAGCGCGCGGGTTCGTCGCCGACCTGGCCGCGCAGCATGTCGAGCCGACGGACGCTGGCTTCGCGGCCCGACAGCACGGTCAGCAGATCGGGCTGACCGGCGAGATCGAGCCGCGCCACCACCGAATGATTGGCATGGCGGACAAGGAAGCAGCGGCTGTGCGCGGGCAGCTGTCGGATCAGTTCGAGTTCATGCTCGGACAGGCCGAAGCCCTGGCAATAATCCTCCGCGCGCGCCTTGGGATTGGGCGTGAAGATCATCGTCGCGGTCTGTTCGACCAGCGCGGAGGCGATCCGGCTGTCGAGCGCGTCGCGCGCGGACTGGGTCGCGAAGCCGACGATCGCGTTGCGCTTGCGCAGCGTCTTCAGCCAGTCGCGGATGCGCGCGGCGAACACCGCGTCGTCGAGCGCCTTCCAGCCCTCGTCGATCAGGATCATCGCGGGCTCGCCGTCGAGCCGCTCGTCGATGCGGTGGAAGAGATACATCATCGCCGGCGTGCGCAGCACCGGGCTGTCGAGCAGCGCGGTCATGTCGAAGCCGATGATCCGCGCCTCGAGATCGAGCCGGTCGGCAGCGTTGTCGAACAGCCACGCCTGCGCGCCATTGCCGATCCACGGCTCGAGCCGCGATCCGAGGTCGCCGGGCTCGGGCCGACGCGCGCCGCCGAGCAGTTCGCGGAAATAGCGCAGGCGGCGGAATGCGGGTTCGGCGTCGAAACAGGCATCGACCGCGGCGGCGATCGTCGCGGTCTCCTGGGGACCGTCGACCTGCAGCATCACGCCCAGCCAGTCGCGCAGGAAAGCACGGTTGACCGCGCTGTCGGGCAGCTGGAGCGGATTGAGCCCGCTCGGCTCGCCCGGCAGCAGGCGGCTGTAGGTGCCCCCGGAGGCGCGCAGGAAGATCTCGGCGCCGCGATCCTTGTCGAACAGGATGGTGCGCGGCGTGAAGCGCTGCGCCTGCGCGGCGAGGAAGTTGAGCACCACGGTCTTGCCCGAGCCCGACGGGCCGATGACCGTGAAGTGCCCGAGATCGCCCTCGTGGAAATTGAAGAAATAGGGCGTGGCGGCGGTGGTCTCGAGCACGGTGACCGCCTCGCCCCAATGATTGCCCTGTCCGCGCCCGATCGGCAGCCCATGCAGCGACAGGAAGCCCGCGGCGTTGGCGGTCGAGATCAGCGCGCGACGGACGATATAGGCCTCGTTGCCCGGGAACTGGCCCCAGAAACAAGGTTCGAGGTTCAAGTCCTCGCGCACCGCGACCGCGCCGATGTCGGCGAGCGCGGCGCCGGCGGACGCCATCGCCCCGTCAAGCGCGGTGATGTCCGCAGCCCGGACCAGCAGGGAGAGGTGGTGGTCGCCGAACCCGGCCTGGCCCGCACCCAGCGCGTCGCGCGCCGCGAGCATCTCGCGGCGTTCGGCCCCGGCCTCCTCGTCGGCCGAGCGCAGGCGGCGAATGGCGAGATCGATCCGTTCGCGCGCGACCTGGCGGTCGGCGGGCGCGAAGCTTTCGGTCAGCACCAGTTCGTGCGGCAGGCGCAGGATATTGTCGATCAGCCCGGCGCGGGTCGCATCGGGATAGTCCTTGATTGAGAGCATGCCGGCAAAGTCGCGCCCGGCCGCGCGCCGCGCCTCGATCGCCTCGAGCCCGAAGCTGACCCGCGCATAGGGAATGTGGTGGCCGAGATCGACATCGTCCTCGGGCAGCAGCACCGGGCGCATCTCGCCATTGTAGATCGCGGACAGCATCTCGAGCGGCTCGGAACAGCGTCCCCCGGCGCCATCGTAGACGCCGAGCGCCCGCGCGCCATAGGGCTCGAGCGCCGCCATCAGCGCCGTGCACGCCGCATCGAGCGCGCGCGCATCGCCGATGTCGGTCTCGGCCTCGCTGCCGGCGAATTTGCGGCGCAGGCGATCGGCCCAGCCGGTCTTGCCGCGCGCGGGGCGCCGCAGAAGTGTCACGACCTGCTCGTTGACGAACAGCCGGCGCTCGTCGAGCCGGGCCTGCCAGCGGGCGTTGACCAGCGCGGCGAAGGGTTCGTCGAAGCCATTGTCGAGCGCGACCGCGACCCGCCTGCGGATGACGTGATGATAGACGACGAAGCGCGCGTCGAGCACCGAGCGCAGCATCGTCTCGCGGACGCCGAGATGATGGTCGAGCGCGTCCGAATCCTCGGTTTCGAACGGCAGGCCGGGCACCTGGATCATCCGCATCAGCGATCCGTCGCGCAGCCGTAGCATGTGCGCGTCGAGATGGCGCGCGTAGGGCAGCCGGTCGCCCGCCTTGGCTTCCTTCGCGCCCCATGCCGCGGGGCCGATCCACTTCTGCTTCGGACGAGACATTCCGTCCCCCTTCTGCGCCGTCATGGCGCGTAGCTGTTGCAGCCCCAGCGCTTCCAGTTGCGGACGCGCGGGCAGCGGCTGACCTTGGTGAGCCAGAGATCGAAGATGCGTGGCTCGCGCAGGCAGGCGAGATAGCCGGCGCCGTGGACGACGAGCGCGACGGGCAAGGCCAGGAAGCTGCGCGTCATCAGGAACGCCTCGGTGGTCACCGCCGCGTTGATCACGAAGAAGCTGTAGGTCACGCCCGCGAACATCTGCGGACGCGTCAGCGCGCGAAATACGGGCGCGCGCGCCAGCATCAGTGGGTCACCGCCGCGGTGGACTGGATGCCGGTGACGATTGCCGAGGCACCGAACAGGACGAAGCAGCCGACGATCACGGTCGCGCCGAAGCGCCAGTTCATGCGGCCGGTCAGCATCATGAAGCCGACCATCGCGACCGCGATGACCGCGACCGCGGTTGCGACGTTGCCGAGCAGCGTACCCTGAAGCCAGCCGAGCGCCGCCACGATCGGGCCCGAGCCCGCCGGGTCAGCCGCAGCCTGCGCAAAGGCCGCGCTCGGCGACAGCAGCGCGGCGAGCGCCATCGCACGTTTGATCATCGTATCACTCCTAGGCTGATGACGGTGGGTACGGCGGACGAGACGGCGCCCAGCCGGCCGATGATGGTCGAGACATAGGCGCGGGTCTCGGCGATGGCGGGGACGCCGCCCGCGCGCAGCACGCGGCCGGGACCGGCGTTATAGGCGGCCAGTGCGCGCTCGACGTCGCCATCGAACAGATCGAGCATCTGGCGCAGATAGCGGGCGCCCCCGGCAAGATTGGCGGCCGCGTCGCGCGGATCGACCTGCATCGCGCGCGCGGTCGCGGGCATCAGCTGGGTCAGTCCGATCGCGCCCTTGGTCGACAGCGCGGTTGACCGCCAGCCGCTCTCGCGCCCGACCAGTGCCGCCAGCAGATCGGGGCTGAGCCGGTATTGCGACGCGGCCATCGCCAGCGATTGCGCGTAGCCCGCCGGCATTGCCGGCGCCTCGACCAGCGTGACCGCGGCGGCCGGCACCTCCGGCGCGGCCTCCGGCGTGTCGCCCGCGATCGTCGCGACATCCTCGGTCCAGACGACCGCCGCCACGCCCGAACGCGTCTTCACTGCGCCGTCGCCGGCGACCTCGAACACGTCCGCATGCGCCGCACCGACGCCTAGCGTAGCCGCCATCGCGATCGCTCCGAGGCCGACGACGCGCCTCACCACAGGCTTCCCAGCAGCACGAGGTTGAGCCCGATCACCGCAAACGCGACCGCCCATGCACCCCATTTGAGCACGCCGCGGCTCGCGAAGCGGCCCATCATCGCGCTGTCGGAAGTGAACCGCACCAGCGGTACCACCGCGAACGGCAGTTGCAGGCTGAGCACGACCTGACTGAGCACGAGCATCCTGGCCGAGCCATTGGCCCCATAGATCGCCGCGACGACGGCCGCGGGGATCACCGCGAGCAGCCGCGTGATCAGCCGGCGGCTCCAGGCCGGCATCTTGAGGTCGACGAAGCCCTCCATCACGATCTGCCCGGCGAGCGTGCCGGTGATTGTCGAGTTCTGCCCCGAGGCAAGCAGCGCGACCGCGAACAAAACGCTCGCCGCGCCCGCGCCCATCAGCGGGCTGAGCATGCGGAAGGCGTCCTGAATCTCGGCGACGTCGGTCATGCCGGCTTTGTGGAAGGTCGAGGCCGCCAGGATCAGGATCGCGGCGTTGATGCCGAAGGCGAGCATCAGTGCGACCGTGCTGTCGATCGTCGCGAGCTTGACCGCCTCGGCCTTGCCTTGGGGCGAGCGCTCGAACCGCCGCGTCTGCACGATCGACGAGTGAAGGTAGAGATTGTGCGGCATCACCGTCGCGCCGAGAATGCCGATCGCGAGATACAGCGTGCCTGGGTTGGTGAGAATATCGGCATGCGGTACGAACCCGCCGGCGATCCCGGCGACCAGCGGCTGAGCGAGGATCAGCTCGACGATGAAGCAGCCCGCGATCAGCCCGAGCAGCGCGATGATGAACGTCTCGAGCTTGCGGAAGCCGTGCTTCTGCAGCGCCAGCACGATCAGCACGTCGGCGGCGGTGAGGCAGACGCCGATCACCATCGGAATGTGGAACAGCAGTTGCAGCGCGATCGCGGTGCCAATCACCTCGGCGAGATCGCAGGCGACGATCGCCACTTCGCACAGCAGCCACAGCGCGACGCGGGTGCGCCGGCCATAATGCTGGCGGCAGGCCTGGGCGAGATCGAGCCCGGTGACGATGCCAAGCCGCGCCGACAGCGCCTGGAGCAGCATCGCCATGAAATTGGCGACGAGCACGACAGAGAGAAGTTCATAGCCATAGGCCGAGCCGCCGGCGACGTCGGTCGCCCAATTGCCCGGGTCCATATAGCCGACCGCGACGAGGTAGCCGGGGCCGGAGAAGGCGGCGAGCTTACGCCAGAACGCGCCCTTGCCCTGCGGCACGGCGATCGAGCGATTGACCTCCGACAAGCTGGCACCCTGCGGCGCGGGCCGGCGGATGTCGACGGGTATGTCGAGGGCTACAAGCGCATTCATGTCCACCCCTCCCATCCTGGCCTGCGGGACGGCGTGAACCGCCCCGCAGTCGCGTTCATGCGCCGCCGACGGTGCTCATGTTGATCGTCCCGTTGACCCCGTTCGGGAAAAAGCCGCCCTTCTGTGCGGCGACGTTGGTCAGATAGACGATGTCGAGCACCTGGCCGGTGGTGCGGCTGTAGACGATCGAATTGCCGTCGGTGGGCACGAGGTTGGCGGCGCCGGAGGAATCGGTGAGCCCCTGGTCGTCGTCGCTCGGGCCGTCGAGGCTGTCGCGTGCGTCGGAGATCTTGTTCGCCGCGGTGATCAGCGTCGGCGCCTGGATGCCCTTGCCGTAGAGCACGGTGCGCACCAGCCCGGCGTGATAGGCTTCCGCTGCAAGGATTCCGGCGGCGGCCTCGAGATAGGTGCTGCTCTTGATCAGCGGCGAGGCGCCCTTGTAGGCGGTGACGCCGACGTCCTCGAAGATGAACGCGCCGAGCAGGAAATTCTCGTCGCTGGCATAGGGATCGAACACCTGGCCCTTGGTGATCAGCCCGGCGGCGACCGCCGCGCTGGAGAAGGCGCTCGTCGCGCTCGCGCTGATGTCGATCGCCGGCTGCGCGACCGCGGCGCCGCCGAGGGCGGAGCGCAGGAAGGCGACGTGCGCCATCTCGTCGCCCGCGATCTCATTGGCATATTGCTTGACGATCGGATCGGTGAACGCGACCTGACGGCCGCCGGCGACGGCGCCCTGGGTGCCGGTACCGCCGAGCATGCTTTGCGGCAGCCCCGCGCCGGTGGTCGCATAGACGTAAAATTGCGCCTCGAGATATTCGAGGTTGAGCGCGAAGTTGAGGATGTCGCCATCGCCGATCACGGTGGCGGGCGCCGGGGCCGTAGTCTTGTCGTCGCCGCCGCAGCCGGCGAGCAGCGACGAGCCCGCGATCAGCGCGGTGCCGGCGCCTGCTACCTTGAGAAATTTCCGCCGTTCGTCGCGTCGACGCGCCTGGCGCTCGAGCACTTCGGCGATGAGATGATGCTGGTTCATGGCAATGCCTCCCTTGGCTCGCGTTTTTAGTTTGCGGCGCTCATCGTGATGTTGCCGTTCATGCCCGCCGGGAAGAAGCCGCCCTTGGCGACCGCCGCCTTGTTCAGATAGACGATGTTGAGCACCTGGCCGGTCGAACGGCTGTAGGCGAGCCCGTTGGCATCGAGCGGCACGATGTTGCTGGCGTTGCCGATCGGCGCGATGCCCTGGTCGTCGTCGGTCGGCCCGTCGAGGCTGTCGCGCGCGTTGGAAATCGCCTCGGTCGCCTGGATCAGCCCGAGCGACGGCGTCTGGATGCCCTTCACGTAGAGCGACGTCCTGACGATGCTGGCATGATAGGCCTCGACGGCGAGAATGCCGGCGGCGGCCTCGGTATAGGTCTTGTTGGTGATCAGCGGCGCGGCTCCCTTATAGGCGGTGACGCCGACGTCCTCGAAGATGAACGCACCGAGCAGGAAGGCCTCGTCGCTGGCATAGGGATCGAAGCTCTGCCCCGCGCCGATCAGCCCGGCGGCGCGTGCTGCGCTCGAGAAGGCGCCATTGGGATCGGTGCCGACATCGATCGCCGGCTGCGATACCGCCGAGCCGCCGAGCTGCGTGCGCAGGAACGTGACGTGATTGACCTCGTCGGTCGCGATTTCCTTGGCATAGGCGGCGACGACGGGATCCTTGAACGCGACCTGCCGTCCGCCGATGACGGCGCCCTGAGTCCCCGTCCCGGTCAGGATATTGGCCGGCAGGCCGGTGCCGAACACCGCATAATGATAGAATTGCGCCTCGAGATATTCGAGATTGAGCGCGAAGTTGAGAATGTCGGCATCGCTGATTGCTGCGGCCTGTGCTGCGCTCGACAATGTCGAGGCCACCAATCCGCCCGCAGCAACCGCGCCGAAGGCACGGAAGAAGGATCGCCTGTCCTCGCGTCGTTTGGCACGATCTTCGAGCACGTCGATGATCTGGTCCTGGTCGGTCATCCGAAAGCCTCCCTTGATTTGTTTGGCGAAGGCTCGCACCGATTTCCCGGCAACGCCAGCAGCGGCTTGGCTGGGTACGGCAGCGTACATAAGCCCTCCGCCATCGCAGATTGAATGTCTCGCGAACGGACCGAACTTAATTGTCGCTCGTTCAATCCAAAGCGCACTTGCCGCGTATCTTCGGCGAACGTTGGGGAAGTTCGCGATATGCTGATGCGCTCGAGCCAGTTTGGGACGATGACATCCAGCAGGAATATCCTGCTGCAGACCTTGGACCGCAGCGATCGGGAATTGCTGGAGCCGCACTTCGAAGAGATTGAGCTGAAACGCGGCGAGGTGCTGATCCAACCCGACGAAGCGCTCGACTTCGTCTATTTCCCGAATTCGGGCATTTTCTCGGTCGAGGAGTGCATTGGCCGCCGCCGGCATATCGAGATTGCTGTCGTCGGGCATGAAGGATTGCTTGGCTGGCCAGCTCTTCTTGGATGTGCGCGCTCGTGCCACTCGGCTGTCGTTCAGGGCCATGACGGATCGGCGTTGCGGATCGGCGTGCGAAGCTTCCTCGATGCCTGTCGGGAGAGTGGCACCCTCAGAATGGTCCTATTGAGCTTCGTGCAGACCATCATCCTGCAGATGGCGCGCGCCATTGCATCGCACCTCGATCATTCCCTCGATCAGAATCTCGCCCGGTGGCTGCTGATGCGCCACGATCGCGTCGATGGTGACGAACTACATGTCCGCCACGAAGAGATTGCGGACGCGATCGGCGTCCGTCGTGCCAGCATCACTGATACGATGCATGTTCTGGAGGGCGATCACCTTGTCCGATGCAATCGCGGCCGCCTCGTCATCCGCGACCGCCGCGAACTGGAACGCGTCGCCGGCGAAGCTTATGGACATGCGGAACGACAGTATCGAACGATGATCGCGCCGTTCGGCAAGCTGCCGGCCGATTTTTCATTGTCTTAAGACCGATCGATCCGGGCAACGCGGAGGGTGTGTCAAGAGCAAGTGCCGATGCGCGCCTAAACCGACTCGAACGGCCTAAGCTCAGGACCCATTGGTCATAGCCAGAAGATGACGGTGGCCGCGAGCGCGACGGCGGCCAGGAAGACGGTCGGGCATCGGTCATAGCGGGTAGCGACACGGCGCCAGTCCTTCAGGCGTCCGAACATGATCTCGATCCGACTGCGACCTCGGTAGCGGCGCTTGTCGTATTTGACGGGTTGGCTGCGCGATCTCGCCCCGGGATGCACGCTTTGATGCCCTTCTCCTGAAGCGCATTCCTGAACCAGTCGGCGTCGTAGCCGCGGTCGCCGAGCAGCCACTGCGCCTTGGGCAGGTCGTCCAGCAGGGCTGCCGCGC